>NZ_JBITIL010000004.1:0-80828 GCF_044458905.1 Nocardia sp. NPDC050408 | reverse complement strand
CCCTGACTCGGTCATGCCGCGACCTTCCCGGTGGCGACCAGCTCCCGCGCCCGCGCCAGTGGCTCGTGGGCGACCCAGGAGTCGAGGTCGAAATCGGCGGCCAGGAAACCGTGGGTATAGAGGAACTGCTTCTGCACCCCGAGTAGTTCCACGCGTTCGGGATCCAGCGAAGGATGCAGACCACGATGGAACTCGGTGCCGTAGGCGGCCACGACTCCCTCAGGCCCGGACAGGGTTTCGCGTTGCAGCACCTCCCGCACACCGTCGAGATTGTCGGTCGCCCAGTCCGCGGCCCGCAGGCTTTGAGCCAAGAACCCGATCACCGCGTCCGGGTTGGTGTCGAGCAGATCCTGATGCACCGTAATCGGGCGCGGGGTGCCGTTGTTGACGCGCAGACGTTTGGTGTCGGTGGCGTCCAGGTCCACCGCCACCCGCAGCCCGTGCTGCGCGGCGACTTCCTGAGCGCGGGCACCTTTGACGTAGATGGCGTCCACCTCACCCCGCAGCAACTCCTCGGCGCCCCAGGTGATGGACCGGGCACGCTGCTGAACCTCGGTGCGCACCTGCGGATCCCGCTCCACACCCAGTTCTACGACCTGCACGTCGGCGAAGGTGAGCCCACCCAGTCGCAGGGCACTGTTGAACCCGTGCAGTGCCATCGCTCGCGGGAAGCTGCGCGCCTGATCCTGCGCCCAGGCCGGGATGCCGATCCGCAGCCCCGCCAGTTCGGCCGGTGAACGCACCGGCGACTGCGGGCCGGCCAGAATGGCCTGCGCTTCGTCGATCCAGGTCAGCCCGATCAGCCGGGTCGGTGAGCCCTGAGCGCGCGCGGCCAGCGCGGGCACGTTGCCGCCTTCACGCACCAAACCCTCGAGAGTGTGGTCGAAGTGGCGGGCGGCCAGCTCCGGGCCGGCGTCCTGCAGGACCCCGAAGTCCAGGCCGTGGGTACGGGCGATCTCGCCCAGCCAGCCCAGACTGTGAGCCAGCCCGCTGGCGGTCGGCACCGGGCAGCGGGTGTACCAGAGGGTGCCGGCGGGATCGGGCTGTGCTGTGTTGGTCATCTATGCTCCTGAGTTCTTCGAGGGCGCGGTGCCGACGCCGAGTTCGGCGAGGAAGGCCGCGCGATAGCGCAGCGCGGCAGGGTCGTTGCCGTCGCGCGGTTGGGCCAGGTCGATCTCGGTGTCCACCGCGAACCGGCCGTGATCGAGAATGAGCACCCGGTCGGCCAGGCGCACCGCCTCGTCCACGTCATGGGTCACCATGAGTACCGCCGGGTGATGGCGGGTCACCAACTCCCCCACCAGGTCCTGCATCTGCAACCGGGTCAGCGCGTCCAGCGCGGCGAACGGCTCGTCCAGCAACAGCAGTTCGGGTTCGCGCACCAGCGCCCGCGCCAGCGCCGCACGCTGGGCTTCACCACCGGACAGGGTCGACGGCCACTGCCGGGCCTTACCGTCCAGATGCACCTCGGCCAGCGCGCGCAGGCCCGCCTCCCGGGTCTGCTTCGAACGGCGTTGCCCCACCGTCACATTGGCCAGCACCCGCTTGGACGGGATCAGCCGCGGCTCCTGATAGACGGTGGTGCGCACCGTCGGCACCAGTACCTGCCCGGCGTCGGAGGTTTCCAGGCCGGTGAGCAGGCGTAGCAGGGTGGTCTTGCCGGTGCCGCTGGGGCCGAGCAGGACTACGAACTCGCCGCGGCGAATGGTCAGATCAACCCCGTCGAGGACGATCTTGTCACCGAAGACCTTGCGCAGTCCGGTGATCCGAACGGCGACCTGCGCGGTGGCACGCGGCGACTCTTCGACGGCGGTCATCGGATTGCCAACTGCCGCCGCCAGGGCATCGCATACCGTTCGGCCAACCGCACCACGGCGTCGAAGATCAAGCCCAGCACCGCGTACAGCACCACGCACAGCACCATGTAGTCGGTGCGGTTGTACTCCTGCGCCAACGTGACCAGATAACCCACCCCCTCGGTGGTACCGACCTGCTCAGCGGCGATGAGGCCGGTGATGCTGATGGACAAGCACACCCGCAGCGCCATGAGGATCCCCGGCAGCGCCGAGGGCAGGATCACCTCCAGCACCAGCCGCGCCCCGCTCAAACCGAATCCGCGCGCAGCCTCGACCACTTTGCGGTCCACATTGCGCACTCCCAGATAGGTGTACGCGTACATGGGCGCGATTGTGGCCACAGCGATGAGTGCCACTTTGTACAGCTCGTCGATGCCGAACCAGGCGATGAACAAGGGCACCAGCGCCAGGAACGGCACCGCGCGCACGATCTGCATGGTCGAGTCCACCAATTCCTCACCGAGGCTGGACAATCCGGCGAGCAGGCCGAGCAGCAGCCCGACACCGACGCCCAGCCCGACACCGAACGCGGCCCGGGTGAACGAGGCCACCGCGAAGTCGAGCAGCTGGCCATTGCCCAGCAGTTCGGTGAACGCCGACCAGACCTTGGGCGGTCCGGCCAGCACCTGCGGCGAGAGCACACCGGTGGCCGAGCCGATCCACCAGGCGGCGACGATCAACGCGGGCAGCAGCACACGCAGCGGTACCGACAGCCAAGCCGGATGTGCTTTCTCGACCCGAGTCCGCGGCGGAGCCAACGCACCGAGGTCTTCCTCGGCGACGGGGACTGTGAGCACAGCCATGTCAGTGACCCGTCTCGAGTGCGGCCAGTTGCTCAGGAGTGAGCTTGGCCTTCAGGTCGTAGAAGATGTCGGAGGCACTGATCTTGCGGGTAATCACGCCGTTGTCGGCGAACAGATTTACTACATCGGCCAGATCGGTGGCATCGGAGTCGGCCGGCAGCCGCGGCACGGTCGCCTCCGCCCCGACCCGCAGAGCGTCGGCCAGGCGCGCACCACTGATCGCGCGCGGACCGGTCTGCTCGAAGACGTTCTCGAACCCGGCGGGATTGTCGTGCTGCTGAGCGGTCAGGCTCTGCAGCACTTCGAGGTACTTGGCCGCGACTTCGGGCCGCTTGTCGAGGATCTCGGTGCGGAACACCACCACCGAGTTGTCCTTGGAGCCGATGCTTTGTTCGGTGGCGATCTCCACGCCGCCGTTGGCCTTGGCCTCCTGATACGGCACCAGGAACGACGCCCACGCATCGACCTTGCCGGTCGCGAACGCCGAGGCGGCGTCCTTCTGCTGCAACGGAACTCGCGTCACCTTGTCAGCCGGGATACCGGCCTGCGCCAGTGCCTTGAGCAGGATGTATTCGCCCTTGGCAGCCGGGTTCACCGCGACCCGCTTGCCGACCAGATCCGCGACGGAGTGGATGCCGGAATCCTTGCCGGCGATGATGCCGCTCTGATCCTTGCCCGCCGGGTCCTGCACCGCGACGATACGCACGGCCACGTCCTTGGACAGCGCGCCGACCACCGGGCTGAACGCGGCACCGGAGACATCGAGTTCCTTGGTGTTGAACAGTTTCAGCATGGAGCTGAATCCCGGTGTGGTCGTGACCCATTCGACCTTCGCGCCCAGCGGTGCGAGCGCCTTGTCGAAGGTACCGTCGCGCTTGGCCACCGCCAGCGGACCGGAATTGCCGGGGTCGGCCACCTTCAGTACCAGCTCCGCCCGCGAGCCCGCCTCGGTGGCGGTTCCCGAGCTACACGCCGCCACCAGAGCAACGACGGGGGCGAGCGCGAGCGCGAGACGCCAACGGCTTGGCCTGCGCGTCCAGAACATCGTGGAATACCTCTTCCGAGTCAGGGATCGAAGCCGATCAATGAGCAGCGACAGTAGGGGCGCAGCCGCGGCGTTGCGAGGTAATGCTTTCCGAGGATCGGAAGGCTTGACACGTACACAATGGAAGCGTTATTGGACACCTATTTTCGGTCGACCGGGTGAAACACAATCTGCCGCCCCGCTTTTCGCTCGCCGTGAGCAGAACCCAGATAACGCCACAGTTTCCACATATCGGAAAGGACTGTCGCCCAGCGGCACCGCCGCGCCGTGTTACCGTCCCCGGCGTGGAAGCTTCCGGAGTGCAGACCGTCGCCCGTGCCCTGTCTGTGCTGGACTGCTTCCGCGGCGGCGAGGAACGCGGCGTATCAGAGATCGCCCGCCAGCAGGGCCTGGCGGTCAGCACCACCCACCGGCTACTGAGCGCCCTCGTGCAGGCCGGATTCCTCGACAAGAACGAAACCTCTAGCCGCTACCGCATGGGCGGCGCCCTAGCCGAATACGGCCAGATCGCCTACCGCCAGCACCGCATCTACCTCGCCGAACCCAGCCTCGAACAGCTCGCCACCACCACCGGCGCCAGCGCCTCGGTCGCCATCCGCCACAGCATCCACGCCGTACTGCTGGGCACCAGCCGCTGGCGCGACAGCGACGGCCACCGCCTCATGGGCGTTCGACTTCCCCTGCACGCCAGCGCCCTGGGCAAAGCTTTGCTCGCCTGGTCCGACACCCCCGACGACTTCCTGACCACCCTGCCCTACGACGAAGGCACCGCCCGCTCGGTCTCCACCCCCGCCGAACTGCGAGAAGAACTCACCCGCACCCGATCCCGCGGCTACGCCTACAACGACGAAGAACTCGACCCCGACTTCCGCACCATCGGCCTGCCGATCCTCACCCCAGCTGGCGACGCCCGCTTTGCCCTCGGCCTGCGCGGCCCCACCACACTCATGATCCCCGAGCGACTCCCGTTCCTCGTCGAGCTGGCTAAAGTGACCGCCACCGAGATCGCCACCCGCTTCGCCGCCGACCAGACCGGCGAATGACACCCGAACACATTGCCGTGCAAGGTATCCATGAGGTTCCCTGTCAGAGGTTGAACCGGTACCGAGCCGTCGACGACCGCTCCAGCAGGTCCGGACGCGCGTCGCGTGGCGGTCGGGCTGACGACAGCGAGTCCTCGACGCGAGAGGTCGACGGTCCGGTGGCAACGACCAGGTTGGCGCCATTACCACATCGGCGCGTCCCCTCCTCAGAAGATCGGCCCACAGTCTCCCAGACGACGAAAATCCTTGTGATCAAGCTGATTTCATCTCACCGTTCAGGAACAGGCGCGCACGCACGCGGGTTGCCCCTGGCATGACTCTCGGAATTGCGCTCGCTGCCTCGAATTCGGGCAACTACGTCGACCAGATCGTGGCGCAGGCCCGCTCGGTCGCCGAGCTGGGTATCGGGTCGGTGTGGTTCGGACAGCGGATGGACTACGACTCCCCCGCCCTCGCCGCCATCGTCGGCCGGGAGGTGCCGGGCCTACAGGTCGGCACCTCGGCCATCCCCGTGGTCGGCCGCCATCCGCTGCTGGTTTCCTCTCAGGCGCAGACCGCCCAAGCCGCGACGCACGGGCGCTATCACCTGGGTCTGGCCGTCGGTTCGGCGCTCGCCGCCAGCGCGTTCGGCACAGCCTTCGATCGGCCCATTACCCGCTTGCGCGAGTTCCTCATCGGGTTGCGGGAGTTGCTCGACACGGGCACCGCCGGCTTCCACGGCGAACTGCTGACGGTCACACCGCCGCTGCCGACCGCGGTTCCCGGGGCAGAACCGCGTGTACCGGTGTTGGTGGCCGCGATGGGGCCGCAAGCATTACGCGTCACCGGCGAACTCGCCGACGGCACCCTGCCGTATCTGGCGGGCCCGAAGACCTTGAGCGAGCACATCGTGCCGGTGATCACGCAGACGTCGGAAACCGCACCGCGCATCGTCGCCTTCGTCCCGGCAGTCGTCACCGCCGATGTCGAGGGCACCCGTGCGACGGCGGTGCAACAGCTGGCGTTCTACGAGCAGGTGCCGTCCTATCGCCGGGTCATCGAACTCGAAGGTGCCTCGCGGGCAGCGGAACTGGCACTCATCGGCGACGAGGAAACCATCGCCGCCGGAATCCAGCGCTACTACGACGCAGGCGCCACCGAGGTCGTGCTGACCACGACGGATCTGGCCGGCCCGGACGATCAGCATCGCACTTGGGCGCTGGCCGGGGCACTCGCGGCAGACCGGGCCGGCTCCTCGTCCGCTGCGGCCCTGCCCGGGTTGTAGGCATCGCGCCATCGGCGAACTCGGCCCGGGCGCACCCGCGCACGGCGTCGCCGACCAACCCGAAGAGTGGCGAGGCTGGCGAGCGCGCACAACGCGGTGGTTACCAGTCCATGCGGTTCTAGGCGCCGACGATTGTCGATGTGGCCTGGTCGAAGGCTCGTTGGCAGATCTCGTCGATGATCGGGTTCTTGGCCAGGTTGTAGTCGGCAGGAGTGTCGGCTGTCAGACCTTGGAACGGGCCCAGTTCGATGTCGAACGGCACGGACGGCCGCGGCCGCGGCCGCGCCAAAGTTGATGATCATGGTGTAGCCGAACATGGCGGCCGCACAGATCGCGATGAACTGGTCCCCACACGGCCCATGTCTGACGCTGAGCACGGCCTGCGCGTCATCGGATGCGATCGGCATGGACGCGCGGAGATTGCCTCCGGCCAGGTGGACGTTGCCCTCGTCGGCGACACGGAAGGCGGGCCTCGCCTGAGGTGTCGGTGACGACGGTTTCGTGCCGGCCAGCGCCTACGCACGCTACGGCTACTGGGCGCGCCGACGACGAATCCCCGGCTGGCTTGCCGCCCGGACTGCGGCAGCATGGTGATGGCGAAGGGGCAGGCATGTTCGTGCTCGAGAGCGCGGAACACGCCCCGTGCCGCGGCGCCCGGATCCACGCGTGGGCGCAGGGCTAGGCACCTACTGCGGTGTACCGGGTTTGGTGCAGACGAATTGCATGACGTCGATGCGGCCACAGCGAGCGTAGTCGGCGCATCCAGTCAGGTACCGGATGCAGGCGTTGTAGGTATCGGGTCCGGCGAGTTCGATGGCGCGGTCGCGGTGCTTGTGCAATACATCGGCCCAATGGTCGAGGGCGGTGGCGTAGTGCGGTCCCACCGACTGCATGCCGGTAACGGTGAATCCGGCGTCTTCGGCGTATGCGGTGACACCTTTGGGATCGCGTCCGCTTGGGGGCAGTAGCGGGCCGCCGCCGAAGATGGTTTCGGTGAGGAACCGCATGAACGCGTCATCGATGCTGGTGTGTTGAATTCCGTGTCCACGCAGTTCGTCGCGGTTGTCGCCGACGATTGCCTGCAGCAGCAGCACTCCATCGGCGGGCATTGTGCGGTAGGCGAATTCGAAGAACTCGCCGTAGCGGTCTCGTTCGAAGTGTTCGAACGCGCCGATACACACGATCCGGTCTGCGCGGCGGTCGAATTCCTCCCAGCCTTGCAGCCGCACCCCACCATAGGGGCGCCCTCGGATCACCCGGTCGACCAGCAGATTCCGCACATACCGGTACTGGTCACGGCTGGGAGTCAGCCCGATCACATTCACCCCATAGGTGTCCATAGCGCGCAACATGGTCGAACCCCAGCCACAACCGACGTCCAACAAGGTCATCCCCGGCCGCAGATCGCACTGGGCCAGAGCGAGGTCGATCTTCGCCAACTGGGCTCGTTCCAAGGTGTCGTCTGGCTGGGGGCAGAACGCGCGACTAGGGGTAAGGGTCGGGTCGAGGAACAGTGCGAAGAACTCATCCGGCAGCTCGGCGCGGGATCGGACCTCTGCGAAGGTCGGCTCCCCCGATAGGTCGGTGATCTTTCGATGGGCCTTGCTGAGGCTCTGGGGGCTCAAACGTCTTCCTCCTGGTTTTGCTGGGCGAAGCACATCTCCTTGTGCCCATAACACAGCGGAAGCGATAGACTGACGGTCTCAATCTGAGACGCGCGTCATCCATTGAGATGGCCGCCACCATGGGTTGAGCAACAAGCACCGAGGTATGAGCAGATGCCGGATCCTCGAGCCGACGTCGCCGTGAGCCTAGAGAAGGCGCGCGAACAATTCCTCACCGTGGGTTCGCTCGATTTCCCGCCGGTGCGCGACACTGTGCTCGATTCGTGGTACCGATCGCGCGCGCTGCAGATCCATCCCGACCGTGTGGAGCTGCCTTATGTGCGGGACCCGAATCTCGACTCCCCGCTGGTGAGCGCCGCTGCGCCGGTACTGCGGCGGCTCGCGAGCGACCTGGCCGACCAGGCTGTCAGCGTCATCCTGACCTCGTCGGATGGGCTCTTGCTCGAGCGCTACGCCGCCGATGCCACAATCATGCGCACACTCGACGGTGTGCAACTCGCTCCCGGCTACAGCTATGCCGAGGACTTCGTCGGCACCAACGGAATCGGCACCACCCTGGAAACAGCCACCCCGACGTTCATTCGCGGCGGCGAACACTATCTCGGCACCCTCGGCGGGCTCGCGTGTGCAGGCTCGCCCATTCGCCACCCGCTGACGCGCTCGATGCTGGGCGTCATCGATCTCACCTGCTGGGCCAGCAGATCAGATCCGCTGCTGCTCGCCCTCGCCAACAGCGCGAGCAGCCAGATCCAGGACCGGCTCCGCGCGCTCGCCAGCGAAACCGAGACCGCGCTGCTGGAGACGTATCTGCGCCAATGCCGCCAGTATCCGCTCGGCGTGCTCGCGATCGGTGGCGACGTGGTGCTGATGAACCACTACCTGCGCCAGGCTCTCGACCCGCACGACCAAGGAGCGTTGCTGCAATATTCGACCGACCTGGTTCGTCCCGGGGCCGTCGGCGCCCTCCTGGCCCCGCTGCCGAGCGGGCAGACCGCGAAAGTGACAGCAGTCGAACGTATTTCGATACGTGGCAGCAGCTTCAACACAGTCCTGCACGTTCAGCTGCTCATCGACCGCGCCGTGGACCACCCGATCGCACACGGCACCCTCGCATTGCCCGGCATCGCCGGTAGGAGCAGCTCGTGGCGGCGTAGCTGCCAGCAGGTCGAACGCTGCTGCCGGAATCGCGAATGGGTGGTCATCGATGGCGAAAAGGGTTCCGGACGAACAAAACTCGCGAAATCTGTCGTCGCGCATGTCAGCCCCGGCAAGATGGCCCGGGTGCTGCGGACGGCCGACTTCGCCGACACCGAGGGACTGCTGTCCGCGCTGCGCACCGAAACCGGCAACAGCAATTTCAACGTTGTCATCAAAGATATGGACCGCCTGCCGACCGAGGCGATCGAGCCGATCGCGGACATACTCCAGACCTGTGCCGGTCGCGGATGGATCGCGGCAACAATGCATTCGGCCACGCCCGCTACGGCTCTCGATTCGCTGCTGCCACTGTTCAGCCAGACCGTCGGCGTGCCCGCACTCCGGCACCGCATCGAAGACCTCGAAGAGCTGGTCCCCTTCCTGCTGGGCGAGCTGACCAACGGCGCCGAAGTCCGGCTTGCCCCGGACGCCATGCGCCAGCTCAACAAGCTATCGTGGCCAGGCAACGTCGCCCAACTACGCCGGGTGCTAGCCGAAACCATTTCACAGCAA
This sequence comes from Nocardia sp. NPDC050408, assembly GCF_044458905.1. NCBI lineage: Bacteria > Bacillati > Actinomycetota > Actinomycetes > Mycobacteriales > Nocardiaceae > Nocardia > Nocardia sp. NPDC050408. The sequence goes on along the minus strand of NZ_JBITIL010000004.1, from coordinate 71,482 downwards.
CGATCCGGTCTGATCCACATCGACAGCCTGCCACCACAATGCCATTCGCTGACCCGGCGCAAACTGAGCCGGATCGAGGCACTGGAACGCGACGCGATCGTGCGCAGCCTGCAGGAGAACAGCGGCAGCAAGGCCGAAGCCGCCGCGGCACTAGGGATATCGCGGGCGACCATCTACCGCAGGATCAAGGACTTCGGCATCGAGTAGGCACAGTTGCCCGGATCGCGCCCGACAGACATCAATCAGTTGAACCAGTACCCGCACCGCGCCAACACCGCCCGCTTCATCGCCGGGCTGAACTGAGCCTCAACAGCGAGGTTGGCTGCGAACAGGTATCTGTTGGCATTCTATCGGTAGCAAGCCACACCCTGATCTGGTGACACTGTCTTCATGCGGAGTGGTCCTCGGTCACGCAGAGCACCCGACCGAACCGCATGTCATCGAGACAGCGTGCCTCGACGCCGCGGCTCGAGAGAGAAGGAGAAACGCATGGCGACGTTCGTCCTGGTGCCCGGCGGTTGGCACGGTTCCTGGTCGTTCGAGGCGGTGGTTCCGCTGTTGGAGCGTGCCGGTCATGCCGTTCACGCCCTGACCCTGACCGGTCTGCGGTCAGACGACGACGACGCGTCGGTTGCGACCGCCAACCTCGACACGCACGCCGACGACGTATTGCGGCTCCTCGATCGTGCCCACATCACCACCGCGACCCTGGTCGGTCACAGCTACGGCGGGATGGTGATCGCTGCCGCCGCCGACCGCGCCCGCGGCCGGGTCTCACGCCTGGTGCATCTCGACGCATACGTCCCGCGCGACGGCGAGTCGTGCTGGTCTTCAACGACCGAGCGCTACCGACAAGTGTTCGCCGCCGGCGCTGCGAGCACCGGCTACGCCGTCCGACCGCCGGACGGCGGCGATCCTCGCCGCCGTCCCCATCCCCTCGCCTCGTTCTTGCAAACGGTCCGGCTCACCGGCGCGCTCGCCCAAGTCCCTCGCAAGGAGTTCATCTATTGCTCGGGATGGGAAGACACGACGCCGTTCGCCGAACTCCGCACCCGACTCCAAGCCGATCCCGAGTGGCAGGTCCACGACCTCCCAACCGGCCACGACGCAATGCACGAGGCCCCGGATGCCGTCGCTGCACTACTGCTCAGCGAATGAATCGCGAATGCCTCGACCCACAACCGACCGGCCTGCCACTGACGGCAGGGTGATTGTTCGAGCCGCGGCTGGCGCGATAGCGCGCCTTGGGCATGGCGCCATGGCTCTAACTCCCGGACAGGACTCCGTCGACCACGACGCGGACCAACTTTTCGGGAAGATCCGGCGTTATCGGTCTGCCCGTCAAGATCACACGCAATTGGATCGAGGCGAATAATGGCTCGAGTACATCAACGGCGGCGATTCCGGGCCGGACCTCACCGCGGGTGATCGCGCGCTCGACGACAGGCGCCATCGCCCGAAGCCGGGTGTCGAAATACAATCGCCGCGCCTCGACCACAGCGGGGTTGTCCGTCGGGACAACACTCATTTGCAAAAGAGATCGCCCGACCGGACTGCCGAGATAATCACACGCCTGTTTCATGAGATCCGTCAGATCTTCGCGGAGCGAGCCGTGGTCGGGTACGACCAGCGACGCCTCGCTACGCGCCGTCAGCGCGTCGAGGATCATGCGTTCGCGGGTCTTCCAGCGACGATAGACCGATGTCTCGTGTACGCCGGCGAGCCGAGCGACCGCCGCGACAGACACAGCGTGTACCGGGGTGCCATTCATGATTTCCGACAGCACCGCGTCACGGACGGAAGTAACGATGTCTGTCGTGCTCTTGACCTGGGATGACACGCTCAACTCTTCAGGCATTCGCGCAGTATAACGACGCGAGAGCGCATTGCCCGGCAGTGGGATTTTATTGAGACTTTACCGAATGGGACTGGAGTTGAACGGCGCGTCGAGCCGGACGGGTCGGAAGAAATCTGGATCTCGAATTCGATTGTGGGCAAGTAGATCCGGACCGATTGGAGGAAGCGCTCGCCGATCTTGTCGTGGCGCATCGAATGCTCTGCACCAGGGTCCGCCGGATGACACTCAGCACCGGATGGCACCCGACAGATGATGACCGCATCGCTGTCGGCAGGTCGTCGCGATGCTCGTTCTGCCGCGTGCAGAGCCTCGAGGATCGCGCGCAGAACGCGGGTATGCGCGAGGCGCTACGCCCCCTCCCAGGTGGATCCGCTTCGCCACCACCAGGTTTCGACCCCAAACCGCAACCCCCTACTACATCTGACTATGGATGAGTTAAGTCACAGCAACTCGTGTTGCGCAGTTGGGCCGACCCGATTATGGTCATACGCAAGTCGACTTGCGCGATGTCAGGCGGGGCCGGATAGGGGAGATCCTCGAAGCACTTGTCGTGTTGTGCATACGGTGACTATGCGGTAAGGAAACGCCGCGCCTGGAAGAAAGTCGACTTGAACGCGACATTGCCGTCGCCGCGTTCGACAATGCTGTCGCTACGTTCATTGCAAATAATTGGCCCGCTAGAGCCGTATCTGCACAGTGAATCGGAGATCCTGATGAGCCTCGAAACGGACGTGTACGGCGACATCGCCGACTATCTGGAAAACCACTACAGCATCGAGATCGACAAGGTAGACCCTTCCGCGACATTCGAGGAACTGGGTCTGGATTCGCTCGGCCTGCTTGGCATTGCGGACATATTGGAGCGAAAGTACACGATTTCGCTGAATGACGAGCGAATCGCCAGTATCAAGACTTTCGGCGAACTCGTCGATACCGTGCGGTCACGCTCGGAGGAATCCAGCGCGAAGTCCCTATAGAGGACCGAGTGTCACATTCGACAGCATTGGAGAATTCGGTGACCGCATATATCACCAGTACTGGTCGCTTTCTTCCGGGCGAGCCGGTAACAAACGACGAAATCGAAGACTTTATTGGCAAAGCGGGAAACGCGAGCTCTGCTCTTCGGGACACGATTCTCGCCAATAGTGGTATCAAAACTCGCTATTACGCCCTGGATCGGGAACAGCGAACTGTGTTCTCGAATACGGAGTTGGCCGCTCGGGCGGTGGAGGATGCCGTCGAGCGATCGGAGATCGCTGCGGAAGATTTACAGTTACTTGCCGCCGCCACGACGCTACCGGACCTGATGGGACCGGGTCACGCGAGTATGGTCCATGGCCGCCTCGCATATCCGCCGTGCGAGATCGTCACCGCGCACGGCATCTGCAGCTCGGGAATGATGGCGCTGAAGAACGCCTACTTGCAGGTGGCAATCGGCGAGAAGGCAGCCGCTGTCGCGGTCGCCAGCGAGTTCGCTTCTCGTGGATTCAAGAGCAGTCGATACAAGTCGCTGGAGAGCCGGACCGAGGAAGGTTCGCTGCCCATGGAGACCGCGTTTCTGCGGTATATGCTCTCCGATGGCGCGGGAGCGGCGGTCGTCCAGGACAAGCCGAGATCGAACGGGGTGAGCCTGCGCATCGACTGGATTTCGCTGACCTCGTACGCCAATACCGAGAAAGCGTGCATGTATTTCGGCAGCGAGTCCAACGATGCCGAGAAGACCTGGATGGATTATCCGAACGCAACGGAAGCCGCTGACGCCGGTGCTCTGGTCGCACGACAGCGACTCTCGCTGCTACCACATCTGGTAAAGGTCGGTATCGACGAGTATGAGCGTTTGCTGAACGACGGGAAATTCGACCCGACTACTTTGAAATGGATTCCGGCGCACTATTCGAGCGAGCGGATGAAGTCGATGGTGCTCGGCGAATTGTCGCGGCGCGACGTTCCACGGCCGGGGCCCGAGGTGTGGTACAGCAATCTCACCCGGGTCGGGAATATCGGCAGCGCAAGTATTTTCGTGATCCTCGACGAAATGCTGCGCGACGAGCTCATCACGCCGGGCGACACGCTGCTGTGCATGGTCCCGGAATCCGGGCGTTTCGCGATTTCGTACATGCATCTCACGGCAGTGGGCGGCACGGGCTCATGAGTGCTGCGCCTCGGGATCTGCCCGTGCGGGACGTCGGCGCCGAACCGGCTGTGATCGCGGTGTATTGGTTTTCGCAGACCGGACAACTGCGTGAGTGTCTCGAACATTTTCTCGAGCCACTGGTAGAAGCCGGTTGCGACGTCCGGTGGATCGAAGTCACCACCTCCGGTGACTTTCCGTTTCCGTGGTCACTCGGTCGTTTCTTCGGGGTATTTCCGGAGGCCGCAGACGCCGAGGCGACCGTGGACATCTCCATCGAGGACGGCGGTCGACCAGCAGGCGATGATGTAGATCTCGTGCTCGTCGCGCACCAGGTGTGGTACCTCAACCCGTCGATTCCGATGCGAACGCTGGTGCGGCGCTACCCCGATCTGGTGACCGATCTGCCGGTCGTGCAGTTCATCGCATGCCGCAATATGTGGGCGTCCGCGGCGGTGAGTATGCGCACCATGCTCACCGCCGCGGGTGCTCGCCAAATCGGTGTTATCGCGGTTACGGATACCGCCAATCAACTTGTGTCACTGTTCACCACCCTGCGGTGGTTGTTGTTGGGCCGGCGGGAGGCGTCGTTCGGTCTGCGTGCCGCCGGTGTGCCCGATGCCGAGCATCAACGGCTGCGTCGGCTCGGTCGGCAACTGGTCGAGGCAGGCGCTGCCAGCGGCGAGCGGGTCACCGCTGTGATGCCCGAGGTGTTGGTGCGGGCCGAATCAGCACGCGAAAATGCCGCGGTGATCGGTCCGGACCTGCTGGCCGGCGCGGCATTTCGATTCGCGGCAGGACGGATCCGCCGCCACACCAGGCCCGGTGGGATCGGTGAGAAAGCAGCACTGGCCGTTTTCGTCAGCGCGCTGGGTTCGGCGATCGCAATCGGCCTGCCGGTAGCCACAGTGGCGCGCATCGCTTTTCGTCATCGAGTGGACGCCGCCATCACTAAGTATCTCGACCGCACGCTGTACGCGGTTGCCGACGACGGCGTGCCCGTGCGGCCTCGACACGAGGTGCCACTATGAGTGTCGACGACTGCGAGGTATTGATTGTCGGTGGTGGTCCGACCGGCCTGATCGCCGCACATCTATTGGGCCGCACGGGGATTCGCACCCACCTGGTGGAGAGCCGATCGAGTGCGTCCACACATCCGCGGGCCACGATGGTCAATGTTCGCACCGCGGAAATACTGCGGGACCTCGAACTGCTCGGTCCGGCACAGGAGGTCGGCACCAGTCTGGAGGCGTCCAGTCGGGTCAGTTTCCACACCACCCTGGTCGGTGCTGAACTCGGCGAGATCGACATGGTGGGAGATGCCGAGAAACTCATGCGGACGGTGTCGGCGAGTCCAGTGCTGCCGCTGATCTGTCCGCAGAACGAGTTGCAGACGCTCTTGCTGCGTGAGTTACGCAACTACCCCTGCGTCAGCGTCGAGTCGGGTGTGGAGATCACCGATCTGATCGTCGACCCCGATGGGGTCGGCGCGGTACGAGCGGACAATTCCGCGCTACGCGCTTCCTACGTGGTCCTCGCCGAGGGAATTCACGGTCGGTTGCGTGAGCGCGTCGGCATTACAGTCCAGGCCTGCGCACCGCTCGGAACGATGTTGGACATCCATTTCACCGCCGATCTCGGCTCGGCGGTCGCAGGCAAGCAGAGCGCCCTGTACTGGGTCATCAACGATGACATACAGGGGGTGCTCATCACCGTCTCGCCGCAGCGCGGTACCTGGCTGCTCGAGCTGACCGGCATCGACATCGACCCATCGGCGATGCCCGACAAAAGCGAATGTGAGCGCCTGGTCCGAATGGCGATCGGTGCGGCCCACATCGACATCACGATCGAGTCGGTCCGGACGTGGGCGATGGGTACGACGGCCGTCGACCGGTGGAGTGACGTCCACCAACGGGTATTCGTGGCAGGCGACGCGGCGCACAGCTTCCCGCCGACCGGTGGCTTCGGCATGAATACCGGCATCCAGGACGCGCACAACCTCGCGTGGAAGCTGCACGGTGTGCTGCGTGGCTGGTCGAGTCCGCGGCTGCTGAACACCTACGAACCCGAGCGCCGCCGCGTCGCGGACTTCAACGCCGCGCGCAGCGTGCACAACGCCGTTGCCATGGACGAGTTCTTCACATCGGCACGGTCGCTGATCGGATCCGGAAAGGGATCCGACCCCGAGATCAGCGAGGCCGCCGCACTGGCCGACGGCATCGAACGACAACGGCCGCATTTCGACTTCTACGGTCAGGCAAGGGGATTCGTCTACTCCACCGACGAAGACCACCCGCAACCGGTTGTCGCGGACGTGGTCGACTATCACCCCAGAGTGATAGTCGGTGCCGTCGCACCACATCTGTGGCTGGAAGAGGATGGCCGACGCACGGCCGTCGCCGATCTGACCGACGGGGCCTTCGCGCTGCTGACTTCCGTCGAAGCCGCGCCCGAATGGCGGGACTCGTTCGGCGCGTGGGCGTCGGTGCTCGGTGACATACCGCTGCGGGTATGGCCGGTGTCCCCGGTACCGCGTTCGGACGCCTTACACGATTTCCGCGACGACGCCATCGGGGTCTTCGGTTTGTCTGACGCGGCGGCAGTCGTCGTGCGTCCCGACGGCCACATCGGCGCGATATTGCCCGGTGCGGATCCGCACGGCGAATTGGCCCGATACCTCAACTCGATACTCGGCGAGAAAGCAGTGACCGCATGACCGACATTTCCCAGGACGAGACCTCCGGCGTCGATCCGCAGCTCGCGGCGGATCTGCTCAGCAACGACCGGGGTCGGGTCAAGCGCGCGATCGAGAGCATCTCCGCACAGCGGCTCGCGGACCATCTCGAGACCGACACCGGCACAGCGGGTTTGGTCGCGGCATTCGATTTGATGCCGACGTTCTATCGCGGCGGTCTGCCCGAGCGTGCGGTGATTCGCTGGGCCGTGACCCGGCGCTCGCAAGGCAAACTCGAACGCGACGTCGAGCTGACCCCCGACAGCTGCACAATCGGCGAAAAGGGCGCCTTCTCCGCGCAACCGGCGGCGACACTTACCGCACCCGCATCGGCGTTCGTCGCGCTGGCCTGCGGTGCGACGCGCGGTGTCGAACTGATGTCGCGGGGTGATCTGCGGGTGGCGGGCAACGTGCAGCTCGCGATGAAGATGGAGCGCCTGTTCGATCTCGAGCCGAATGCGACATCGTCATGAGCGCGCCGAGCCTGCCGCGCGCGGTGACCGCGCGGCGCAGGGTCGCCATCACCGGGATCGGTGTGGTGTCGCCGGTGGGAAACTATCCCGGCGTGCTGTGGGACAACCTGCTCGAAGGTCGTTCGGGCGTCAGCCCCATCACCACGTTCGACGTTGCGAACAAACGGGTCCGGATCGCCGCGACGGTCGACGATTTCACGGCGACGGACTGGATGGAACGCAGGGACGCCATCCGGTTCGATCGTTTCTGTCAGCTCGCGATGGCAGCCTCCGACCTGGCACTCAAAGACGCCGGTGAGCTCAGCGCCGATCCGTCGGACGTTGCGGTGATCATCGCCAGCGCACTCGGCGGGGCCGACACGATTCGCACCACAGTCGGCAACGACCCGGACGGTGAACGGATCCCACCGACCTTCATCCCCGTATCAATGTCCAATGTCGCCGCCTCGGTGGTGGCCCAACGCCACGAATTCGGAGGGCCGAGCTACTCGCCGAGCAGCGCGTGCGCGTCCTCGGCCGACGCCGTCGGCCAGGGCATGCGGATGATCAGAGACGGATACGCCGACGCATGCGTCGTCGGTGGATCCGAAGCCTGCGTCAATCCCGTTATGCTGGCGGGCTTCGCCAGTATGCGGGCACTGTCGCGGCGCAACGACAGTCCCGAGCAGGCCGCGCGCCCCTTCGACGCCGACCGCGACGGATTCGTGTTGGGCGAAGGCGCAGCGGTGCTGGTGCTCGAGGACATGGATCACGCTCTCGCGCGGGGGGCGACCGTATACGCCGAAATCGCGGGCTACGGTCAAACGAACGACAGCCACCATCTGACCGCACCGCGGGCCGATGGTTCCAGCGCCGCTCGGTCGATTCGCAGCGCGCTGCGCGACGCGGGCATCTCGGCAACCGATGTGGACTACGTCAACGCCCACGGCACGGGCACAGTCCTCAATGACCGCGCGGAAATGGCCGCATTGCGTGCTGTTTTCGGTGCCGATCTCGCGAAAACCGTTGTGGGTTCTACCAAGTCGATGACCGGTCACCTCCTCGGCGCGGGAGGCGCGTTGGAGGCCGCCATTGCCGCGCTGGCCGTCAAGACATCGATGATCCCGCCGTCGGTCAATCTCGACCAGGTGGCCGAGGACTGTGCGGGCGCAGCGTTCATCTCGGCGCCGACCGACTCCGATGTCGCTGCCGTGCTGACGAATTCCTTCGCATTCGGCGGACACAACTCGTCATTGGTCCTGCGTCGCAACGACTGTTACCGCACAGAGGAGTAGCTCGTGGAACTGAAGCTCGAAGGTGAAGTCACCGCCTCATTGCATCCTCCTCGCATGGTGGGCAATACCCCGCACGGAATTCGTATGTTCATCGAAGTCGGTGAGGGAAAACTGGAGGGTGAGCGCATCAACGGGCGAGTGCTGCCCGGCGGTGGTGACTGGGTGCTGATCGGCACCGATCAGTGGGCGCGCGCCGATGTACGCGTGCAATTCGAGACCGACGATGGTGCGATCATCTACGCCCAATTCGATGGGCTGATCGAGATGACCGACGCCGTGCAGACAGCGTTCGCGGACGGGGTGCCCACCGCATTCGAGGACCAATACTTCCGGGTGCTGCCGCGCCTGGAGAGCGGTGATCCCGACTACGAATGGGTCAACCAGACGCTTTTCGTCGGTGAGGGCCGATTTACCGAAGGCTTCGGTCTGCAATACCGCTTCTACCGGATCACCTGATCCGAACTGACCGGCCTCGCACAGTGTCACATCCTTCCTCTGTCTGAAAGTGAGGTGATCGGCCTGATGAATTCATCGGATGCCAACTCGTCGTCGAGTGCGATCGACGTCCGATCGGTGACTGTGCGCCGGAAGCGGAAAACGATCCTCGACGACATCTCGTTCACCGTCGGCCAGGGCTCGGTGACGGGTTTGCTCGGGCCAAGTGGATGCGGAAAGACAACACTGATGCGCACCGTCGTCGGCGTGCAGAAGTTCTCGTCAGGCACGATCACCGTGCTCGGTCAGCCGGCCGGGCATCGGCGGCTGCGCCGTGACGCCGGCTACGTGACCCAGTCGCCGTCGATCTACGACGATCTGACCGTTCGGCAGAATGTCCGCTACTTCGGGGTGATGTACGGGACGAAGGCCGAGTCGGTGGATCGGGCCATCGAGGATGTCGGGCTGCTCACCTACCGAGACACGCTGACCGCCAAGCTTTCCGGCGGACAGCGTGCACGGGTGTCGCTGGCGTGCGCGCTGATCGCCCGGCCCAAACTGCTGGTGCTCGACGAGCCGACGGTCGGCCTCGACCCGGTGCTGCGTCGTGACCTGTGGGCCTCCTTTCACAGCCTGGCCGATGACGGCACGACGTTATTGGTGTCGAGCCACGTGATGGACGAGGCCGAACGCTGTGATCGGCTCCTGCTCATGCGGGAGGGCAGCGTGCTCGCCGATTCCGACCCCGCGGGCTTGCTGGGGCGAACCGGAGCCGACACTTTGGAGGGCGCTTTCCTTCGGCTGATCGAGTCCAGTGACGGAGCACGATCGTCCACCACCGTGAAACACCTCTCGACTCACCAGGTTTCCGAAGAGATCCGGCCGGAGGTTTCGTTGTGAATGCCCACATGCTGTTGCACACGACCGCGCGTGTGCTCACCCAGATTCGCCACGACCGCCGCACGGTGGGGCTACTGCTCGTGGTGCCGAGCGTGCTGCTGACCTTGCTGCGCTTCGTCTTCAACGGTCGCCCCGACATCTTCGACCAATTGGGATTGATGCTGCTCGGCATCTTTCCGTACGTGTCGATGTTCATGGTCACCAGCGTCGCCATGCTGCGTGAACGCACCACCGGCACGTTGGAACGACTCATGAGCACGCCACTGTCGAAGATGGATCTACTGCTCGGCTACGGACTGGCCTTCGCCATGGTCGCCGTGGTGCAGGCCGCGGTGGCCGCCACGGTCGCCTACCAGTTCCTGGGGCTCGAATCGCAGGGGTCCATCGCCGCAGTGCTGCTGATCGTCATCGCGACGGCCGTGCTCGGCTCATCGACCGGTCTGCTGACCAGTGCGTTCGCGCAATCGGAGTTCCAGGCCATGCAGTTCATGCCCGCGTTGGTGATCCCGCAGCTGCTGCTCTGCGGTCTCGTTTGGCCGCGGGAGGATATGTCCGGATTCTTGCAAGGGCTGAGCAACGTCGTGCCGCTGCGCTACGCCGCGCAGGGGCTCACCGAGATAGGCACGTATCCACACCCGACCACCACGATGTGGATCGACCTGGTGGTCGTGGCAGCGTTCGCTGCGGCTTCCTTGCTCACCGGTGCGGTAACGCTACGCCGACGCAGTTCGTAACCATCCGATCGCAGCAGGAGCTTCCACGTGACAGCACTTCGCGTTCTTCGCCGAATACTGCCGGTACCCACTCAGGCCGACGCTTTGTTCGCACGCCGTGGGTTCCCGACATCGGCACCGATCACCAGCACACTCGAACAGGTTGGCGTGCAGGTGATCCGGGGTTTCGAGATGGGCGCAGACATTGCCGACATCGATGACCTCGCAGCGGCTCTCGACCATATCGACCCGTTCTATCGCAGCCTGGCCTACGAAGGGGCGGTGACCGCGCTCGTCACCCGCGACCTCATCGACCTTCGGCGGCGTCACCTGGCCCGGCAATTCGTCGAGGGTCCGGGTGCCCCACACGCCTATATGGCTTACGTCGGCTATGGGCTACTGATGCCGCGACTGCCCCGGTTCCTTTGGCGACGGTGCACGCCGAACCTCGGCGACGATGCGGTGTTGTCGCATCTGACCTGGCTGGCGGCCGACGGATACGGTTTCGACGGCGCGTTTTTCCAGACGCAGCGATGGATCGACAGGCAGTGGCGGCCCAAACCGTACTCGTGGGAAGGTGACAGTTCCTACTTCCTGCGCGCCGTCGATCAGGGCGTCGGGCGAGCGTTGTACTTCGTCAACGACGCGGATCTCGAGGCGATCGCCCACCGGATCGAGCGTATGGATAAAGCCCGTCGGGCCGACATGTGGAGCGGTATCGGTGCCGCCATCGCCTATCTCGGTGGAGTCGCGGAGAGCGACATACGCACAGCGCAGCGTCGTGCCGGGCCCGCGGTCGCGGATATGGCACAGGGCGCCGCGTTCGCGATAAAGGCGCGAGCTCATGCCGGGTACCTACCGGATTGCTCGGTTTCGGCAGCACGAGTGCTCTGTAATTCCGATGTCGATGCGGTCGTCGCGGTCGTCGACGAGGCCAGCACACAACCGTTCGGCACGGGCGAGCCCGGTTACGAGCAATGGCGCCGCCGGTTACGCGAGCGGCTCACGCCACCAACGTTGTTGGGCGTGGACCGACAACCGGCCGATCAACCACGAGGAGCTTAGATGTCGCGCTTTATCGATGACGTACTGGCCAGCAGTGCCTCCGAGCGGGGTTTCTCCTACGGCGATCCCGATGCGCTGCGCAGGAAGACCTGGGCAGAGCTGCTGCGGCACAGTCGATGTGCTGCGCAGTCGCTGGCCGATCAGGGTGTGACCATGGGTTCGCGAGTCGCCATTCTTGCCGGTGAACCCGAGGACGTCGTGGTAGCGGTACTGGCCTGCTGGTTGCTCGGCGCCTCGGCCACCATGCTGCATCAACCGACGCATCGAACCGATCTGACTGTCTGGGCGCGTGACACCATCAGATCCCTCGATGTCATCGACGCCAAACTGGTGTTGATCGGACCCCCCTTCGACAGCGCGGCGACCATCCTCGCCGAGCACGATGTGCTCAGTGTGTCGATCGCCCGGCTGGATTCGTCGACACCGTTGGAGCCCACCGATGTTCCGGATGACACCTTGGCGCTACTGCAGCTGACGTCGGGATCCACCGGCAGCCCGAAAGCTGTTGCCATCACGCATGCCAACCTGTACGCGAGCGGTCACGCCATCGCGCGGGCATCCGATATGGATCCGGCCAGAGATGTCGGGGTGAGCTGGTTACCGCTGTTCCACGATATGGGCATGGTGGGGTTCGTGGCGACGCCGTTGCAGTTCGGGGTCGAGGTGGTGTGTGTGAGTCCGACGCATTTCCTACGTTCACCGCTGGTATGGATGGAACTCATCACTCGACATCACGGCACGATGACCGCCGCGCCGAACTTCGCCTACGAGATCGTGGCACGGCGAATGGAGTCGGCTCCGGATGGGGCATTCGACTTGTCCAGTATGCGGTTCGCGTTGAACGGTGCCGAACCTATTGATGCGACCGCCGTCGCCCAATTCATCAGGGCCGGAGCGCGTTTCGGTTTGTCCGCAGGTGCAGTGGTGCCCGCTTACGGCATGGCGGAGGCCACGCTCGCGGTGTCGTTCAGTCCGATCGGTAAGGGCGTGCAAACCGATGCGGTGCGGCCCGACGCCATCGAGACGACCGGTTGCGCGACGCCGGCCGAGGGTGCGGACGCCCGGCTGCTGGTGACGCTAGGGGCGCCGGTTCCCGGTGTCGAGGCACGAGTGCTGGACGACACCGGAGTATCTGCACAGCCCCGAACGGTCGGTGAGATCCTGATCTCCGGTGCCACGGTTACCGATGGTTACTTCACCGAAAACGGTTACAGCTCAGCGCGAAACGAGGGCGGGTGGTTGGCGACCGGTGATCTCGGCTACCTGACCGAATCGGGTGAGATCGTCGTCTGTGGGCGCAAGAAGGACACCATCATCGTCGCGGGCCGCAATATTTTCCCGACCGACATCGAACGCGCCGCCGCGACGGTGGCGGGTGTCCGACGGGGCAACACCGTCGCAGTGCGACTCGAGCCGGGGGAAATCCGCGAGAGTTTCGCGGTCGCCGTCGAGTCCGCCGATTGGAACGATGACCAGCACATCGTACGTATCCAACGGGAGGTCACCCGCGCCGTCCGCGACAGCGTGGGGGCAACACCGCGCTCGGTCGCCGTTGTCGCACCGGGTTCGATACCGAAGACACCGTCGGGCAAGGTGCGCCGAACAAACTCCGCCCACCTGGTCCGATGATCGGCCGACGCGCTGGTATCGCCGTGACCGTCCTCCTGTTGTCGATCGGCGGCACCGCCTGCACCGCCGATGGTGGTTTGCCACGTTCTGCCCAGTTGCTCCGCAACGCGGCGGCGGCGGCGCGTGCAACGACAAGCGCGCACATCACCTTGCAGCTCAGCGGCGCGCCCCTGAGCGGAGTGAGTGTGCGGGCCATGTCGGCCGACGTGGTCCGTGACGGTGACGCGCGAGCGAAAGGACAGCTGGTGGTGCCGTCGGTACTCGGTGACGCCCACGTTGATTTCGTCGAGATCGACTCGACCATCTATACCCAGGACGCCGCCGGCCGATTCGCGCCGGCGCCACCACAACAGAACGGGTCGGCTAATCCGTTACCCACTGCGTTGATAGACCCGCACCGAGGAGTCGCGAACCTCCTGACATCGATGTCTTCGGCACGGACCGAGGCAAAGGAGACCATCGCCGACGTCGAAGCGTTCCGCGTCACCGGACTCGTTGCGGCCCACGACATTGCACAGGTGGTGCCGAGCGTGACCACGGACGGGAGGTTGACCGTGTGGTTCAAAGTGGGTGGCCGACACGAGCCGGTTGCGACCCGGCTGGTGATCGGTCAGGGGGATCCCGCATCGCAATCCGTGCTCGACCTGACGGTCAGCGCCGTCAACCGTCCCGTACATGTCGCCGATCCCCGCCAATAGCTTGCGGTCGGCAAGCTACGAACACCATGCCGACGAACGGGCAACAACCATTCGGCGGCCGATGAAGGGAATCCGATGTACGACATCACCGAGATCGACCCCGAGCAAGTCTCACCGGGTGAGTTCAAGAACCTCATCGCCAACACGTCCGATGAAAAATTGCGCGCCGCGCTGGCTGATCCGAACATACGAAACACCATGCTCGACACCGTTTTCGCGCGCATGCCGGACCGGTTGAGTGTTGACGAAGCACGCGGTGTCGATGCAACCGTGCTATGGCGAGTGGGACAGACTCCCGACGAGTGGCTGGTGACGATTCGCGACGGTGCGTGCACCGTGACGAAGGCGACGGCAGGTGTCAAACCGACGGTGTCCCTGACGCTGGGAGATGTCCTGTTCCTCCGATTGTTGTCCGGGCAGGCGTCGGGGACGAAATCGATGCTTTCCGGCAAGTTGCGTGTCAAGGGTGACGTCCTCTTCGCCAGGCGAGTGGAGAAGCTGTTCAGCACGGATTGACGCCGGCTAGCGACTCGATTCCGCACCGCCCGCACATCTGGACGATTCAGCTCACCTATAGGTCGACAACAGTCGATCACCTTTCTCGGTTCGGTTGCCGACGTATACCAGAGGACAACGTTTCCGAGACGGGGATCGTAGCGGGATCGGGCTCCGCAATCGACAAGACACCGGTGCTGAAGCTGGCTACGATGCAGCCCGGAGATTTCGCGAATGCCCCGCGAAACCCGGCTGTCAGTGCCTGGAAGGTGATATGTCAGGGGTCTCGGCGGGTGGAGCGGCCCGGCCGCTGGTAGGGCGGGTCGAGGAGATGCGCGAGCTGACCCGAGTCCTCACTGCCGCGCGGAAAGGACGAACATCCGCGATCGCGGTGACCGGGGAGCCGGGTATCGGCAAGACCCGCCTCCTCCAGGAGATCCGCCGAGAAGCACTCGCCCAGGGTTTCCAGGTGCTGGAGGGCCGAGGCACCGAACTGGAGCGAGAATTTCCCTACGCCGTCGTGATCGATGCATTCGACGAACCGCTCGGCTCACTGTCCCGAACGAGCCTGAAGGCGCTCGGCGAGGAATGTCTGTCGGAACTGAGTCGAATTCTCCCATCCCTGCACCGATGGAGCGGGTCACCGACAGGATCCACCCAAATAGACCGGCACCGCTGTCACCGCAGTGTGCGGATGGCGCTGCAACGGCTGGCGGCCCAGCGCCCACTGTTGTTGGTTCTCGACGACATCCACTGGGTCGACCACGCCTCGCTCGAGGTGATCGCACACCTGCTGCGAAACCCCGTGCCGCGATGTGCGTTGATGCTGGCACACCGCTCCCGGCAACTCCCCACTGCACACGCGACAGCGCTGGCTCGAGCCGTGTACGACGACACCATTTCATCACTCGAACTCGGGCCATTGTCGATTGCCGAAGCCGCCGAACTACTGTCGGACAATGTCGACACGGCCGACCTGTCCGACTTTTATCGCGAATGTGGTGGAAATCCATTCTATTTACAGGAAGTTTCGCGTGCGCGAATTCGCCTCGACGGCCTTCTCGGCGGGCATCGGACCGGCATCGGTGATTCGTACGGTATTCCCACGATCGTTCATGATGTTCTGGAACAGGAAATACATGCCCTGTCCCCGCATGCACGCAACCTGCTGCAGGCCGCTGCGGTAGCAGGCGAGCCATTCGATCTCGAGCTGGCGAGCGATATTGCCGAACTGGTCGAAACCGAAATGTTCCAGACAACGGACGAGCTGGTCGCGAGTGGGTTGATCTACGAAACGGAAACTCCCGGACGATTGGCCTTCCGCCACCCCTTGATTCGACGTGCGGTCTACGAACGAAGCGGATATGGCTGGCGCAGAAATGCGCACAAGCGGGCAGCGAAGGCGCTCGCGAACCGCAGCACCACCCTGTCGATCCGAGCGCACCACCTCGAACACTGCGGCGAGGCAGGAGACGAAGAGGCCATCACGGTACTCGTCGACGCTGGGAAAGCTGCCTCGCAGCGAGCTCCCGTCGCTGCGGCCCGGTGGTTTCGGGCAGCCTTGCATCTGCTGCCGAACGAGGAATCCGTCGATCGCCGACTCGCCCTGTCGATGTCGCTGGCCGAGGTGTTGAATGCCTGCGGTCGGCTTCGGGAGAGCCGAGAAGTGCTGAGCCGGACTCTGGAACTGACCGCGCCCGTCGACCCCGGTGAACGCGCCCGCATGATGGCCATGCTCGCCGTGATCGAACAGGGGCTCGGCAACGCCGTCGAGGGTCGGCATCTGTTGACGACAGCGCTCACCCTCGTCCCACCCGACAGTGTGGCGGCAGCCGCGCTCGAACTGGAACTCGCCAAAACCGACCTGGTGATGCGGGACTGGGCCGAGGCTGTGGCCGTCTCGGCGAAGGTGCGCCAATCAGCGCGCAAGCGAGGCGACCGACACCTGGACTTCCTGGGTACTGCGGCAAGCGCGTTCCTGAAGACGACGCAGCTCGGCGACATCCTGCGGGAAGCGGGCTCCGACCTCGACGAAGCCGTGCGCACCCTCGACACCCTCACCGACGCCGAAATACCACTCGCGTTGATCGACGGACTGGCCGATGTGGTGA
This sequence comes from Nocardia sp. NPDC050408, assembly GCF_044458905.1. NCBI lineage: Bacteria > Bacillati > Actinomycetota > Actinomycetes > Mycobacteriales > Nocardiaceae > Nocardia > Nocardia sp. NPDC050408. Next base: position 54,966 of record NZ_JBITIL010000004.1, on the reverse strand, counting down.
TCGCCGCGATTTCCCTGGAGCGGTTCACGATGACCGTCGAGTACACGACTCGGGGAATCCGGCTCTGCCGCCGAACCGGACATGGCAGACGTCTGGTCGACTTCCTGCATTTGCAGGGATTGGCTCTGCTGATGCAGGGGCAGCTCGAGCGCGGGCTCACGGTAGCCGACGAGGCCGTTGAGGTAGCGCTGATGCTGGATAACCCGCCGATGGTGGCGATGGCCGAATCGACACGCTGCTGGATCTTGGCCCTGCAGGGCCACACGGATCAAGCGTTCACTGCCGGTGCGGGCGCGGTCCGTATCACCGAACAACTGCCCAGAGGCCGCTACTCCTACTACCCACCGCTGATATACGGCATGGTCCTGATCCAGGCCGGTCGGTATCGACGTGGCCGTCGGCTGGTCCTGGGCGCCGGGGGCCAATTCGAGATCTACCCGTCATTGATCCCGCAATTCCATCCGTATCTCGTCGAGGCCGAACTGGCACTCGGACGGATCGACGCCGCGGAGCACGCGACTCGTCAGATCGAGCGCATCGCCGATGCATCGCCGTTTCTGCCTATGCGAATCGGCCACACCCGCAGTACCCGCGCCCGCGTACTGCTCGCGCGAGGCGAGTTCGGTGCTGCCGCAGCCCATGCCGAGCAAGCGGTCGCCGAGTACCAACGCAGCGGATGCTCGCTCGAAGTCGCCCGGGCGCGTCTGTTGCTCGGTCATGCCCTCGCCGAACTGGGCGGGAAGCAGGCCGCCAGACGCGAATTCGACAGCGCGCTCATGATCTTCGAGAGCCAGAACGCCGCACGTTTGGCCGAACAGGCGCGGCTGGCGCTGCGCCGAGTGGGCGAGCGACACGTGTCCGGCCGCCGAAGCCGATCCCGTGCGACCAACGTCGGATTCGGCGATCTCACCGAGCGACAGACCGAGATCGTCAACCGCATCGTCCTGGGCAGAACCAACCGCCAGATCTCCGAAGACCTCTACGTCAGCGAGAAAACCATCGAAGCCCACCTCACCCGCCTGTTCGCCAAGCTGGGCGTCTCCTCCCGAGCCGAACTCGCCGCCCTGGTCGCAGCTCAGCAAGACCACCACCAACCCCGACCGGCCCGTGGGCGAGACAGCGTATCTCACCGGTCGAATGACTCGACGGCATCGACGCCACGCCGCGGCGACGATGCGATGTGATCACTCGTCGCCTCCGTGCCGGGAGGTGTGGAACGCGGACACTCAGCCTAAGCGCTCGGCCGAACACGAGGGTGGGCGTGAATATCGGCAGTGTGGTCTTGGATGAAGCGGCCCGCGGCGCGGAGCGCGTCGGCGGCTTCGGGCAGAAAGGACCAGAAGATGTGGAAGTTGTGGGTATCCACGGGGTAGAGCTCCAAACTGATGGCCACATCGTGGGCGCGGGCGTGATCTGTGAGCCGGTGCGCGTCGGTCAGATGGTTATCGCCAGTACTGGCCTGGATGAGCATGGGCGGTAGGCCCGTCAAGTCGGCGAGCAGTGGGGCCACGAAGGGGTTGTCGTCGGAATGCCCGGCCAGATAGTCGCCGATGATGCGCTGATGGAATCGGGCCTGCGCAGGTTCGGGTGCAGGCTCGGACTCTGAGGGCTCGGGACAATGCAGATCGATACCGGGGCAGAGCAGTACCGCCGCGGCGGGCATCGGAAGCTGCTCTTCCCTGATCCGGAGCAAGGTGCACAGGATCAGGTGCGCGCCGATCGAATCGCCGGTCAAGGTGATCCGGCCGGGATCGGTGCCGGTTTCCAGCAGCCAGCGGTAGCCGCGCAGGGCATCCTCAACCGCAGCCGGGTAGGGGTGCTCGGGTGCGAGTCGGTAGTCCAGCACAAGGGTGGTGGTGTTGGCGGCAGCTGTCAGCGCACCCGCGAGCGCGCGGTAGCCGAAGGCCGATCCGGCGATGTAGCCGCCACCGTGCAGATAGAGCACGGTCCCGGCATCGGGGCGAGCGGGTGTCAGCAGCAGACTCGATACCCCGCCGGCGGTGATCGGCCGGATCGAAATCTCCGGCGGTGCCGGGAATTGCGCGTGTAGATCCTCGTATGCCGTACGCATCGCGTGCAGTTCGGCGTCGGCCGCACCTAAGAGCTCCCAGTAGCGGGTGATGTGAGCCAGCAGTTCTCCACCGACCGCTCGCGTCGCCACCACCGCCTCGTCGACCCCCTCGAGGATGCGGCGGGCTCGGTCCAGCAGCGCCTCGCCCGCCAGCGTGAGTTCCACCTGATGGGTGGTGCGGCGCAGTAGGTCACAGCCGATGAGTCGTTCCAGCGCGCGAATCTGCCTACTCAAGGCCGGCTGCGAAACGTAGAGCCGGGCGGCGGCCCGGCCGAAGTTGAGCTCCTCGGCCACCGTGACGAACGCCCGGAGGTGGCGCAGTTCGATCGCGTCCGGCGTGGTCGGCAGCGTGGTCGGCGCAACGGACATACTCTCATCCGACTGGGAACTCATCTCAGCAGTATTGCCGATTCACCGCCGCCGCGGTCATGCCCTACTCGCAAGACTGCCATGCGCATTCGGACCTTCCCTGCCGTACTCCCGGGGTGCCAACGTTGGCCTATGCCTTTCGCACCAGCACCGTGCCGGGTCGCCGAGTTGCACCTGCGCACCACCGTCGAAGACCGGAGCGCCAAGGTCTATTGGCCCGGTCCCACCGGCCCGCCGCCGCGGCCGCTACTGCTGCAATTCGAGATCGGCGGCCCGGAACCAGCAGACGATTTCGACGCATTGTGCCGAAGACTCTGCCGCAGCCACGGTTTCGTCGTGCTGTCGGTGCGCTACGGGCCGCGTTCCGGACAGGATCCGGCGATCGTCTCCGATGCGATGCACACCCTGGAGTGGGCCGCCGACCACGCATCCGCACTCGACGCCGACCCGGCCCGGTTGCTCGTCGAAGGCCGCGGCTCGGGCGGTGCTCTCGCCGAATCGGTGCGCCGCCGCACTCAGGAGTTCGGCTGGCCACCCCTACTACCTCCACTGCCCTTTCCTTGACTTCAGGAGATTCACAACATGATTCATCGCAGCATTCTGATCTCCGGCGCGAGCATCGCCGGGCTGACGTTCGCCCACTGGCTGGGCCGGTACGGATTCCAGGTGACCGTCGTGGAACGAGCGCCCGCTCCTCGTCCCGGCGGCCAGGCCGTCGATCTGCGCGGCGTGGCCAAGGAGGTCGCCGAGCGGATGGGTGTACTGCCTGCCATCGAACGAGCGCGCGTGCACGAGCGCGGACTGGCCTATGTCGATGCCGACGGTAAATGGAAGGCGAGCATGCCTGCGGAACTGTTCGACGGTGCGGGCGCGGTCGCCGAGATCGAGATCCTGCGCGGCGATCTCACCGATATCCTGTACGCGTCCAGTCGCAACGGCGTCGAGTACCTGTTCGGTGATTCCATCACCGAACTGCGGGAAACACCCGACGGCGTCGTGGTCGACTTCCAGCGCCACGCATCACGCGCCTTCGACCTGGTCGTGGGTGCTGACGGCCTGCACTCGAACGTGCGCAAGCTGGCTTTCGGACCTGAGTCCGAATTCGTCCACCACCTGGGTGCGTACCTGGCGTACTTCACCGTGCAGGTCGAGGGGCTGCAGCTCGAAGACTGGTTTGTCATGCACAACGCCCCCGGCGGCCTACTCGCCGCGATCCGGCCCGAGGGGCCCAACAGCGCCAAGGCCATGTTCGGCTTCACCGCGACCGATCTGGTCTACGACCGCCACGACCGGGTGGGCCAGCAGCGGATTCTGCGCGAGCGGTTCGCTGCAATGGGTTGGCACACACCGCAATTGCTGAGTTCGATGGGTCAGGCGCCGGATTTCTTCTTCGACAGCATCAGTCAGACCCGCATCGATCGATGGTCACGCGGACGCGTCGCGCTGATCGGGGACGCTGGGTATTGCGGCTCACCGCTGTCCGGCAATGGCACGGCAATGGCGATGGTCGGAGCGTATGTCCTGGCCGGGGAGCTGGCTCGAAGCCGCGACGACTATTCGGCCGCGTTCACCCGTTATCAGGAAGTACTGCGCCCCTACGTCACCGAATGCCAAAAGCTGCCGCCCGGCGGTGTCAACGGCTTCCTGCCCGCCAGTCGCGCTGCCATCGCCATGCGTAACCTGTCGGTCCGGGCGATGACCTCCGCACCGTTGCGCGCACTGATGGCCAAGTCGCTTCAGAAGGCCGACGCCATCAGCTTGACGGACTACCGCGAATTCGAATCGGTCGCCGCCGGACATCATTGAACAGCCGAATGCGTTCTCGGGCGCTGAGCATGCCGGGGGCGGCTCAGAATATCGAACGGTCGCGGCACAGCGAACGGTCGCGGTCGCCGCGCCCTGCTCCGCCGTCGACAACGAGCTCGGCAATCGCCGCGCGGCTCGTCGGTGGGTAGCCCCCGGCCCGAATTACCTACAGACGGCAGATTCCCCGCCGCCCGGGCGTACCTACTGTCGAAATCCATTGTCACCGCATAACACTGAGCCGACACGGAGTAGCCATGCCTTACTTCACCGCCGCCGACGGAACCGAACTCGCCTACGAGGACTACGGCACCGGCACGCCGCTGGTGTTCCTGGCGAGCTGGGCGCTCAACGCCGACATGTGGGAATACCAGGTCCCCTATTTCCTCGAGCAGGGGTACCGGTGCGTACTGCTCGATCGGCGCGGGCACGGCCGTTCCGATCGACCGTCGAGCGGATACGATGCCGACACTCGGGCCGGCGACGTGGCCGCTTTGATCGATCACCTCGACCTGCGTGACATCATGCTGGTCGCGCACTCGGCAGGCGGCGGCGAAGCCGTCCGCTACCTGGCCCGGCACGGCCACGACCGGGTCGCCGGAATGGTGCTGCTCGCCACCACCCTGCCGTATCTCGAACTGACCGAAGACAATCCCGAGGGTGTGCCCGCCGCGCTGTGCGATGCCACCGTCGCCGAGCTGCGCCGCGACCGCCCCAACTGGTTCGCCCGCCGCGCCCAAACCTATTTCGCCACCCAGTTCAACGCTGTGTCTCCGGCGGTGGTCGACAACGAGGTCCGCCGCTGCCTGTCTGCGGCCCCGTTTGCCTTGACCGCGGTGTGGCAGGCCACCTTCGCCACCGACTTCCGTCCCGACCTGCGCGAGCTGAGCGTGCCCACGCTCATCGTGCACGGCGGTGTCGACCAGTCGGCGCCGGTCGATCGCACCAGTCGGCGGGTCGCGAAACTGTTGCCCCACGCCGACTTCCGTGAATACCCGACCGCCGGGCACGGCCTCTACATCACCCACGCCGAGCAGCTGAACAACGATATCCACGAATTCCTTGTCGACCATGCGACGGTCGCACCACCAAGCTGTGTGACAGACGAGGTAGCGCCGCCTGGCCCGATCATCGATAGTCACGAAAGTTCATCCGAGGCAACAAATACCGGAGCACAGCCTAGGTGTTCTGCCATGGACGTTGGTAACGGCGTGGCGAGCTGACCTGGCGAAGACCTCCGGGTGAAGTGGGAGCTGCCAAGCAAACGCATTCACCGATCCGGAGGTCTTCGTGTCCCCCCGTAATGCGCCGCTGCCGCCGTCCCCGAAGCAGCCCGCAGCCACGAACGCCCGCGCCAACATGCGCGTCCCGCTGCTCTCCGGACCCAGGACGAGATAGGCGGTCTTCATGCCCGGCGCTCTGCGAGATCCAGACTCGTGATGAAAGCACGCAGGTGCCGGTCGACCTCTTCGGGTTTCTTGATCGAACTCAGATGTCCTGCGTCGGGAATGATTACGAGCTGTGCACCCGAAATACTCGCGGCGGCATCGGTTTTGTACCGAAGCGGGATGAACCGATCACCATCTCCCGCAACCACCAACACGGGAGTGGTCCCGAGTGTGGCCAACCCTGCGCTGTGGTCGCACAGGGCGGTGTCGGCGATCAATGCCAGCAGACTCATGGTTCGCACTGACGTGACGAGCCGGCGCGCACGGTCGATGTGCGCGAGCCGCATACGCGGACCGGTACGCGCCTGGCTGCTCGAGTCGTATGTCGGGTGTCGTCGCTCGCTGGTATCGGTGAGCAGCCGGCGCAGCGGAGGTACCACCCGCCAGAGCGCTCGGACCAACACGCGGGTCACGAAACCGGGCAGCCGCAGCGCGATTTCACCCCATCGTGATGGGACGGTGTCCAACAATGCGACGCCCACGATGCGGGTGCCGAAGAGCTCCGGCCGATGCGCAGCCAAGGCGCATACGGCCATACCTCCCAACGAATGCGCGATCAAGACTACCGGTCGATCGGGCACGACGGAGTCGATGATCGCGGCGATGTCGAGGCCAAGTTGGCCGACAGTAGCGCTGTCGACCGGGGATTCGTCGGAGCGGCCGTGACCGCGATGGTCGAATAGGACGATCGTGCCCAGATCCGCGAGTGTCTTGCGCTGCCGGCTCCAGTAGACAAGTGCAGTGTTGATCCCGCTGACGAAGATGATGACTCGCTTGGCGTCGCGATCGCCATCGAGCTCGACATGCAGTCCGGTGCCATCGTCGGCGAGCACCCGAGTTTCGTTCACGCCGCCACCTTTGCCTCAGTGCCGCAAGAACACTGATCATTATAATTTACCTTCGCTATGATTCATGATCAGCGCACAGTGGGTGCGTTGGATCCAGTCGAGGGGTTGACGCGTGATCGTGCACCTTACTGATGTCTTCACTCCCCGCGTCGGTGGCATCGAGGTTCAGATCGAGCGGCTGGCGCGCGCCCAAACAGCTGCGGGCGAGGAAGTCCATGTGATCACTGTGACCAGCGGGACCGACGGCGATATGGCAATGCCGTACAGGGTGCATCGCATCACCCGGGCTGGGCACCTGCGTTCGTTGCTGCTGCGCCTACGACCACAGGTGGCGCATGTGCATCTGAGCGTCTATTCACCGTTCGCGTTGCGCTCCGCGAGACAGCTAGGGCTGCTCCGGATTCCGACCGTGATGACAGTGCACAGTATGTGGGACGCGCCCGTGCGAGCGTGCTATCGCCTGATCGGAAGGGCCGGTGACTGGCGACGTCGGTTCGTGCTGACCGCGGTGAGCACAGTGGTCGCCGACCAGGTCGCCCGCGCGTTGCCCGGGACCGCGACCGTTGTTGTTCCCAATGGCATTTCACCGGCATTGCAGCAGAACACCTCTCGCCTATCGGGAGAACTACATGTCGTCTCCGTCGGCCGGTTGGTGACCCGTCGGCAACCGTTGATCCTGCTGAAAGTTCTTCGGATGGCGCAGCAACGGCTCGATGGTGAGGTCGCGGTGCAAGCCACCGTTGTCGGCGCCGGTCCACGGACGGACGCGATGCGGCGGTACCTGTATCGGCATGGCATGACCGAGTGGGTGCAGTTGGTCGGGGTACAGGATCAGCACACCATCCGTGACCTCTTGGCCACCGCGGATGTCTACCTGAACGTGACCAGTCGCGAGGCGTTCGGGCTGGCCACATTGGAAGCGCGCACCGCGGGGCTGCCGGTGGTCGCCCGATCCGGTACGGGAGTGGCCGATTTCGTCGAGCACGGGCGTGAGGGGTTATTGGGCGACACGGCAGCCGAGCTGGTGACGGCGTTGGTGCAGCTCGGGCGCGATATGCAGCTGCACCACCGGATGACCTCGCACAACCGCACGGTGGCACCGTCGGAACACAGTTGGCCGGTCGTGCTGGATCGGCTTCGCCATTGCTATGACGAGGCGGAACGTCGGGCGTGCATGTCCCGCGCTACGACGGCGGGGAAGGCCGCCTGATGATTTCGCCTGTGCATGTTGCCCGGATCTCTTGGAGCAACGTTGATCATCTGCGCAAACGGTTCGGTAACGCCACCCTTGCCAGCCTGACTCGCGACGTGACCCGGGCGGCCCGATTACTGCGGAACGACCCGGCTCCGCGGATGGTGCCTGCGCGTGCCGAACGCGTCGTCGTGACACTGTCGACCGTGCCGCGACGACGCAGGCACCTGCGCCCGGTCCTGCGCAGCCTTCTGGACCAGACCGTCCCCGCCGATCGGCTGCTGCTGGCCTGGCCGCGGCATTCGCTCCGGTTGGGGGTTGCCTACCCCGACCCGCCGTCGCTGCCCACCGGGGTGGACATTGTGCGGTGCGAGGACGAAGGTCCGGCGACGAAGTTGCTGCCCGCGCTGCGGGCGGAGCCGAACGCGGTGCTGGTGGTCGTCGACGACGACGCGATCTACCCTGAGACCTTCCTCGAGGACCTGCTCGCCGCCCATCGCCAGGATTCGACCGCAGCGCTGGGATTGCGCGGCCAGCATGTCCGATTCGGTTGTGACCCAAGGTATCTCGAGCATGTTTGCGGGACGGCGGTACTCGAGCACGTCCCGGTCGACGTGTTGATGGGCATGTGGGGATATCTGATTCCGCCCGGATCGCTGGACGAGGCTGTGCATGATTTCGAAGGTTGGCCCGGCGAGGTGCGGTGGCAGGATGATGTGTGGATCTCGGCGCATCTGGCCCGGCGGCGAATATCGCGGCTCGTGGTACCCGTGAGCGGCACGCCACTCGAATCCACTGGTGCGTTCGTGGGAGCGTTGCATCACACGGTGAATCGCTCCGGCCACAACGAGGCGGTAGCGTTCGAGACGTTCAAGACGTGGTGGTGACGATCGGCAGCACCACCGCGCTCGGTCTTTGCGGGTCGTGGAAAACCTTCTGCTCCACGACCTCGCGGTGGCGGGCAAAGCGCGGCACCGCGGCACCACAAACATGCACTCGGAGTCGATGACCTGCCGCGAATTGGTGGGCTATCGGCCACAATTCGACCTCGACCTTGCCCGTTGTCTCGTGGCCGACCCGACGCACGCCCTCACAGATGTTGTATGAGCGACCGTCGGGATGCACATCGCACAGCCGCACCACGAAGTCTGCGCCCGTTGGCGGACTGCTGTGGAAATACAGCCGCGCCGCCGCAGTGCCGATTACCTCAACCGCAGCACTCAGCGGTTCGCTGGTGTAGGTCAGCAGGTCTGCGCGGGTCTCGATCCTCCGGCAGTCCTCGGGTCGAGATTGGCCAACGATCACCGGCCCGCGCGGTGCCGGGGTTGGGTCGGCGGGGTCATAGCGGTAACGGTCACCACCAGACTCGTCAGGGCCATTTCGGGCCAATCCCCCGCCCGTGCGCAAGAACCATGGGACGGGGCGGGTTCCGGGCAGGGGCCAGTCGGCGTAGTCGCGCCATTGCCGTGCCCCAGTGACGAACAGCCGGACAGGAAGCTCCCGCAAACCCGCGCGGTCACCGCACAGATGCGCCCGGAACCATTGCCGTGCTTCGCGGTTCGCGGTGAGAAACAGCTGGGGGTGATAGTGCCCCCACGGCCCGACCGTCAGGTGTGGTGCGGCGCCCGCCGCCCGCAGCGCGAGAAAGTCGCGAATCAGGCCGGGCAGGAAGATGTCATACCATCCGCCGACCAGATGCACCGATGCCATGACGCCGGATCGGGGCGCATGGCTGTGATCCAATCTTGCTCGCAGCGGGCTGCCTGGCCCTCCGTCAGCGATGACGGCTTGGTAGAACGGTACCGCTCTGCCTCCGGTCGCCACGTCGAGTTCGGCCGCGGGCCGACCGGACGCAATGGCGCGGCGCGCCCGCCTGGGTGCCAGCAGTGCGGTGGTGAAGCTGTGGTTGGAGCACCAAATGAGCACCGACTCCAGTGCGGTCGACCCGCCGGTAAAGATCGTGTCAGCGATCGACGACGACGCCACATGCACCGACATCGCGCGTAATTCGGTCACGTCGGCCGCAATAGCCCAGTGTGCGAACCCCATCGCGCTCATGCCGTGCAACGCGAGGGGCCCGCGAAACCAGGGTTGTCCGCGCAGCCACGCCACTGTGGCAAGGCCATCCTCGCGCTCGGTGCTCAAAGGCAACACCTCGTCGCAGGATCTTCCGTCCTGCACGACGACCTGGAAGCCGTGTCGAGCGAAGTAGCAGCCGTAGAGGATGCCCATCGGGCGGCGGCCCATCGGCGACCGAACCAGGATTGTCGCCTGTGCCGGGCTGTTGGCAGGCAGGTAGAGATCGGCGAGCAAGAGCGTGCCGTCAGCCATCGGGATGGACAGATCGCGTTCGATGCGGAGATCAAACATTGCGCCGCACAAACCATTCCGTGCCGAGTACCCATCGGAACAGCGGCTGCGGCAACCGCAGCAGAGCGGCCAACGTGCGCACTCCGTCACCGCCAGCCGCCTGGCTGGCATGCGCGGCCATGCTCGCCCGCTTGCCTGCTGCGTAGCCGCGTACGTTCACCCGGTGAGTGATCGCGCTGCCGGGCGAGTAGCTGCTGGCGAGCCGGTCCGGCGTCAGCCCGGTCGGTGTCAGGCGAAACAGGGCGGCGATCTGGATCGCCCGCAGCAACATGTCGCGGTCGACGGTGGCTTCCAGCAGTACTGGGGTGCCCGCGATCCGCGCCGCGAGCGAACCCACGTGGTGCAGATGAACGTGGTCGGGATGCCCATAGCCCCCCGCCGGGTCGTAGGACGTGACCAGCTCGGCGCGCTCCTCGACCAGGAGTGCGGCGATCCGCTCCGCAGCCTGCTCGACTGGCGTGGCGGAGAACGAGTTCGGTGCGGCACCATCCGATCCGGAATCGCCGTAGCCGAGGAACTCCACCCGCGCGCAGCCGAGGGCGGCAGCCGAGTCCATCGTTTCCCGCCGCCGTCGCGCGCCGAGTTCGGTCCCAGCAGGCGAATCCGTGAGTCCCGCTTCACCGTCTGTGGCGACCACCAGGACGACCCGATGGCCCTCAGCGGCCAGGCGCGCCATCGTGCCCGCGGTCAACAGGGACTCGTCGTCTGGATGGGCGTGCAGGAACACGCAGGTCGAGCTCACGAGACCTGCCCACGGCGCTTAGCGTTCTCATCGGCGTCCCGCGCCGCGGCCTCCTCAGGGCCGGGTGCGGTGCCGCCGAGATGCTCAGGCTGCCACCACTTCTCGGTACCAGAGCACGGGTACTCGCGTTGTGCGCAGTCCAGTAGTGCCTGCATAGCTACGCGCAGTTGCTCGGTGACCTCCTCGGGATCGTCCTGGGATGTCGGGCGCAATGGTTCGCCGATGAGGACGGTGATCGGCAGCAGTGGCTGGATCAGCTCACGCCGGGCCTTGGTCCACAACCGGTGCGTTCCCCACACCGCAACAGGGATCAGCGGCACACCCGCCGCGCCTGCCAGTCGGGCTGCGCCGGTCCGCAGCCGCTGGACGGTAAACGACCGGGCAATAGTGGCCTCGGCGAACACGCCGACCACCTCGCCGGACTTCAGTGCGTCCGTGGCTGCGTCATATGCCGCGCCTCCGCTCATGGGCCGGATCGGAATCTGTCGCAGGCCGCGCATCATCGGCCCGTACACCCGGTGGTCGAACAACTCCTGCAACGCCAGGAACCGCACACAGCGCCCGGCTGCACCCAAAGCGACTGCGAACGGGTCCAGGTAGGACACATGATTGGCGACGATCACCGCGCCGCCCGTTGCGGGGATGTTCACGTCGCCACGGATTCGGATCCGCAGCCCCAGCGCGCGAGACGCCACCCTGACAGCGAGAACTACTGCGGGATAGATGACATCACCCATACCGTGACAATCTAGTGTCCTGCGCCTGAAATGCGTTGAAGATATTTAGCGAGTGATTCGAGGATTTCCTCTGCGGTTTTGCGCCAGAAGCGTTGGGAGTTGGGACGCTTGGCAGGTGGCAAATCACGACGATCCTGTGCCGCCAGGCAGTTCGGACGATGACGTGGCCCCTTCCGCCGAGAAGGAGACTGCTGTAAGGCGGAGGCGTACAGCACCTGGTCGACAGCGAGGCCGACCGATGAACGAACCTCGAACAGCGTGATCCTGCGGGCAATCATCGAGGACTCGCGGCCTCCCGATCCGGTGTTCGACGGGCTGACACCCGCCCAAGCCAGTCCGGTGCAAGCCATGCTCGCGCGAATCGAGTCTGAAATAGACACCGAGCCAAATGAACACGAGAAAACTGGTCAGCGTCTATACGACTCGCTCGACGACGGCCACGGACCGGCCCCGGCGATATCCGAGCCATCATCGGCGCCTGGCCGAACATCACGCGGGCGCTCGACAATGTTGATGACGCGGTCACTCGTCGGATCTCATTGGGCCAGATCGACACCGTTGTGCACTTGCTGCACACCGTCATCACATTCCTTCTCGATCGCCACGACCGCGCACGCACCTGCCGAGCGCCTCGCGGAATTGGTTCGCGGACATAACGTCGCTGTGGAGTGGTTCCTCCAGACCACAGTTGTCGAGGCGGCATCGGCCGAGGCCGACAGCGTCGTGCTACTGGTTAGCCCGGAGTTGGCCGACATTCTCAGCACCATCGTCCAGCGCTTGCGCAATTCGGACGGCTCGATCCCGCTGGTCGTCTCCTACGACGTCAGGGAGAGAATCTGGAACCCGCCCGCGCCGGTGCTGTTCCAGCGCGGAACCGGCAACGAACGCCGGGCTTATACCCCGACCGCGATCCGCAAGCTGCTAATCAACGCCCTCGCCGCGACCCAGCTCACCGACCCCAACGGCGACCCACTGATTTTCAGGCCCACGACTTCCGCCACATGTTCACCACCGAGGCCGTCGGATCCGGGCTGCCGCTGCACATCGCCGCGGCCCTACTCGGCCACCTCGATCTCGACACCACCCGCGGCTGGACCGCCGTCTTCGCCGAGGATGTCATCAGGCATCACCAGCAATTCATCACACACCGCCGCGCCCTCGCGACAGCGACGAATACCGCCACGTCACACCCGAGGAATGGACCGAGTTCGAAAAGCACTTCCTGCTGCGCCGGGGTCGAACTCGGCGACTGCTTCCGCCCCTACGGGACACCCTGCATCCACGAACACGCTTGCGTGCGTTGCCCATTCCTGCGACTAGACCCCACCCAACGCCCCCGACTCGAACAAATGCAACACAATGCCCGCGCCTGCCTCGACGAGGCCCGTCATCGCCAGTGGCTCGGCGAGGTCAGCGCCCTGCAGGAAACCCTGCGCCATATCGACGCGAAACTCGCCTGACGGGCCCGCGCCGCTGTCCGAGGTGGCTACATCGGTGAATCCTGACGCAGTTGACCGGCGAATCCTGAGGGCACCCCAGCCAGTCGAGATGAGTCCTTCGATGCGAGGAAAGACCGCAGTGCTGTTCTGCGAGGTGAAATTTCGGCTCAGGACAGTTTCGCTTCGGGGGCGAAGGCGGGCAGCTTCTCGAGACTGCCCCGCACGGCCTCGGCGCCGTAGTCGAACATCTGCCGCTCGTAGTCGTCGACCGCGCTGTGCAGGTCCTGGCGGTCGTCGATGGCCTCGATCAGGCAGCGGCGCAGCAGGTCGGCATCGCGCAGCGCGGTGTTCGCGCCATTGCCGCCGGTCGGGGAGGTGGCGTGGATCGCGTCGCCGAGCAGCGTGACTGGGCCGGGCGCCCAGCGCTGGCCGGGCTCGACCACCCGGATGGACAGCAGCGTGCTGTTGTCCGGGTCGGCCTGTTCGATCAGCGCGCGCAGCCGCGGGTGCCAACCTTGCATCCTGGACAGGACGGCGTCCTGCGCGCTCAGGTCCTCGAGCGAGCCGTTGGGCGGCAGGATCATGGCCCAGCGCACGTAGTCCCCGATGTCGGGCAGTGAGACTTCGGGGGCCAGTTGTTCGGCGGCCTGCTTGGGCGGGGTGGGGAAACGCATCGCGCCCAGCAGCAGGCTGACGCCGTCACCGGTGATCTTCGATCCGTAGGCCTTGGACAGGCCGGCGAACTCGTCGGTCAGTGGGGTGCGGCCGATGACGAACCGGACGCCGGTGTCGGTCGGGGTGGTCTGTGGCGACAGCACCCCGCGGACCGCGGAGGTGATGCCGTCCGCGCCGACGAGCAGGTCGGCGGTGGCCGGGTCGCGGCGGGCGAACTGGGCTCGGACTTTGCCACCGGCCAGGACGTCGTAGCCGGTGAGCGCGGCGTCGGTGTGCACGGTGAGGCCGGTCAGCAGTAGGTGTCGTAGCACTTGGCGGTCGACGACGATGCCAGTCCGGCTCGCGCCGAGCCTGCCGATCTCGTTCAATTGCGGGTCCAGGATCAGCTGCTCGGCGGAGGCGTCCATGACGATCTCATTCAGCAGCGGGTGCCAGCGCGTCGGCAGGCAGTCGCGCAGCGCCTGAAAACCGATTGGGTTCAGCACGAGCCGATAGCCCTGGAACCGCGCGACAATCCCCGGGTCGCGTTCGAACACCTCGGCCTCGATCCCGGCACCACGAAGGCCCTGCGCGAGCGCCAGACCTCCCAGACCGGCTCCGACAACGGCAACTCGCATCGCACACCTCCGCGAACATCGATACGAACTAAGTTCGTTATTGCGATCAAAGTTCTACCTAACGAACTTAGATCGTGTCAAGGTAGAGTTCCGGCATGCCCGCCGCTCCCCGCCAACGCCGCGCCGCTCGCCACGCCCAGCCCGCAGCGGGGTCCGTCGCGGAAGCACCACGCAAGCAGCCGATCACCGTCGAACGGATCACTGACGCCGCCTTGGAAGTCGTCGCCACCGAGGGGTATGACGCCCTGACCGTCCGCCGGGTCGCCGCCGTGCTCGGTACCGGTCCGTCGTCGCTGTATGCGCACATCGTCAACAAGGACGACATCGCCGATCTGCTGATCGGCAGGCTCTACGCAGAGGTTGCGCTCCCCGAACCGGACCCGACTGCCTGGCGCGAGCAGCTACTAGGGGTGTACACGCAGATCCGCGACCAGTACCTGAAATACCCCGGCGTCTCGCGTGCCGCGCTGGCCACGGTGCCGACCAATCTCGAGACACTGCGCGTCGGCGAAGGAATCCTGGCGATCCTGCTCGCGGGTGGCATCGAGCCGAGGACGGCCGGATGGGCCCGCGACGCGCTCTCCCTCTACGTCAGCGCCTATGCGCTCGAACAGTCGCTGGTTCAGCAACGGCGCCGACGCCAGGATCAGGAATGGGTGCTCAGCCACGAGGAGTTGTTGGACCGCTTCACCGCCCTGCCCGCCGAGAAATTCCCGCTGACTCGACGTCATGCCGCCGAGCTGATCTCCGGCACCGGACCCGACCGGTTCGAGTTCACCCTTGGCCTACTCATGAACAATCTGCGGCCCGCATTCGATTAACCCACGGCGCGCGGTGGCCACAAGGATCGACTACCGGAACGACAGCTCGATCCAGCCGACCGCGATCGAGATCCTGTCCGGAGTGGACCGTGGCCACCATGAGCCACCACCACGACCGCTGCGGCCTCGCCGGCAACCCAACATCACGCGCGATGGCGCTTGCTGCGACGGTCCAGCGATGTGGACCGGCTCGCCCGCAACCTCGACGATCTGCACCACCTGGTGCGGTTGCTGACCGGCAAGGGTCTGCGGGACGAATTCATCAAGGAGGCATTGACTTTCGCTGGGGAGGACTCGGCGATGGCGCTACATGGCGGTGAATATCGCGCGGCTCATGGAAGGGGTACCCGCGCGGGGTTCAGCGAGCCGAAAAGTGTCGGTAAGCGGAAGGGGCATCTGCCGAGTCTGCGGGTTGGCCCTCGAGCACTTGAATCTGGTCGTGCGGGTTGGGCTCGTCTATTGTTCGTTAATTGTGACGGCGGTTGCTCACGAATCTCGACGGGCGTGTTGAGGAGTCGAGATTTTACGGATTCAGGCATCACCGTTGATTAATGATGTAACTGTAAAGAGTATAAGAGTGCGTAGACAAGGAGCGTGCCGACGTCTGAGATGTCGAAAGTCGAGCCTGTGTGCGACGACCCCCCACTGATCGGCCCGAGCTGCGACTCACTGCCGATGTTCATCGAGCCTGCTCAGCTGCAATTGCTCGACAACTGGGGCTCGCCGGTCGACCTCTTCCGCATCCATCGAGCAGCCCAGAAGCACAGCGACTGAACATATGTCCAGAATCCGGGACCTGTACCCCTCCGGCGGCGCTCATCGAAATAACTCGATCTGGACACGCGATCAAGCTTCTCGAGAAAACGCTTCTGGGATTCGTGAGTAAACATCGTCAAAATTCAAGAAATAAATTCCGGCGTTAATAGGGGACTTGATGATGTAGCCCAAAGAAGGCTGTTGTGCTGAGATCTTCGGCAACGTATCTTTGTGGATGGGTCTATATTTGATCCCATTTATGCGAGGGGGAAATGTAGGCGACGCGAAATTACTGGTGTGAACATGCGTGCCGATACTGCCGGTAACACCCCGAATGCTTGGTCGGCCCCAATACCTGATGATCCGGAGCTCCGGGCCTACAGGTCATCTGCGACACCGTTGCAGTACAACCCTTTTTCACCTTCTCCGTTTGGATTGATACCAATGGCACCTGTTCTCACCTCCCTGACACCCTCTTCCGGCCCTGCGACGGTTTTCAGCTCTGTGGTGATCACCGGCTCCGGGTTCAGTAATGTCGGTCCTTTGACCGTGCGGTTCGGTAGCCAGGCAACCACATTCACCATCGACTCCGACACTCAGATCACGGCCATCTCCCCGACGGGGACAGGCACGGTGAACGTCACCGTCACCGTGGAGCTGGACGGCACCAGCAACTCACTGCCCTACACCTACGTCTGACGGCTGGTGCGGCTGGGCCGTCGGCCGGATTGTCCTTGATCTGCACCGCGGCCCGGATCGCCTGCTCAGCCACCTCCCGAACCCGCACCATCCCTACTTCCAGCCGCCGCGAATTATCTGCGGTAGTGTGCCGCCCATCGCCCGGCCATTGATAGCGAAACCGCTCAACGAGACTTTTCGATGATTTGGACCCGCAGAGCAGTAGTGTGGTCGGTGCCCCAATTGAGTTGGGTGCGTATACATTCGAACCTCGGCCCCGGTCCCTGCAACTTGGGTTCACACGATCGTCGCAACACTCTCGATTCGAGAGGTTGCGGCGATCGTGTCGTTTTCGGAGGATGTGGTTCGGTTCGGTGATCAGCTGGCGCGGCTGGTCGATGCCGGGGTTGCGGTGAGGGATGCAGCTGGGTTGCTGGGGATCGGGCGGGGCGTTGCTATGCGATCTTGCGTGCGAAGGGTCGTCCAGCGATTCACTCGCGGCGGCCCGAAACACCCCACCTATCAAGCCCTCGAAGAGTTGGGACGGGCGGTGCGCACGATCTAATCCGCAATTCCACGACCTGATCGGCGACAACGAACGCCGGGCGATGTCGCCGTTGTCCTGGTCGAATATCAACCCTTATGGCCGATTCCGGCTCGACATGGACACACGCCTGGACCTGAGCCGAGAACGTGTTGCGGGCTGGAGAATTCCTGTACGTCGGAAGTGGCCGCGAAGCTGGACCAGCAGTGGACGCGATGTCACTGCAACGGGACGTCCGCAGTCAGCCGGTCCACGAGAAAGGCGAGGATCTCGTCGCGGGCCGCGGCGGTCGGCTCCCCCGCCGTATCGACCAGATGCGCGGTGACCACACTGTGCGGGCAGCCGACGATCTGCGAGAAGAACGGCGGCGGAGAGGGGTTCGCCGCGTCGGCGGGCAGCACTCTCGGCTCGAAACGCGGACCCAGCGCTGCGGCGTAGGCGGCGAAACGCTGCGCGGTGCAGAAGCGGTCGCCCTCGAAGCGATAGGCGCGCACCACGAGATCATCGCGATCGAGTCGCTCCCGCACGGCCGCGAGCTCACCGGGCGAAATCTCTAGTCCGCCAGGCTCATCCAGTGGCAGTGACGGCTGGCACAGCACCGGCGCCAGCATCGCGGGCTCGAGCATCATGGTGAGCGCGAAATTCCCGGTGAAGCACATACCCAGCGCGCCGACGCCGAGACCGCCGCATTCGCGATGGGCCAGGGCTGCCAGCGCACGCAGCCACACCGCGACCGGGCTGGACTTGCCCGCGCCGAAGGCCCGGAATTCCGCGCTGACACAGGCTCGTTTGAAGACTTCCACGCCGGCCTCTGCCTCCGGATAGGCACCGTCGCGGCCGAACAGTGACGGCAGGTAGACGGTGAGCCCGGCGTCGCGCACCCAGCGGGCGAAGCGAGCCACATCGGGACTGATGCCGGGCATTTCCGCCATGACGATGACCGCCGGTCCGTTGCCGCTGACGTACACCGTGTGGGCTACTCCGTCGAGCGTGATCGACCGGGGTGCGAAATCGGCGAGGTCGTCGTCGAGAGAATCCTGTGGGAGAGGTTGCTGCACACCCCAAACCCTGCCGCAGCAGGTCAGCACACCGCCATTGGCAAGATCGCCACTCTTCGGTCTAATCTCGCCAAATGATTACCCACCTCGCGCTGGACGGTGTGCTCGAAGGTGCGCTCGGCCTCGGTATCGACATCGTCGACACGGCAGCCGGGATCGCCGGTGACACGACGAGCGGGCGGCTGCGGCAGCGCGTCGCATCACTCGATGGGCTGCCGGTCCGATCCAGCGGTGGGCGGCTGATCAGCGTCGATACCGAAACCCCGCTCGGCGCGGCGGAGTTCGAACCCGGCGATATTCTGGTGCTGCCCGGGCCGTCCGCGTCCAGCGAAGCGCCTGTCGAGGAACTGCTGACCCGACCCCAGACCATGCAGGCCGTCGAAATCATCCGGCGTGCGGCAGATTCCGGCGCTACGGTAGCTGCCTCCTGCTCGGCTGTCTTCGTGCTCGCGGCCTCGGGGCTGCTGTCGGGCCGGGCCGCCACCACTACTTGGTGGCTGGCGCCGCTGTTGGCCCGCCGCTTCCCCGATGTCACCGTGCACTCCGATCGCATGGTGGTCGACAGCGGCGCAATACTCACCGCCGGTGCGGCTTTCGCCCACACAGATCTGCTGCTGGCGCTGGTCGCCCGCCTCGGCGGCGGTGCACTGGCCGAGCAGGTGGCTCACTACCTGGTGCTCGATGCCCGCATGTCGCAGTCGCGCTACATGGTGCTCGAGCATCTACGGGCCACCGACCCGGTGCTGCGCGCCGTGCAACAGCACGTGCACGCCAATCTGCACCGGCAACTATCGCTGGACGAATTGGCCAGTGTCGCAGCGGTTTCTCCGCGCACTCTGACCCGCCGCATCCGCGACCGCGTCGGCGTCTCACCCACCCAGTACGTCCATCGCCTCCGGGTCGGGCAGGCGGCCACCCTACTCACAACCACGCGCGAACCCGTCGACGTGATCGCGGGCGCGGTGGGTTACGCCGATCCGGCGGCCTTCCGGCGCATCTACCGCAGGCACACTGGCGAGACACCGACCGCCACCCGCACCCGCGCGGCCGAATCGACCTAATAGGCCTATGCGGGCCGATCACCCGCGCAAACGCTCGTGTCCGCTCGCGCGACTCGGGGTTGACCGTCGACATGGCACAACCGGTGGACACGAGAACAAGACCGGACGCACCGTGGCCACATACGATGGCGAAAGCTGAACGCCCCAGCACTTCTCGCAATATTCGAGCAGTTCATCGCCAATAATCGCGCAGGTGGCCGGCGTCAGCTGAAACGCGAAAGTTGAACTCCCGCACCGGACATCGGTGCGGGAGCATCCGGTCAATATCCGATTGTGAAGCGGCGCTGGATTAACCGCGGCAGTTTGGTGACTGGGCATCGCCAAGCCCAGCGACACCTGTTCAACAAGTTCCTCGACCAACTGCACCACTGACTGCAAACCGGCCAACCCTACAACGAAAATCGAGCCTTCCCACCGCCTTCCGAGGCCGTCGAAGTTTGACTCTTAGCTACATGAGATGTCTTTCTGTTGGAGCTTCGTTGGGACGGGACGTGTGCTGACTGCCGCTGAGCAGAACTGGATCGTGATCGCTCCCGTGACCTACAGCCGCCCTGCCAGCGGGTTTCCAGCACGGGGTGAATACGCGGCAACAAGAAACTTACGGTTTCAACGTTCGTTGACATCCGCGTTCGGTGGTGGTTGCATCAGCGGTAGCAGGGGGTTTGCCATGAAATGGTCCGACATGAAGCCGGTGCGGACACAGACATGCGATGTGTGCGTTATAGGGGCCGGGATAGCAGGGCTGAATGCCCTATTCGTCGCGAGCCGTTATCTGAGCCGCGACCAGAAAGTCATCCTTGTGGACCGGCACACGCGGGCTGGCGGGATGTGGGTCGACACGTATCCGTACGTCAGGCTGCATCAGCCCCATCCGCTGTTCACCGCGGGCAACATCAAGTGGACGATCCGGAAGGATCGTTCCTACCTCGCGACGAAGAGCGAGGTCCTGGAGCATTTGGAGCACTGCCTGCAGGTCATCGAACAACGCGTCCAGGTCGAGGAGCACTTCGGCTGGGATTACCAGTCGCACGAGGAAACCGGTGGCGGCGTGCGCGTCACCTGCACCGGCCCCGACGGCGCCACGCTCGTGATCACGGCAACCAGGCTGATCAAAGCGTTCGGCACCAACGTCGTGCCGAAGGAACCGCTACATGTGTCGAGCAACCGAGTGCGGTCGGTGTCACCCAACTACTGCGACGTGCGGGGCGGCGAGATAGCCCGCAGTGACACACCGGTGTGGATTATCGGCGGCGGTAAAACCGCGATGGACACTGCTTTAGCGCTGATCACGACCTGCCCGGGCCGGGAAGTGAACCTCGTTGCCGGGCCCGGGACCATCTTTGTCAATCGCGAGCAGATCATGCCGCCCGGCGTACGCCGCTGGTGGGCCGGTGTCATGCCGAACCGCCTGTTCACCGACATCACGCGCCATTTCGACGGAACCAACGAGTCCGAGGTCCAGGATTGGCTGCTGGCCACCGCCGGACTGTCCGTGACCCCGGAAGCGGGTAACTTCTTCGCCGGCCTGCTGTCGCAGACAGAGCAGCAGATCATTCAGCAGGGCCTGAACACGGTCGTCATGGATCACTTCCAGGATGCGGTCGCCCGCGACGGCGCCGTCGAGTTGCTGTTCCGTAGCGGCGATACCGCGGCGACCAGGGCTGGCAGCTGGATCGTGAACTGTACCGGGTACCTGCTGCAGGCCAGCACACCCTATGAGCCCTACGTGTCCCCCAGCGGCTCGGTGCTGTCGATTCAGACACGCTCGGGGACATTCGGGTTCCTCTCGTTCGGCGGTTATTTCCTCACCCACCTGATGTTCCGGGACAAGCTCCGGGAGCTGCCGTTGTACGCCCTCGACGCAGAAGAGATGCGGACAAAGACAGCGACGGCAGCCGCACTCGCATACACCGCTCTGACGCTGCACCTACACAATCTGAGCATCATTTACGACGCGCTCGGGCCGTCGGTGTTCCTGCAGTGCGGACTCGATTTCGACCGGTGGTATCCGATACACCGGCGCCTGGGCAACGCCGCGCATTTCATGCGGACACATCGGCGCGACCGGGAACACAACCGCCAGACCCTCGACACCATCCGGGAACGATTCAACGTCCGCTGCGGCCCGATCGTCGGCGTCTGAGGACGTCAGTCCCGCACCGACCGCACGCGCCGGGTGGTGATCGGCAAGTTCAGCTGGTTTCTGGTCGGAAATCCGTGGGGACCAGCCGCCGACGAAGTCAGCGAACACGACGCCCGCACCGTCCTCACCGACGCCGCCGTGGCCCACATCGCCGTCGAGGGATTCACCGCCGAACCCGTACCCGATCGGACCCGCTGCACACTGGCTTCTCTGAGCGCGCGGAGCAGATCCAACTGGCTGTACGTATCGATGACTCGCTGCGCATCGCCGGGGTCCGTCAGATACCAGGGGGCCTGTCTGAAGTGATCGGCCAACGCGATCAGCAGCGGCCAGTGGCCGATGCCAGCACGTGGCGAATGGCGGTAGACCGGTAGTGCCGTCGAAACTGATACCCGCCACATGAACGGACGGGGCATCAGCCGACCTATTGCCGCCCAGGTACGGCCTTGGCGTTTCGAACAGAAACCGCCTGCGGAGTCAGCGTCTGGGCAACGCCAGAGCCACCGGCTCCTGGAACTATGCCAGGAAAATCCGCGACGACCACCACCACGTCACCAGCCAGGTCAACGGTGGGCGGCCCCGCTGACCGTCTTCGCCGACCTACTCGACCGACGAGACATCAGAGACATCAGAGACATCAGCGGATCCTTTGGAAGAATGCCCAAACCGAACAGTGATCCAACTGCAGGGCGAACCCAGCCAGTCGTAGCGATGGCGTCCTTCGGCGATCACTACAACCGTCGGCGTTGAGTCGGAGCCGGTTGGGCGGTGATCAGCATTCGTTCATGAACCTTTCCAGGATCGGGCCTATGACGGCCATAGCATGCGGGTGGCTGAGCTCGAGGTGGCGTGCGTCGACGACCTTGTTGTGAAGGTTGCCTGTCACGTACGGGTGCCATGCCTGCACGAGAGCGTCGTGGTCCATGCGGTCTTTGCCCGCGGTGAAGAAGAGCAAGTCTCCTTCGAAAACTTCTGGCCGGTGATCGGCCGCGATTTTGCCCGCTGTCTCGAAACTCTCCATCACTCGGTCCGTCTGTTCGGCGGTGAACAGCCCAGTGCCGACCACCTGGTCACGGATGACTGCCCACGCTTGGTCATGGGTGTCCACCTTCACCGCGTCACCAAGGTCGAACAGCTCCCGCCAACCGCCGAGCAGGTCCGCCATTAGCTGTCCCGGAGCGGGCTCGTCCACGGTGGTGATCGTCGAGGCGGCCGACAGATCCGCTGGGTCGACGGAGGTATCCAGCATGGCCAGCGTTCCGACGAGTTCACCACCGCGTTGGAGCTTTACCGCCATCGCATGCGCGATCTGCCCGCCCAACGACCAGCCGAGCAGGTGGTACGGTCCGCTCGGCTGTACTCGGCGAATCTCGGCTACATACCGCTCGGCCAATTCATTCACAGAGTCCGCGCGTGGTTCGCCCGCCACGACGTGCGGATCCTGCAAGCCGTATACCGGTCGATCCTTGTCCAAATGTTCGACCGCGCCGCCGTAGAACCACGCCAATCCCCCGGCGGGGTGCACACCGAATACGGCAGGCTTCGAGCCGCTGGCACGCAGCGGAAGCAGTACCTCCAGACCGGAGCCGCCCTCGGCCTCATCGACCTTGCGCGCCAGGGCCTTCGGTGTCGCATCATCGAACATCCATGGCAACGCGATCGTCACACCGCGAGCACGCAGTTCGGTGACCACCATCGTGGCCAGCAGCGAATTGCCGCCCAGGTCGAAGAAGCCATCCGATATCCCGACCCGCTGGACGCTCAAGACCTGCGCGTAAACGTCGCTGATCACTTTCTCGGTGTGGCTCCGCGGGGCGACGAACTCGTCCACCGATACATCGAAATCGGGAGCGGGCAATGCGTTTCGATCGAGTTTGCCGTTGACGGTCAACGGCAGATCGGGCAACACCATCACTGTCGAGGGCACCATGTAGCTCGTCAGTATCTGGGCAGCGACCTCCCGGACCTGGCCCGGATCGATCGGTTGGCCGTAGATGCCCACGACGTAACCGATCAACTGATCGACACCCGAGGCGTGGCGGTGCACCGCCACGGCGGCCCGCGTCACGTGCGGGTGCTGCAGCAGCGCCGACTCCACCTCGCCCAACTCGATGCGGTAACCACGCAACTGCACCTGTGCGTCGGCCCGGCCAACGTAGTTCAACTCGAGCCCGGTGGCGGTCTTCTTCCACCGGCCGACATCGCCGGTCCGATACAACCGGCCACCCTGCGGATCGAAAGGATTGGCCACGAATCGTCCCGCCGTCAAAGCCGGGGCCCCCAGGTAGCCTCGCGATAATTGCTCACCGGCCACATAGATCTCCCCGGCGACGCCGATCGGCACCGGGCGCAGCCTGTCGTCGAGCACGTATACGCGCAACCCCGGCAGCGGCGATCCGATCCCGGCCACGTCTTTCCTACCGATCTCGGTGAACGTGACATGTACCGTCGTCTCGGTAATCCCGTACATGTTGATCAGTCGCGGCGATCCCGGCTCGTGCGCTGCAAACCATCCGGTCAAGCGGGACGCATCCAGTGCCTCGCCGCCGAATACGACGTAGCGCAAAGCGAGTTTGCCAGCGCTACAAGCGGATTCGCGATACTCGCGCTCTGCCGCAGCGAACCCGTAGAACGCCGACGGGGTCTGACTCAACACTGTCACGCCCTCTCGGGCCACAAGATCCACGAACGCCTCCGGCGATCTGGATGTGGGGTAGTCGACAACGACCAGCCTGCCACCGGACAGCAGCGCTCCCCACATTTCCCACACCGCGAAATCGAAGGCGTACGAATGGAACATCGTCCACACGTCATCCGGGCCGAAATCGAAGCGTTCGGCCGTGTTGGCGAACAACGTGACCACTTCGCGATGGCTGACCGTCACTCCCTTGGGGCGGCCGGTCGATCCTGAGGTGTAGATCACATAGGCCACGTTGTCCAGTCGCAGGTTCGGCGGCACCGGATCGCAGCCGTCCGCTGTCGCGTCCGCACTATCCTCGATGAGCACCACCGGCGCGGCGTACTGCGGCACCGCCGATGCCATCTCGACCGATGTCAACACCGCGGCCGGACGTGCGTCGTCGAGCATGAACCGCAATCGGTCCGGCGGATACGCAACATCCAGTGGCAGATACCCAGCGCCCGCTCGCACCACCGCGATCAGGCCCACGACCAACTCGATCGAGCGCGGCAACGCCACGGCCACCAGTGATTCCGGCCCGACTCCCTGCTCGATCAGCCGAGCCGCGACGTGGGTGGCCTGCCGATCCAGCTCCGCATAGGTCAACTGTGACGCACCGTCGGATACCGCGACCGCATCCGGCTGGGCCAGGACTCGGGCAGCGAACAGATCCACGAGCGTCGCGTCGGCGACCACGACGCCGTCTTCCCCTGCCGAGTCGAGCAATTCGCGGCGCTGCTTCGCATCGACGATCTCGATATCGCCGACCGCACCCGCCGGATTCGCGGTCACCTCCTCCAGAATTTGTATGTATGCGTGTGCGACCCGAGTCATCGTCTCTTCGACGAACAGATCGGTAGCGAAGGTGAGCCGACCTACCACGCCATACGGACGGCCTCGATCATCGAGCTGCTCGACCAGCTTCATGCTCAGATCCGCCTGTGCCTGCTCGAAGCCGTTTTCCAGCGGCTCGATGCGCAGGCCCGGCAGCTCCAACGCGGCCTTGCTCAGGTTCTGGACGTCGAGGGTCACCTGATACAGCGGAAGATGCGCAGTCGACCGGGGCGGATTCATCGCTTCCACGACTTGTTCGAAGGGAACTTCCGCATGCGCGAACGCGGCCAGGTCCGTGTCACGGGTCGCGGCGAGCAATTCGGCGAACGGCTGGCTGGTCCGCACCCGTGACCGCAATACCAGCGTGTTGACGAACATACCGATCAGATCATCGAGCTCACGCTCGCCACGGCCGGCCACCGGGGTGCCGATCGCGACGTCGTCGACGCCGGCCAGCTTGGACAGCAGGACGGTCAGCGCGGCGTGCAGGACCATGAAGACTGTGGCGTTCGCGGCGCGCGCGACAGCAATGATCCGTTCGTGCAGTTGCGTGGGAAGCTCGAAATCGACGGCGCGGCCGCGCATGGACGCTACCGGTGGCCGGGGCAGGTCGGTCGGCAGTTCCAGCACCTCGGGCAACCCGTTGAGGGTGTCTTTCCAGAATCGCAACTGCCGGGACATGACCGAGTCCGGGTCGTCCGCCGAGCCGAGCACCTCCCGCTGCCACAGAGCGTAATCGGCGTACTGGACCGGAAGGGCCGGCCACATCGGTTCTGTCCCTTGCCTACTCGCCTCGTACGCCAGTGCTACATCCCGCGCGAGCGGCATCATCGACTGGCCGTCGGCGCAGATGTGGTGCACGCAGATGACCAGAACATGGTCCCGGTCATCGACCGAGAACAATTCGATACGCAACGGGGGTGCCTGGCGCACATCGAAGCCCGTCGAGACTACGGCGATCGCTCGTTCCAGCAAATGCTTTTCGTCCACCCGGACGGGAGTCGGTACGGATGCGATCTCATCCGCGGCGACCGCAACCTGATACGGCTGTCCGTTGGTCATCGGGAACTTGGTCCGCAGCGACTCGTGGCGGTCGATGACCAGTTCGCACGCGCGCCGCAGCGCATCGGTGTCGAGTTCGCCCCGCAGCCGGATCACCAGCGGGATGTTGTACGCGCCGACCGTGGTGTCGAACTGATTGAGGAACCACATCCGCTGCTGCGCCGGTGACAGCGGTACGAGCGGGGGCCGCAGTCGCGGCGTCAGTGGCATTCGGGTGTTGTGGTCGAAAGTCTGCAGGCGGGAGGCGAGTTCGGCGACCACAGGTGCCTCGAACAGGTCTCGGACCCCGATACGCACTCCGAGTGCCGTGCTCAACTGGGCAGTCACCCGTGTCGCCGACAGCGAATCGCCACCGAGGTCGAAGAAACTGTCCGTCGCCCCTACGCTGTCGACGCCCAATACGCTTGCGAACACGTGGGCGATGCGCCGCTCTGCGTCAGTGCGTGGCGCGACCCATTTCCGACCGGCCGCGAATTCCGGGCTGGGAAGCGCCGAGCGGTCGAGCTTGCCGGACGTTGTGAGTGGAATCTCGGCGAGCACCATGAACACGTCGGGCACCATGTGCGCGGGCAGTCGCAACCGCGCGGTGGCCCGAACCTCGTCCGGATCCACATCCTCGCCGACGACAAGGTAACCGGCGAGACGATCTATGCCGCGCTGGTCCTTCCGCAACAGCACGACCGCGTGTTCGACCCCGGGATGTTCGGCCAGAACAGCTTCGATCTCACCGAGTTCGATGCGCTGACCGCGGATCTTCACTTGGAAATCGCGCCGTCCGAGGTATTCCAGCGTGTGCTCCGGTGTCCAGCGGACCAGGTCGCCGGTGCGGTACATGCGCGAACCGGCCGCACCGAATGGATTCGCCACGAATGCACCGGCTGTAGCAGGGGCCCGGTTCACATATCCGCGCGCCAGCTGCACACCCGCGAGGTACAACTCTCCTACGACCCCGACCGGCACCGGCCGCAACCACGCATCCAACACGACAGCCTCGACACCACGGATCGGTCCGCCGATGGTCACCGCACCACCCGGGAGCAGCGCAGCACTGATACCCGCCAGAATCGTGGCTTCGGTCGGACCGTACCCGTTCAACAGGGTCCGGCCCGGCGCCCACGTCGCGACTGTTTCCGGTGTCACCGCCTCTCCACCGGCCATCAGTACCCGCAGCGAATCCATACCGGTCGGCGACATCGTCGCCAGCACGCTCGGTGTAATGAAAGTATGCGAAATCCGCTGTGCGCGAATCAGTTCGGCCAGCTCGTCGCCCCCGAATACCGTTGGCGGCGGCACCACGAGCATGGCACCGGCGGTGTGGGCGAGCAGCATATCGAGGACCATCGCATCGAAGCCCGGAGCAGCGGTCTGCAGCACTCGCGAACCAGTGTCCACACCGAACCGGTCCCGCTGCACGGCTGCGAAATTCGCCAGCCCCTCGTGGGTGACGGCGACGCCCTTCGGCGTTCCGGTCGAGCCGGAGGTGTAGATCACGTATGCCACATCTCGGACGTGCGGCGTACGCATGCGCTCACCGTCGGTCACGGCGGCCGCCGATCTCAGGGCGATCGACTTCGCGGTGTCCGCGTCATCGAGGACGAGCGGGCGCACCGTGTCCGGCAGCAGCTCCCGCAACGCCTCGACTGTGACCGCCACCTGCACCTCGGCATCCGCCACCATGTGCGCGACGCGCTCGAATGGATTCCGGGAATCGACGGGCACGAACGCCGCGCCCGCTTTCGTCACTGCCCACAGGCCGACCACGAATTCCACCGACCGCGGCATCATCAGCGCGACCTGAGCTCCCGGGCCGACGCCCCACGCGATCAACTGGCGCGCCACTTGGTTGGACCAGGCATCCAATTCCGCGTAGGACACGGTACGCCCGCCGAAAACAACGGCCGCCGCATCGGGACCGACCGCCACGCCCGCGGACAGCAGCTCCGCCATTACGCACGGTGCCACTGCGCTGCCACCGGAACCAGGCGCAAGCTCCCGCCGCTCGTCCGCGGACAACAGATCGATCGCACCGAGTCGCTTGGTCGGATCGGTCGTCACCGCACGCAGCACAGTTTCGAGACGGTCCGCGAGACCAGCCGCTGTCACCTCGTCGACGCGGGCCCGCTGGTAGCGGACTCGGACGTGCAACTCGTCGGTGTTGTGTGCTTGCACGGTGATCGGGTAGTGCGCTGCGTCGCGGCCATCCGCCGCGACCACCCGCATACCGTCGATGTCGGCATCGCCCAGGCCACTGCTGTCGACCGGATACGACTCGAACACGACCAGAGTGTCGAACAGTTGACTGCTGCCTGCGGCCACCATGATCTGTGAAAGTTCGAGGTAGTGGTGGTCGAGCAGGCGGGTGTTATTCGCTTGCAGTAGGCGCAGCGCGTCCTCGATCGGGAGATCCCGCCGCACATCGGCGGCGACCGGAATCGTATTGATGAACAGACCGATCGTCGACTCGACGCCCGGCAGTTCGGCCGGGCGGCCGGATACCGTGCCGCCGAAGGCCACCCGT
The DNA here is from genome assembly GCF_044458905.1 of Nocardia sp. NPDC050408. Classification (NCBI taxonomy): domain Bacteria; kingdom Bacillati; phylum Actinomycetota; class Actinomycetes; order Mycobacteriales; family Nocardiaceae; genus Nocardia; species Nocardia sp. NPDC050408. The sequence goes on along the minus strand of NZ_JBITIL010000004.1, from coordinate 26,500 downwards.
TCGACACCGAGCAGATTGCCCAGCACCACGGCCCAGGCGAACTGCACGATCGTCGCCATCGTCACCGCTCGTTCTCGCGCGAATTTCACCAACTCTGCCGTCGCGGCACGATCGAGAACGATCGGCAGATCGATCGGGGTGTCCGCGGTCGTCGCCGTGTGTGGATCCGCAATCAATGTGGGCTCGCTGAAGTCCCGCAGCGCGTCCCGCCACACCTCGATGCTGCTGGCGCGATCGCGCAGGCTCAGCCATTCCAAGTAATCGCGGTACGAGGTCGCCGGGGGAAGCAGCTCCGACTGTGCGGCCACGGCATACAAACTGATCAATTCACGCCACAGCAGCGGCAAGGACCAGCCGTCGAGCAGAAGATGGTGCGCGGTCAACACCAGCCGGAACTCGTGCGGCCCGACGGCAACAAGCAGGAACCGCAGCAGCGGCGGGTCGGCGGGATCGAACACGACCGCCCGCTCGGCTTCGATCAGCTCATCCAACTCCCTTTTGTTGCCACAGTGATCGACGTTGAGCCAGCGCACCGTGGCGGTAGCCGGAATAACCTGCACGGGTACACCATCGGCGGTTCGTGTGAATGCGGCCCGCAGGTTGGGATGCCGCCCAAGCAAGGCTTTCGCGGCACGCTCGAGCCGATTCTCGTCGACCGCACCGGTAAGAGTGAGTACCGATTGCGCCGTGTAGACATCGAGTTGGCCCGCCGCGAATTCGGCGTGGAACAGCAAACCTTCCTGCAGCGGCGCCAGCGACCATACCTCGCTCAGCCGACCGTACCGGTCGGCGAACATATCCAGATCGCGCTGCGTGAGGTCGACCAGCGCAACATCTGCGCGCGACAGTCCCCATTCGTCGTCTGCACGAGCGATGCTGGCGATCTCGGTCACGGCGGCGACCCATCCGTCGACGAGTTCGGCCACGTCGTCGTGTTCGAGTAGCCGCGAGGCGTAGCCGACATGTGCCGACAGCTCAGGTCCCGCCGCGGTGTCCACGATGTTCACATCGATCGTGATCACCGCTGCGGCAGGCATATCCGGATCGAAGGCGGCCCGCCGATCGAACTGCTCGTCGGTCGGAACCCACGCGAGGTCCGACATCGATGTGAGGTCGACGCCGGCCCGGCCCAGATTGTTGAAACTGATCTGCGGCTGGGACGCCGACGCGAGCCGGTCGGCCGTGTCGGTGTTCATATAGCGCAGCAGGCCGTAACCGATGCCCTTGTCGGGGATTTCGCGCAGCTGGTCTTTGACGGACTTCACTGCCGCGCGCAGGTCCGCACAGTCGATTCCACTGAGGTCGAGCGCGACTGGGTATGCATTGGTGAACCAGCCCACGGTGCGTGAGATATCCGCGCCTGCGGCGATCTGCTCTTCGCGGCCGTGTCCTTCCAAGAGGACTTTCATACCCGGGTGCGTGATGCCGCGGTGGCGGCGCCAACCGGCCAGCGCCACGGCCAGAGCGGCCAGCAGCGCATCATCGACGCTGCCGCGCACGGCTCGCGGCACCGTGTCCAGCAACGCCGAGGTCACTGCGGTCGGGATGGACACCGTCAGATGCCGCACCGTCGCCTGGGTGTCCACGGCGGGATCCAATTCCGCACTCCCGATTAGCGGATCGGCCGCCGCACTCATCCGCTGCCACAGCTCGAACTCACCGCCGCGGGCAGCCGCGGCGGCGCTCAACGCGTGTGCCCACCGCCGCATAGATGTGCCCTGTGTCGGCAACTCGACTGCGCGTCCCTGGCTGATCTGCTGCCAGGCGGTGACAAAGTCGGGCAACAGAATCCGCCACGACACCCCGTCGACAGCCAGGTGATGAATCACGATAAGGGCGCGGGCATCGGCTTCGACGCCCGATTCGGGAAGCAGGCATACGACCTGCAGCATCCGGCCCTCGGCGGGATCGAGTCGGTCGGACGCCTCGGCCAGCGCCGCTTCCACCACAGCGGTGAAGCCGTCGCTGCCCGGCACCTCATGCGCCCGGAAGGTTCGGACGAACACCGAGCCTGCGGCATCGGCGGCGCCCACGGGAAGCACCTCCATGCATCGTTCGCGCAGCCGCGAGCGCAGCATGTCGTGCTGGTCGAGCACCGCCTGCACGGTCGCGGTAACGTCACCGACTCGTGCGTCCCTCGGCAAGCGCACCAGCATGGACTGCGCGAACCGATCGGCTGGCCCGAGCCGCTCGACAAACCACGACACGATCGGCGTGAAGGGGATCTCGCCCACGCCACCGCCAGGCAGTTCCGCCAGAGTCACCCGTTCCGCAGCCGCGGCGACCTGTGCGAGCCCCCGAACGGACTTGCGCTCGAAAATATCGCGAGCCGTCACGATGACACCCGCTGTCTTCAGCCGCGATGCCAACTGGATCGACATGATGGAATCACCGCCGAGCGCGAAGAACGAGGTCGTCGCGCCCACCGACGCGATGCCGAGCACGTCCGCGAAGGCGGCGGCAATAGTGCGTTCCAGTTCGGTCGCCGCGGCGACGGCATCGTCGTCATCGATCTCGAAAACGGGGTCCGGCAGCGCTTTTCGGTCCACCTTGCCAGTCGAGGCGAGCGGCATGTGGTCGAGCACGGTAATCGTCGACGGCACCATGTACGCAGGCAATACCGCGGCGAGGTGTTCGAGCACGGCGCTCGGCTCGACGACGGACGCGGGTTCGGCCACGACGTATGCGACGAGCATCGGTTGCCCACCGGATCCCTTATGGCTCACCGTGACAGCAGCAGCCACCTTCGGATGCGAAAGCAGTGCGGCGTCGATCTCGCCGAGTTCGATGCGCTGGCCACGGATCTTGACCTGGAAGTCGATGCGGCCGATGTATTCCAGCGCACCCTTCGCCGTCCAGCGCACGATGTCGCCGGTGCGATACATCCGTGATCCCAGCTCGCCGTAGGGATTGGCCACGAACGCACCCGCTGTCGCGGCAGGGCGACTCAGATAGCCCTGCGCCAATGCGGCACCGGAAAGGTACAGCTCCCCGGTCACCCCAACCGGCACCGGACGCAGCAGCGAGTCCAACACCACAGCCTCGACACCACGGATCGGACCACCAATGGTGATCACCTCGGACTGCTGCACCGGATCGCTGATCGTGGTCACGATCGTCGTCTCCGTCGGGCCGTAGATGTTGTGCAATTGCCGCCCCGGCCCCCAAGCCGCGATCAGGTCCGCCGACACCATCTCACCGCCGACCGCCAGCACCCGCACCGACGCGAAGTCCGCAGGTGCCATCGTCGCCAGCACGCTGGGTGTCAGGAACGCATGCGTCACCCGATGCGCACGAACAAGTGCGGCCAGATCCGGGCCGCCGTACACCTCCGGCGGCGACACGACCAGGCAAGCGCCGGCCGCACACGCCATCAACGCTTCGAGCAGCACCGCGTCGAAGGCGGGCGCCGCCACTTGCAGCACACGCGAGGTGGCGTCCACGCGATAACGCGCACGCTGCTCGGCCGCGAATCCGGCCAATCCCGCATGCGTCACCACGACACCCTTCGGTATCCCGGTCGAACCGGACGTGTAGATCACATACGCCGCATCCTGAATCTGCAGTGCCCGCGCGCGATCCGCATCCGTGACGGCCTGGCTCGGTTGCGCGGCGATCTCGGCGGCCGAATCCAGGTCGTCGAGCACCACCCATCCGACATCTCCCGGAAGCGAGGTGTGCGCGGCCGCGACTGTGATCCCCACGGTGACACCGGAATCGTTCACCATGTGCGCAATCCGCTCCACGGGATATCGCAGATCCACGGGGACGAACGTGGCACCGGTCTTCGCTATCGCCCACATGGCGACGTGGTAGTCGACCGACCTCGGCACGGCCAGCGCCGTGAATACCCCTGGTCCGACCCCTCGGGCGAGTAGGTGCGCGGCGAGCTGGTTGGACCGGCGATCGAGCTCGAGGTAGGTGAGGGTCTCAGTATCCCCGAGCAGGGCCATCGCCGCCGGATCTGTTGCCACGGCCTCGGCCAACAGTTCAGGCAGCAGACACGGCGACGTGGTCGCACCACCACGTGCCGGGACCAGCCGTTGGGCCTCCGCTGCACCGAGCAGATCGATATCGCCCACCGCGCGCCCCGGATCGACGGCGACCGCTTCGAGGACCCGGACGAACCTCTCGGCGAACGACTCCGCTGTCGATGCGACGAAAAGGTCCCTCGCATAGGTGATCTCGCCATCGATGCCAGCCGGCCGCTCACCGTCGACGCGTTCAGTCACCAGCACGGTGAGGTCGGTTTTGGCCTGCGCCAAGCCGGGGTCGAGCAGTTCGACATCGATACCGGGCAGGTCGAACCGGGCAGCGCGCATGTTCTGCAACCCGAACATCACCTGATACAGCGGCGTATACGCCGTGGACCGGGGACGGTCGAGGACATCGACCAGTCGTTCGTAGGGCACATCGGCGTGCGCGAGGGCCTCGAGGTCCACATCGCGCACCTGGGCCAGAAGTTCCCGGAACGACAGGTTCTCGCGGATACGCGTGCGCAACACCACGGTGTTGACGAACATGCCGACCAGATCGTCCAGCACCTGGTTGCCTCGACCGGCGACCGGGGTGCCGACCGTAATGTCCTCGCTGTGCGCGGTGCGCGCCAACAGGATCGCCAATGCCGTGTGCAGCACGACGAACACGGTGACGCCCTCACGGTGTGCCAGCCGCACGATGTCATCGTGCAGCCGCGCCGACATCGCGAAGCGGACGATGCCACCGGCCATCGACATGGTGGCGGGCCGTGGCCGATCGGTCGGCAGGTTGAGCAGTTCCGGGGCGTCACCGAGAACCTCGATCCAGTAGGCGATCTGGCGCGCTATCAGCGACGCCGGATCGTCCTCGGTGCCGAGTATCTCGCGCTGCCATATCGCGTAGTCGGCGTACTGGACTTCCAGTGGTTCCCATTGCGGCGCTTCGTGATTCACACGCGCTTGGTAGGCAGCGAAGACATCACGGGCCAGCGGGGCCATAGATGAGCCGTCGGCGGCGATGTGATGGACCACGACCACGATCACATGCTCGTCGGTGCCGGTGCGATACAGCCTGGCCCGTACGGGCGCCGATTCCGCGACATCGAAACCCGTCCCGACGGCATGCCGAATCCGGTCGGCCAGCTCCGCCTCGTCGGCGACCGACGCCGGCTCCAACACCAGGCCCCTGGCCACAGCCGCAATGTCCTGCACGACCTGGCACGGTTCGCCGTCGACAGCGGGGTACAGCGTGCGCAGGGGCTCGTGCCGGGATACCACATCGAGTAATGCCGCCCGCAATGCATCGACATTCAGCTGGCCTGTCAACCGCGCCGCGAAACAGATGTTGTATGCCGCCGAAGCGGTGTCGAACTGGTTGAGGAACCACATCCGCCGTTGCGCCGCCGCCAACGGGACCGCCGCCGGGCGTGGCCGGGCTGCAAGCGGAACCACCGTGGAACCGGTTCGCCTGCCGAGGCATTGGGCCAATCCGGCGATCGTCGGCTCCTCGAAGACATCGCGGATGCCGACATCGACACCGAGCGCCGCGGCGGCTCGCGCCGCGATGCGGGCAGCGGTAAGCGAGTTGACCCCGATCTCGAAAACGTTCGCCGTCACGCTCACTCGGTCGATATCCGTAAGCGCGGCAACGATTTCGGCGAGGGCCGCTTCGTATTCGGTGCGGGGCGGCACGAATTCCTCGCCATCGTCGAACACTGGCTGCGGCAGGGCAGCTCGATCGAGCTTGCCGTTCGGTGTCAGCGGCATCGCATCGAGCACCTGTACAGCGGCCGGAACCAGGTACGAAGGAAGTGAGCGGTTGAGCTGGTCGCGAATCGCGCGCCCATCGGTCACCGCACCGGATACGAGCGTCACGTATCCGACGATGCGTTCGGCCGTGGCAACGACGACGGCGCGTGCGACATCCGGGAGCGCGGACAGCGCCGCTTCGATATCACCTGGTTCCACCCGCTGACCACGGACCTTGACCTGAAAATCACTGCGGCCCAGGTAATCCAGCTCACCAGCTTTCGTCCACCGGACCAGGTCACCGGTCCGATAGAGCCGCTCACCTGCAGCACCGAACAGGTTCGCTACGAATACACTGCAGGTGAGGTCGGTGCGAGCGTGATAACCGCGCGCCAGCTGGATACCGGAGATGTACAGGTCGCCGACCACACCCACCGGCACCGGCCGCAACCGCGAGTCCAGGACGTAGATCCGCATTCCCGATACCGGCGTACCGATCGGAACCATCGCACGGGTCGTCACACCCGACAAGCAGCGTGCAGCCGTGACGACTTCCGCCTCGGCCGGGCCGTACCAGTTCACCACCTCGGCATTCGTGAACACCCGCGCCGCGGCGTCGACAGTGCGCTGCGCCAGCGCCTCACCGGCGACGAGTACTCGCCGGATCGATGGCAGCTCCGTGACAGCGGTGGTTTCGAGGAGAACGTCGAGCATCGAGGGTACGAAATGCACGGTAGTGACCCGGTGTCGCGCGATGACACCGGCAAGGTACGCCGGGTCGCGGTGCCCGTCGTGTTCGGCGACCACGATCTGCGCACCGGTCTGTAACGGCCAGAACAACTCCCATACCGCGATGTCGAACGTGATCGGTGTCTTGTACAGGATCATGTCGGAGGCGTCGTGCGGCCACTGCTGCTGTGCCCATGCCAACTGGCTCACGGTCGCGGCATGGGTCAGCGCGACGCCCTTGGGAACACCAGTGGAGCCGGAGGTGAACAGGACGTAGGCCACATTGGCTGGCCGCAGCGGCGCGCGGCGCTCCGAATCGGTGATCGGGGCATCGGGAAGACCGGCCACGTCCACTCGATCGATCCGCGCGGTCGCGAATCCATCCGGAAGTTCCTCGCCGTCGGCCGATGTGGTGAGCACCATCAGCGGCCGCGCCGCGTTCAGCACATCAGCGATTCGCGCGCTTGGATGATCCGGATCTAGCGGAAGGAACGCAGCGCCCGCCTTCACCACCGCGTACAGCGCCGTGATTTGCTCAATCGATCGCCGGATGCACACCGCCACAACACTTTCCGTGCCGGCACCGCGCGCGATGAGCCATCGGGCGACACGGTTGACGCGGGTATCGAAATCCCGGTAGGTCAACACGGTGCCGTCGGGGACGCGGATAGCCGGAGCGTCCGGAGTGCGAATGACCTGCTGGTCGAAGGCGTCAACCAGGGTCCGGCCTGCCGCGGCGGGAGCCGCGGTGTCGTTCCATCGCTCCAGCACCAGGTGCCGCTCGGCGGCATCGAGCAGCTCTATCGCGCCGACCGCCGTATCGGTATCGGTCGCGGCCGCGTCGAGTACCCGCACGAATTGTTCGGCGAAACGCCGTACGGAGTCCGCGTCGAAAAGGTCCGTGGCATAGGTCAGGCGCAGCGTCATGCCGGTCGGCTCGTTGTGGGCGCCGTGGCCCTCGGTCATCATCAGCAGCAGGTCGTAGATCGCGGCCCTGTCGCCCGGATCCACGTTCTCGACGGTGAGGCCCGGAAGTTCGACACGCGCCTGCACCATATTCTGGTAGGCGAGCATGACCTGGAACAACGGTGTATGGGCTGTCGACCGCGCGGGATTGACTGCCTCGACCAACTGCTCGAATGGGACGGCGGCATGGTCGAATGCCTCGATATCTGTGCGCCGCACCTGGTTCAGCAGGCTCGAGAACGATTGATCCACCGTGACCCGGGTGCGCATCACCAATGTGTTGACGAACATCCCGACAAGGTTGTCGAGTGATCGGTGACCGCGGCCCGCATATGGCACACCGATGGCGATGTCGTCGCTGCCCGAAAGCCTCGACAGCAATACTGCCAGCGCCGTGTGCACGACCATGAACGTCGTCGCCTCGGCTCGCCGCGCCAGCGCCTCCAATCGGCCCTGCAGCTCACCGGGGATCGTGACATGCTCGACCGCACCACGCTGTGTCTGCACAATCGGCCGCGGCCGATCGGTCGGCAATTCGATCACATCGGGGATACCCGCGAGTTGAGTCTGCCAATAGCCGATATCGCGGGCCACACACGAGTCCGGGTCGTCCGCCGAGCCGAGCACCTCCCGCTGCCAGAGGGCGTAATCGGCGAACTGTACGGCCAGCGGAGCCCAGTCCGGCGGGTTACCACTGGACCGCGCACGGTAGGCCGTCACGATATCGGCAGCCAATGGCGCTACCGAAAAGCCGTCGCAACTGATGTGGTGGATGGCTAACGCAACCACCCATGACTGGTCGGACAGCTGATACAACGCAATACGCAGTGGCGCGCCCTTCGACACGTCGAATCCGGCACCCGAGAACTCGGCCAACCGGTCCGACAGCGCGCGCTCACCGACCGGCTGCGGCGTGAGATCCCAGGTCCCGACAACGTCGGCCGCGTCGAGCACAACCTGCGTTGGCGTGCCATCAACAGCCGGATACACCGTGCGCAGGCTCTCATGCCGCTCGATCACATCACCGACGGCCGCCGTGAGGGCAGCTATGTCGAGCACACCGTCGAGTCGGATCGCCAGCGGCACAACGTATCCGGGTGAATCCGGATCGAACTGGTTGAGGAACCACATCCTTGCTTGTGCCTGCGACAGTGGAACACGGTCCGGACGCGGCTTCGGAGTCGGCTCGGGCAGGTTCGGTACCGCACGCAGCCGCGAGATACGTTCGGCGAGGTCGGCAACGGTGGGCGCCTCGAATATCACCCGCACCGGTACCGCCACGCCGACGACATCGCCTATCCGGCTCAGCGCGCGCGTCGCGATGAGCGAATTTCCGCCCACGGCGAAGAAGTTGTCGTCCGCGCCGATCTCCGGGCGATCGAGCAGCTCGGCGAAGATCCCGGCGACCGCCTGCTCGACGAGTCCCTGCGGCGCGCGATACCCGGCTTCCTGGTTTCTCGGATCCGGCACCGGCAACGCTCGGTAGTCGACCTTGCCGTTGGCCGTGAGCGGGATCGCGTCGATCCGGATCAGCGAGGTTGGCACCATATACGCTGGCAGCCGTTCGAGCAGAAAGCTGCGGACCCGCTTGATATCCAACGCCTCTGTGGCCACCACGTAGGCCACCAAGCGCTGCTCGCCGCGATCGGTGCGCACCTGCACGACGGTCGCGTTCACCTGCTCGTGGGCGATCAGCGCGGCTTCGATATCACCGAGTTCGATCCGCAGACCGCGCATCTTGACCTGGGTGTCGGCGCGGCCGACATAGCGCAGGCTGCCATCCGCGTCCCAGCGGACCAGGTCGCCGGTGCGGTACAGCCGAGAACCACTCGCACCGGAGCAGGGGTCGGCGACGAACGTCGCTGCCGTGAGACCAGGACGTTCGTGGTAACCGCGAGCCAGCTGGATCCCACCCAGGTAAAGCTCACCGGTAACCCCGACCGGAACTGGACGCAACCGCGAATCCAGAACGCGCACAACCACATTCGCCTCGGGGACGCCAATCGGCACTGCGACGCCGTCGAGTGCGTCGATGCGATGGTAGGTGACGCTGACCGCGGCCTCCGTCGGCCCGTACAGGTTGTCGATGCGCGCCGGGCTGAGATCCCGGAAGCGGCGAACGGTGTCAGCCGGCAGCGCCTCGCCGATGCACAGTACCCGCCGCAGGTCTGGGAACTCGCGCCCAGCAGCCTGCTCGAGGAATGCGGAGAGCAGTGACGGCACGAAATCCATAGTCGTGACTCGATAGTCGCCCATCAGTCGGGCCACGGCGTCCGGGTCGAGGTGCGCGTCGGGACCCGCGACAACCACCGCCGCGCCGCAGGTCAATGCGGAAAACAGCTCCCAGACCGACAGGTCGAAGGTGAACGGCGTGCGCAGCAGCATCACGTCGTCGCCGCCGAGCCCATACTGATCCCGCAGCCACCGCAGTTGATTCACCACCGCGGCATGCGTTACCGCCACACCCTTCGGCACGCCCGTCGAACCCGAGGTGTAAATGACATAGGCCAGATCGTCCGGACGCAAAGCACGGGTCCGGTCGGCGTCGGTCACCTTCGACGTATCCACGTGCTCGATACCGAACTGCTCTAACGTCCACACCGGCACGTCATCGGGCAAATTCGCCTCGTCGACCGGCCGAGTGAGGACAGCATTCGGCATCGCGTCGGTGAGGACCGCGCGCACCCGGTCGACTGGGTGTTCCGGATCCAGAGGCAGATAGGCCGCGCCCGCCGCATGGATCGCGTACAGCGTGGTCAGCAGATCAACGGAGCGACGCATCGCGACGGCAACAACGGTTCCCGGGCCAACGCCCCGTCCGATCAGCGCGCGTGCCAGCGAATTCACCCTCGCCGCGAATTGTCGGTAACTGAGTCGGCCGCCTCCCTCTGCATCAACCACCGCGGTGCTGTCCGGGGTCGCCGTCGCCTGCGTGGTGAACAGGTGCGCGATCGTCGCGGACGACGGAGGCGTCGTGTCACCGGTCGACCGCGCGGTCAGCTCGCGCACCTCTCTTGCGGTCAGTAGATCGATATCACCGACAACGCGGGCGGGATCGACGACGATTGCCTGCAGCAGGTGCAGGTAACGGTCGAAGATCGAGGAGATCGTCGCCTCATCGAACAGGTCTGTCGCATAACCGAATTCGACTGCCATATCGTCCGGTTCACCGTCCGGCCCCAGCGCGTCGACGAGATTCAGATGCAGGTCGTACTTGGCTACGCTCGGATCAACCATTCGGGCCGAAACCGTCAGGCCCTCGAACCCCATCGTCGGGATCTCGATGTTCTGGAACGAGAATCCGACTTGGGTCAACGGCGCATGTGCTGTCGTGCGCGGCGGATTCAGCACCTCGACGAGCCGCTCGAACGGGATGTCGGAGTTCTCGAAGGCGGCCAGATCGGTGGCCCGGACTTGATCGAGTACCTGCAGGAAGGACGCGGCAGGCTCGATGCGTGTCCGCAATACCAGCGTATTGACGAACATTCCGACCAGAGCATCGAGTCCAGGCTCGCCGCGGCCGGCGATCGGTGTGCCGACCGCGATGTCACCGGTTCCCGACAGCCGCGCCAGCAGCGCGGCGTAAGCCGCGTGCATCACCATGAAGACCGTCGCGTCGTGGCGGCGGGCCAGCGCGATTACCTCACGATGCAGATCTGCGGGCACCATCATCGACACCGTCGCACCACGGAACGACTGTTTCGCCGGACGCGCGCGATCGGTAGGCAGGTCGAGCACCTCGGGCAAATCGGCGAGAGCCGCACGCCAGTAGTCGATTTGGGCGACGGTCTGGCTGTGCGGGTCGCTCTCGGTGCCGAGCAATTTTCGTTGCCACAGAGCGTAGTCCGCGTATTGCACAGGTAACGGCGCCCACAGCGGTACCTGTTGCCGGATGCGGGCTTTGTATGCGGCCATCAGATCTGCGGCAAGCGGCGCGAGCGATGACCCGTCGAAGCTGATGTGATGGACGACGAGCACCAGGGTGTGGTCGTCAGGTGCGCTGCGCAGCAAGGTGGTCCGGAACGGAACCTCGGCTGTGATATCGAACCCGGCGCTCACCTCCGCGGCAATGCTTGCCTCGACCTCGCTCGCCGCGACCGGCAACGGCGCCAGCCTGGGCAGTGCCGTCTCCACCGAGACGACCACCTGGTGGGGTCCGCTGTCGCTGTCCGGGTAGACGGTGCGCAGGGATTCATGCCGGTCGAGCACATCCGCGATCGCCGCGTGCATGGCGGCCACGTCGAGGTCTCCCGACATGTGGACGACCATCGGAATGTTGTACAGCGCAGAGCTCGTGTCGAACTGATTGAGGAACCACATGCGCGCCTGCGCGGGCGACAGCGGGATTCGGACCGGGCGCTCCTGCGGCGCAAGGGGTTCCCGTCTCGCCGCGTCGCTGGTCCGGAGATTCTCCGCTAAAGCGGCGATGGTCGGCGCATCGAAGATCGCGCGCAACGAAACATCGACACCGAACGCAGCGCTCAGTTGTGCCGCTACCCGTGTAGCCGACAACGAGTTTCCGCCCAGATCGAAGAAACTGTCGAAGACGCCCACGCGCTCGATCCCCAGCACCGCGGCACACACGTCGGCGACGATCTGCTCGGCAGCATCGCGAGGTGCAACGAATTCGATTGTGGTGGCGGCGAATACCGGCTCGGGCAATGCCGCACGGTCGATCTTGCCCACCGACGACAGCGGCAGCGTGTCCAGCACCATCACCACATCCGGGACCATGTGCGACGGCAGGCGTTGGGCAGCGTAGCCCAGCAGCTCCGCGGTATCGACGGTGTCGATCGGCACGACGTAGGCGGCCAGTCTCGACCCGCCGTCGGTCGCGACGCCCACCGTCACCGCTACCGCCACGTCGGGGTGCGCGGCGAGGACGGCCTCGATTTCGCCGAGCTCGATGCGCTGGCCCCGGATCTTGACCTGGAAGTCGGTGCGACCGAGGTATTCCAGAGTTTCCTGCGGTGTCCAGCGGACCAGGTCGCCGGTCCGGTACATACGGGTACCGGGGGGACCGTACGGATTGGCCAAGAAGGTGGTGGCCGTAGCGACCGGCCGGTTGAGATATCCGCGGGCCAGCTGCGCTCCGGACACATAGAGCTGTCCTGTCACGCCGACCGGCACCGGCTGCAGGTCGGCATCCAGTACCACGGCCTCGACACCACGAATCGGGCCACCGATGGTGACGCGGTCTCCGACACCCAACGGGTCGCTGATCGCGACCATGATCGTGGTTTCGGTCGGCCCATACCCATTGAACAACTGCCGACCAGGTGCCCATACCGCGACCGTCTCCGCCGACACCGCCTCCCCACCGGCCACCAGCACCCGCAGCGAATCCAAACCGGCCGGCGACATCGTCGCCAGCACGCTCGGCGTCACGAATGCGTGAGACACCCGCTGCGCCCGAATCAATTCCGCCAAGTCCTGCCCTGCGAAGACTTCCGGCGGCGACACCACCAACGCCGCACCGTTCGCATGAGCCATCAGCAACTCCAGAACAACCGCGTCGAAACCCGGTGCCGCCAACTGCAACACCCGCGAGGAACTGTCGACCCAGTAACGCTCCCGCTGCTCGGCTGCGAAATTCGCCAATCCCTCGTGGGTGACTGCGACACCTTTCGGCGTCCCCGTCGAACCCGAGGTGTACAGCACATACGCCGTGTCCGAGATATGGCAGGACCGCACCCGATCTGCATCGGTCACCGCCGCCGAGGACTGCGAGGCGATGCAGACCGTGGTGTCTGGATCGTCGAGCACCAACTGCCGGACAGAATCCGGAAGCAGGTCTCGGGCGGCCTCGACGGTGATTCCCACCCGGACATCGGCATCGGCCACCATGAGCGCGACCCGATCGGCCGGATTTCTCGGATCAACCGGCACGAACGCCGCGCCCGCCTTGGTCACCGCCCATATCCCCACCACGAACTCCACCGACCGCGCCATCGCCAACGCGACCTGATCCCCCGGGCCTACCCCCGACCCGATCAACTGCCGCGCAAGACGGTTCGACCAGGCATCCAACTCCCCATACGACACCGTGCGCTCGCCGAAAACCACTGCCGCCGCGCCCAGGTCCCGTACCGACAACACCTCCGCCAACGCCCTCGGTGCCTCGGCATGGCCACCCGACGCGGGCACCAACCCTGCTCGCTCGCCCCTCGAGAGCACATTCACACCACCCAACCGGGCCTGCGGGTTGGACACGACCGCATCAAGTACCCGATTCAGCCGCGCGGCCAGCTCCTCGACCGTCGCCCGATCGAACAGATCCGTGGCGTAATTGATCCGCAGTGCGACATCGCCTCCCGCGGCGGTGTTTTCGGCGACGGTGACGATGATGTCCACCTTGGCCGGCTGCGGCCCAGGATCCAGGACCTCGACTGCGAGGTCGGATAACTCCAGACGCGGGCGGTCCATGTTCTCGAACGCGAGATATACCTGACACAGCGGGGCATGCGCAGTCGACCGCGTGGGATCGATTTCATCCACTACGCGTTCGTAGGGCAGGTCGCTATTGGCAAAGGCATCGACATCGATCTCTTTGACCTGCGCCAGAAACGCGGTGAACGATTTGCCGGAACGTACCTGGGTGCGCAGCGGCACCGTGTTCACGAACATGCCGATGAGCGGTTCCAACGCCCGCTCGCCGCGGCCCGCGACGGGCGTCCCGATGGTGATGTCCTGCGAGCCCGAGAGCCGGGCCAGCACAACCGCCAGGGCGGCATGGACGACCATGAAAGTAGTGACGTTGGCTGTGCGAGCCAACCGCTCGATCCCGGCGAAGGTTTCGGCCGGTATCACGGTGTCGGCGACGTCGCCGCGCATGGACTGGTGAGCAGGGCGCGGACGGTCGGTGGGCAGCTCCAGCAACGGCGGCATCCCCGCCAACTGCGCTGCCCAGAAACGCAACTGACGTGCCGCCAAAGACTCCGGATCGTTCTCGTCACCGAGCAAGCGGCGGTGCCAGATGCTGTAGTCGGCATATTGCACCGTCAGGGGCTGCCAGTCCGGTGTCTTTCCTTCCGACCTCGCTTCATAGGCCGTCACGACATCGGCCGCGAGCGGTCGAAGCGACGATCCGTCGCAGCAGATATGGTGCAAGACGATAACCAGCACATGCCGACGCCGGTCCGCGGACGTGAGAAGCGTGACCTGGATCGGGGGACTCGTACGCACGTCGGACCCGGTCGACGCCAAGTCACGGAGCCGATGCGCGATGTCGGCGGAGTCGATCGGTTCCGGCGACAGATCGAGACCCGCGACAACGTGCTCGACCGGCAGAACGAGCTGTGTCCCTACTCCATTCACGACTGGATAGACGGTGCGCAGGGATTCGTGCCGATCGATCACATCCGTCAGGGCCGCGTGCAGCGCAGCGACGTCGAGACGGCCGCTCAGCTGAACCACCACTGGAATGTTGTAGGCCGCCGAGGCGGGATCGACCTGATTGATCAGCCACATTCGGTTCTGCGCCGGCGACAACGGAATCGGCTCGACGCGTGGCTGCGCGCGCAACGCGAGCCGGCCGGGGCGGTGCTCGGCGTCGACGTGCGCGGCGAGTTCGATGACGGTCGGTTTGCCGAACAGATCCCGGACCGACACATCGGATCGGGTCAGCTCGGCGATCCGTACGGCAGCGCTGGTCGCGGTGAGCGAATTGCCACCCAGTTCGAAGAAACTGTCCCGCGCGCCTACCCGCTCCAAACCCAGCACCTCGGCGAAGACATCCGCGATCGTCTCCTCCATAACGGTGCTCGGCGCAACGTAGGCCGCGGCCGAATCGAAGACCGGCTCAGGCAGCGCCCGATAGTCGACCTTGCCGTTGACGGTCAGCGGCAACTCGGACAACTCCACCACGGCGGCTGGGACCATGTATTCCGGCAGCATCGCCGCGACATGCGCGCGCAGGGCGTCGGCCCCAGCGGCAATTTCGCCGGTGAGCACGACATAGGCGACGAGCCGGGCCGCCTCCGTGCCGGGCAGATGCACGATGACGACTGCCGCTGAGACCGCGCTGTGGGTCAGCAGTGCGTTACGGATCTCGTCGAGCTCGATGCGGAACCCGCGCAGCTGCACTTGCCGATCGCCACGGCCGCGGTATTCAAGCTCACCCTTGTGATTCCATCGTGCGATATCGCCGCTGCGATAGAGCCGCTCGCCCGGCTCGCCGAACGGGTTGGCCACGAACCGTCCGGCAGTAAGTGAAGGCCGGTTGAGATAGCCCCGAGCGAGTTGCGTTCCGGCGACGTAAATCTCCCCCCAGGCTCCCAGCGGCGCCGGGCGCAATCGTTCGTCCAGTACATATGTGCGCAGCCCCGGCAGCGCCGGGCCGATCGTGCTCGGCGCCCCCGGCATCGCGATCTGCGGTGTCAGGCCGAGGTAGGTGACGAAGACCGTGGTTTCGGTGATGCCGTAGCTGTTGGCCAGCACAGGAAGCTTCGGGTTGTGCCCGTACCAGTCCGCCAGCCCCGCCGGGTCGAGACGTTCGCCCGAGAGAATGACCAGTCGCACCGAAAGCTCACCGTCGGGCTCACCGGCGTCCGCGTAACGCTGCCGCGCCACGGCGAATTGGTGGAACGCGGATGGCGTCTGGTTGAAGATGGTCACCTTCTCGAGCGCCACCAAGCGCACGACATCGTCCGGTGAGCGTGTGGTGAGGCTGTCCACGACGACCACTCGGCCACCACTGACCAATGCGCCGAAGATCTCCCACACCGAGTAGTCGAACGCAAACGAATGGAACAATGTCCACACATCTTCAGTCCGGACACCGATCTCAGCGCACGCGTTCACCAGGTACGTCGCGACGGCGCGATGGGCGATCGCCACGCCTTTGGGCCGACCTGTCGATCCGGAGGTATAGATGACGTATGCGACGTTGTCGGGGCACAGTTGGCTTGGCCGATCGGCGTCCGTGATCGGTGCCGCTGACTGGTCGCCGACCCCGCCGTCGAACAGCACCACCCGTCCGGGATTTCTCGGCACGTATTCGCGCATACTGCGAGTCGTAACGACGGCGATCGGATCGGCGTCGTTCAGCACATATTCGAGCCGGTCAGCCGGATGCGCGGCGTCCAACGGCAAGTACCCCGCGCCCGACTTCAGGACGGCCAGCGTGACGACGATGAGATCGGCGTCCCGTGGCATCGCGATGGCTACCAGTGATTCCGGCCCGGCCCCGAGAGCGATGAGCGTGCGGGCGAACCGGTTGGATCGCTCGTCCAGCTCGCGATAGGTCAGGGCGGTCTCCCCCGAAGTGACGGCCACTGCCGATGGTGTGGCGGCGGCCTGCCGCGTCAGCAAATCTACGAGCGTCGCTGTGCCTGTTGCGCCGTCACGCCCGGCGAGCTGCCCAACGATGCGCGCCTCTTCGGCGGCGTCCACAATCGGGATCTCGACCAAAGAGGTTGCGATGGGCGAATCCATCAATCGCTGCAAGAAAGCGACGAACCGACCTGCGTGCGCATCGAGTTCATCCTGGCTGTACAAATTCGCATTGCCGTGAAGTTCGATCAGCAGTGGAGCGTCGGCTCCGGAACGGTACAGATTCAGCTGCAGATCATCCAGCGCACCCGACGTCAGTGCCCGATAGCGGCCGAGGGCCGACCCGAGGCGAATCTCCGAGTCGAAGAAGAGGATATTGACAATCGGACCGAACGAGTTCGCCGACGCGTCCAACGCATTCGAATCGCGACGCAGATCTTCGAACCTATAAAGCTGATGCCGCATCGCGGAGACGAGCTCAGATACGGACGCGTGGATTATTTGCTCCACAGTGGTCGTCGCGTCCATAGTGAACCGAATCGGCACCATGTTCGCCAACATCGCGGCAGCATTGCGCAGGCGCTTCGTCACACGAGCGCTTACTGGCATCGACAACACCACATCGTCGGTACCGGTCATCCGGGCGAGGAACGCAGCGAAGGCTGCGATGACCACTTGCGCGGGCGATGCGTGCAGGTTGTCGCAGAAACGGTCGAGCATGTCGGCCAATCGCGACGGAAGCTGCAGGCTCGCAACATTATCGACCTTGCTCCACCGGGCTGTGCGACCGGACAGACTTGTCGGCGTCGGCAGATCGGCAACCTTGTCGAGCCAGTATGCCTTGTCGGTGTCGAACCGCGAGCTAGCTCGATAGGCGCGCTCCGCCTCAATGATGTCGCGCAATCCGGCCGCCTTCAGCGGTACAACCGGCCGGCCTTCGAGCAAGGCGTTGTAGTGCTCGGCTATCCGGGTCACGACGTTGAACGCGGCGTAGCCATCAACGACGAGGTGATGGGCACGCGCGTACCACAGGTACCGATCTTCAGCGAGCTGGATCAGCCGCATCGCGGTGAGCCGGTCACGGCTCAAATCGACAGCCTTGGTGTTGTAGTCGCGCCGCATCCATTCCATTGCCGCTGCGAACGGATCGTCCTCGCCGCTGAGGTCGAGCACGGACTCGTCGTACGTAATGCTGCGGTCGACGAATTGATATGGGACGCCGTTCGATTCAACTACCCGAACACCAAGCGATTCGGTTTCCTGACCGGCGTCGTTCACCGCCTTGGTGAATGCGTCGACGTCGATCGGCCCCTCGATCTCGATGTAGTGTGCGATGTTCACCGCCGGCCTGCCCGAGAGGTTGTCCGCGAGCCACATGCCGTACTGCGCCCGCGATAGCGGAATCAGATCAAGCTGAGGATCAGCAGTTTCGGCTGACTCCAAATCCAGCTGAGGGTCAGCAGTCTCGGCTGACTTCAGATCCATCTAAACCTCTCACTCAGACTCGGAGGCACTGGAACACGGCAGACCACACCCCTACCCGTGCCCGAAATTTCCTGTATCTGCACTTCATCTAGGTCGAAGCAGCGCCCAAATCTCTGATCTGGAGCGCGCCGGTCAGCACAGCGTGCGGCTCTCCAAGTCCGCGCCTGGAATCAACTCGGGCGCCGACGTTCTAGTGCGACGGAACCCCAAAACTCCCATTTGTCGACGTCTCCCAGCATCTCGAAATCTGAAAAGTCGGACACTTCGAACATCTGGCAAAGCAACACAGGCTCACATGCAACAGCTATCTGACAGCTTCCTCGAGCAGTCTACCGACTTCATAGCCATGAGCTATGTCGGAGGTGGTGTTTCGGGCCCGGTTTCCTGGATGACATCCCCGATGGGGTCGCTCACCAGCCATATGCCAACACCAGCCAGCAATGCTAGATACGTTGATGCTCAGTAGAATTCGATCCAGCGCATCACACATCGAGCGCGGCCATTACAGTCCCGGGCATGCTCAGCTCTGAGCTGGAAGCGGCGACGCGTGAAGTTCTCTTTGAGGCAAGGGCAACGCTATACGAACCATCATTGCGCTGCGGGCACACTATAAGCTAATTGCATGTCGCGCAAGCGGTTGCATCCGGTGACGGGTGTGCGGAGGGGTGGCTGGCTCAATGATCGGAGTGTCGTTGTCACCAGCCACGGTGATGGGTTCTGGCGCAAACAGTGTGATCAACTCGGCCGCAGTTGTTCTCCGGCATGGGGTGCATGGGCAGATCCGCTTCGCAAGTCCAGCTTCGCCCTGCCGAAGCACTGGCGCTCGAGGTGCTTTCATTAATTGACGGTGCCGTCAGTTGGACGGTTGCTCCACGGCAGCATCAATCCGACCGTCACGGCCGCGAAGTCGTGTTGGAGGCCGGTGACGAACGAGTGTAGTACTGGGGCATCGGCACGGACTTCTGCGATCCACTCGGAGAGTTGCTCGCCGCGCAGGCCGCGCATCATGACCGTGAACGAGCCGATCTCGCGGTGGCCTCGAGTTCTCCTATCCGCGTCCGACACCCGTGTTCACTGCTTCGCAACCGACCGCGCTTCCATCGTCCCGCCCTCATGTCGACAGCAATCCGCCGGTGTTCAGGGCTGTCGATCCCCAGCTTCGGCTGCCCGGCAGCACATCCGGAAAAGCGAACCAAAGCGGATCACGAGATGTCTTGCGCCAGTGACGGTTCAGGGGCGTTACTGGATATTGCCGCACCGTGGCAAGAGTCGGCCGACCCCAGCGCAGAGCAACCCGTTGCACACTGCGCACCCTCTTGACCGACACGGAGGCACCATCATGCCTGCTATAACTGCCGTCTCACCGTCCTCGGGTCCGTGGCTCTCACCGGCACCGGATTCTCCGGCGCCACCGCGGTAACCTTCGGCACCACCCCGGCGACCCTGTATCTCGTGCTGTCCGACACGCTGATTCTCGCGGTCACTCCCCCTGGGACCGGCACGGTGCAAGTCACAGTCACCACAACGGTCGGCACAAGGGCCGGGATACCCTTCACCTACGCCTGACCGCACCATTCGGATCCGGCGGAGCCGAGCCTCGATCGTCCTTCCCGGACGTGTGCACGAGACTCGGCTCCGACCCCACATGGTTCCCGGGGCGGTTAGGTCGGTGTGGTAGCTCGACAGCTGGGTCAGCTCGGCGATCAGATCGTCGGCGCACGAACCCTTTTCCTGCCGCGAGCACGCGCTGCAGGTGCAGATCAGCTGATGGGCTGGTGGCTGCGGACGCGCGGACCGGTGTGTGCAGGAAGGTGCTGGTAACCGTGCAGGGTGAATAGCGGCCGCCGCGTAGGCGGATCGGTCAATCGCAGGTCCGGAAACGCCTCGAACAGTGCGCGCAGGGCGTGCGCTGCTTCCATACGGGCCAGACCGGCGCCCAGGCACGCATGGCTACCGTTGCTGAAGGACAGGTGATTCTTGGCGTTGTCCCGGGTGATGTCGAAACGTGCCGGGTCAGTGAACACGGCAGAGTCGCGGTTCGCACCGGCCAGCGACAGCACCACCGTCGACCCCGCGCGCAGCCGGACACCGCCGACCTCCAACGCTGTCCGGGTGGTGCGAGCGGTGGTCTGCACCGGCGGATCGATCCGGAGAATCTCCTCTACCGCATTGGGCCAGAGTTCCGGCTCAGCGCGCAACCGGTCCAGCTGATCGGGGTGGCGAAGCAGCCAGATGATGCCCTTGCCGATCAGGTTGACCGTGGTCTCGAAGCCTGCGGCCATCAGCAGGGTCGCCGACGCGCACAGTTCGTAGGTGGACAGATCGCCTGCGGTGACCAGGCTGCTGAGAATATCGTCGCCGGGTTCGGCGCGCAGGTGCTCGACGTGCTCGACGAGATACTGGTGCACCCGCTCCGAGGATTCCATCGCCCGCTGGTGCGTGCGCCAGGAGATTCCAAGGTCGAGCAACGGACTGATGTCATCGCCCCAGCGCAGAAACATCTCGCGGTCAGAGTCCGGGAAGCCGAGCATCTCGGAGATGATGGCGATGGGCACCTGCGCCGCGTATCGCGCCACCAGATCGGTGGGCCCGTCGTCGGGGAGCGTCGCGAGCAGTTCCTCGGTGACCGTCTCGATCCTGTCGCGCAGCCGAGCGACGGCACGCGGGTTAAAGGCCGCGCTGACCGGTTTGCGCATCCGGGTGTGCTCGGGTCGGTCGATCACCAGCATCGATGGCGGATCGACAGGGGTCGGCGGGAGGGGCCGACGCTCCAGCGCGCGCAGAACAGGCTGCGGTATACCGAACACGGTCGGTATACCGACACCGAAACGGTTGTCGCGCAGTATCTCCCGGACCATATCGTGATCGAAGGTGATCCATACCGGAACGGCACGGTGCAACCCACCCTCCCCGCGCATCTCCTCGATCAGAGCGTACGGATTCTCGATACCCTTCGCGCTGCCGATCAACTGAGCGAACAGATCACCACGGCGGAGCGGTATCTTCTTGAACAGGCGGATCAACCCATGATTGTTCACCCACCGATACACGTAATGCGGTTTCATCGAGCCCCTCGGTCGTCGAATCGCGTCCCTGTGGCCGTAACGAATATCACAGGCATCGCTGGCGGAGTGGGATCTCGAGACCTGCCGTGGCAGAAGAGGTGGCCTTCAGACCGTGCGGATCACCGTTCGGTGGTACGCGTGACAACGACTTTCGACGCATTGTCCGCGCTGATCCGCGCCGCCGCCACGCTATAGCCCGCCGTCCCCACCGCCCTCGCGATCCAGCGCAGCCAGCGTCGCCACAGTCGCCAGCATCCGCACCAGCGCCTCGAACAGGTCCGACAGGTGCATCAGCGGGTTCGTACTCCACACGGTCGCGCCCGCCACACACGGACCGCGACGGGCGCTCCGCCGATCCATTCCCGGAACCTCGAAACCGTCTGGTCACGCATCGCCGCCGCAGGCACACGCCCGCATCCTGCCTACTCCGCTGGCTTTCCCAGGGCCCCGTGTGTGTTCTGCGCATCTTCTCAGCGGGCTCGTGCGTGCCGCCCAACTCCAGCCGGAACTGGCGGCTCAGTACGCCACGGTCGAGCACAACATCGGCCACCGATTCCGTCTGGATGTGTCCATGGCCGAGGTCATCGCTGAAGCCAATGCCAGCACGACGATACCCGCGATCGCCGATTGGAACCCCTGACCCGGATCGGACTAGCGGATGAAAGGAGCGCGCCGATGTTCGACGACGTCGATGGATTGTTTTCTTTGCCTTCACTTTTCGATGACGACGCGAAGCCGGTCTGCTGATCCTACGGTCTCGGGGTGGAGAGCACCGCAGCGGTTGTGCGGACGTTGTTGGATCCGGGGTTCCGGCCGCCGCAGTTGCGGGAGGATCTGTCGAATCTGATCGTGATGGTCGCCCAGACCGGCGATGAGTGGTCGAGCACTTGCGATCTGGTCGCCGAGCATGTCCTGCCGTTGCTGGCTCAGCGTCGGGTGCGGCTGGTCGAAGTCGCGCGAGCGGGTCCGAGCATCGCGGACGGGATCGTGGTCTTGCAGGACACCCGCACACCGCTACGGCTGCATCCCGACCCGGACGAAAACGGCTTCTACCCGCTCAGTGCCGAGCACCACCGCAACGGTGTCATGCCGACACTGAGTGGGCAGTGCACGTGCTCAGCCAAGGCGAAGGGGCAACCACTCGATGCCTGGCGCGCAACCCATTTGGGTCACCAACCCTACATCCACGCGGTCGGGTTCAATGTCGAGGAGACCGGGCGGATCGCCCGCGACACCTCGGTCACGATGGGTGGGCGCCGTCACCCGATCTATCCGCTTCACACCGCGAACTGGTCCCGCGCACGGTGTCAGGGCTATTTGTTCGGGTTGTTCGGGGTGTGGTGGCCGAAATCGTGTTGCCGCCAGTGTTGTTTCGTGTCGGTGCCGAGCTGGCCCGACCAGCTCGCCCGCTACCGGGCCGCGCCTGGGGAGGCGTACAAGCATTTGGTCGATGAATTCGTGACCGTCGCGTTGAACCCAGTATTGTTTGGACACGGATTACATAAGCGTTGGCGCCGTGCGGGTTCGGAGGCCAGGGCTACGTGGCGGCGATAGGATCGCCGGCTTGAAAACAAGCCGGTGGTCCGCGCCGACGGCGATCAGGTCGAGTTCCTCATCCAGCATCGTGAACGCCTGCCATGATTCTTGCTCGCCGACTGCTGCCTCACTGCAGGCTCGAGGACGACAAAGCGCACACTCACACACACCCGTGGAGCGGTTGTCCGCCAACCGATCTCGGACACTGCCAGAGCCAGCTCCGGCGACGCAGGCACATGCCGAATTGAGTATGTCCGTGTGGCGCTAGTACGCATCGGTGCTGCCGCCAGACCCCTGCGCACGAGCCCGTACCGGCCTGATATGAGCAGGTACGGGCACGTGCCGTTCAGCCGCAGTGCACTTTGAATACCTGCCACTCGTCATCACCGATGAGGCCGCCCCAGTCGATGCAATCGCCCTTTGCCTCGACCTTCACCGGACCCGCGAACTCGGTGTATTCAGCGTCGTCGACGACTACGGCGCGACTATCCCCTGACCGCCGGAGCCCGGCGCCCATCCGCACAGGTTTCCCCGGCCGGTCCCGGACGGTGACAACGCAATTGTTCTTACCGTTGAAGGTCAGAAAGGCGGTGCCACCGACGATGTCGTGCGAATCGATCACGTCATATCCCTTACCGCACTGACCACCGTAGGTGGCCGCGGATGCCGTCGCGGGGAGGAATACCGCCATCCCGGCAGTGATTCCGATTACGCTCGCACACACGGCAATTGTCTTCTTGGCGTTGATCACGTAGAAACCTCTTCTTCTTGACGTGCAGTCTCGCGTACGCGGGTAGCGCAAGATCTCCGAACAGCGCTCGACGCTATTGACACACCGTCGACGGCTTACCAGAAGAAACGCTGTGCACCACATGATGGTTCACTCTGTTTCGAAATTTTCCCGTTCCCCTCTGGCTGTCCGTGGAAGCATCGGACGACCGCAACCGACTCGCACCGCCCGAGAGTGATTCCATCTGCGTCAGTAGTTTGTCGTCGCGATCTGCGATCCCAGCAGGGATGCTGTCACCATCCGCCGTGCGGGCCGACCGACGATCTGTCTCGGCGCGGATCCGATCAAGGAGGGGCTGGACAGAGTGGGCAGGAGCAGAAGCCCAATACTTTTCGGGCACTGGTGCTACATCAACTGGCCCACGTCCACAACCCGGGAAGTCCTGATCGGATACGGTACGGGCGCCCTGTGGCTGACGTTCGTCATCGGTGTCGCCGTACCCGCCGCCGCAGTGCATGTCTGGTTGTCGACCGGCCTGGTCGCGGCAGGCACCTACTCCCGTTACCGGCCGACCGGGGCCGTGAATCCGTTGCGTGTTGGCTTTTGTCGGATCGCTGATCATGAGCTGCTGACGGTCGCGGTATGTGCCGCATAGGTTTTCGTGTCCTGGTGGTATCGCAGCCGGACGATGACGGCGGTGTGCAGGGCCTGGTTGGCCTGCCTGTCTCCGCCACGGTGGAGGCGGTGCCGGTTGGTCTTCCCCGAAGATGCCGGGATCGGCACGACGCCGCAAAGGCGGGCGAATGATGCCTCGGATTTGAGTCGATCCGGGTTGTCGCCAGTCGAAATAGCAAGGGCGGCAGCGGTATCCGGTCCGAGGGCGAAGAGCTGCATGGTGTGGGGAGCTACCCGCTCGAGCAAGTCGCCGAGGTGCTTTTTCAGTTGGTCGGCGTGGACCTGGCAGTCGAGAACGCGTTGCGCGAGCGAGCGCAGGGCCATTTTGGTCGCCTGCACCGGATCGGTGAGGCAGGGAGTCAGGCCGGAACCCGGCGCAGGTCGCGATCAGTTTGGCGCGGGAGAGCGAACGCAATTGGTTACGAAAAATTTCCGGGCTGGTTGTGATCAATGATCGCAGTGTGTTGAGCGCGGCGGTAACGGCCTTGACGGCGTTATTGCGGGCCACGCGCAACGCACGGACGGCTTCGATGGCGCCATCGCGGTTCTTCGGCGGCGTGGCATCGGATCCGTCGAGCAGCCGGCGCGCGGCGGCGTAGGCATCGATCATGTCGATCTTGCCCTGCGTGCGGCGCAGCTGTCTATTCGGCCGCGGCACCTCGGCGACGTCGTAACCCGGTCGGCGAAGATAGCGGGTCAATTCCGCGCCATAGGAGCCGGTGCCCTCGACACCGACGCGAACAACCTCACCGCATGAGCGGAGCCAAGTTTCGATCCCTGCGTAACCGGCTGCGGTCGTGGGGAATTCGCGATCTGTCGGCTTCTTGCCGTGTTCGTCGACGATCGCTACGTGATGGGTGTCGGCGCGGGTATCGACCCCCACGAAGATCGGTTGCTGTGTGGCCGTCGTCAACTCGTTGCTGTCCTTCCGGTCGTCGACCTGCCCGAAGAGGGGTTGGACAGGCCAGTCAGGGGACGGCGGTATCGGCGCGACATGCTCCTATCAGGTCACAACCCCGTGCAGGCTGGTGGGCGCTGCCGCGGAACGGGCCGCACCACCGGCACGGACGGACCGACGGGTCCTTCGAAAGACACACGTTGATCTGCGCGTGTCGGCGGGGATTGCGATTCCTGTGATCACCCGCATCACGTCTGGAATTACAGCTACAAACCCGATCCGCGCTTCCACGGGAACGGGCCGCTGTATCTGGAGATGGAACTGGGAATCGTTGTCCCCGAATATCACTACCAGCGATGCGTCACACTCGCGGGGACACTCCCGGGGTGAGCCTCTTTCCCATGTCGATCTTGTCGCGAATGGAGACCATGGTGCCGACGGTTGTCTCGACGATGGCATCGTTGTTCTCTTGCCGGCCAGTTGATGAATGGTGTCTTCGTCAGCGCGCAGATGCATTCGATCTTCAAGGAATCAGCAGCACAGGCGCGCACGGCCGCAGAGGTACTGCTCGATGCCGCATTAGCCGCAGAGGCAAGCGCACACACCCCTTCGGCGTCTGTTGCCTCCTGATCTAGTTCTCCCTGCGGGGTGCAGCCGCACCTGCTACTGGTGTGCCTCGTGCTCGCTCGGGCCGCCGCGTTTTGGTGGGACCGGGATCAGCGATCCGTCTGACTATTACTTGATATAGTCAGCATGCTATCGTCGAGCCCGACTTCGTTCCTCAGAAGTTCGAGCAAAGGAACACACCCGTGGTTGCAGAAATCGAGATTCTTGTCGAACGAAGGCGGGAGCGGCGATCGGGCCAGAACATCAGACGCTGGTTCACACTGGCGGTGCTCTGCCTGGGCTCGATGACGGCCTTCGTCAACGTATCCTCGACGATCACCGGCCTAGCCCGGATCCAGGACGAGCTGCACGCGTCACCGACTGAAACTGTATGGATCACAAGTACTTACAGCCTCATCGTCGCAAGCCTGATCCTGGCGGCCGGGACACTGGCCGATATCGTGGGCCGCAGCGTCATCTTCATGGTCGGCGCCGTGCTCTTCACCGGTGGGAGCGTCGTCGCCTTCGCTGCGAACGACACAGCATTGCTGATCGTCGGCCAGGCGATCATCGGTATCGGCGGTGCGGCCATCCTGCCCAGCAGCCTGGCGGTGCTGGCACATACGTTCGCCGACCCACGCGAGCGCACCGAGGCCGTCAGCATCTGGGCGGGCAGCTCGGGCCTCGGCTTAGCCGTCGGGCCGATCGTGACCGGCGTGGTTGGGTCGGGAACTGGCGCGGTGTCGTGAGCGGTTGTAGGTGTGGAAGCCACTGTGACCGAACGGTTTCCCGCTTGATCGTTCTTCTGCCC
>NZ_JBITIL010000003.1:297693-750896 GCF_044458905.1 Nocardia sp. NPDC050408 | reverse complement strand
TGGCCGGCGGCGGTCACATCCTGCTGACGATCGGATTCGTGCTGTTCTTCCTCACCGTGCACCAGGCCATCACAGCCCGCCGAGAAGAGATGGCCACCTCCTGACCTCCGGCATCACAGGTCCACCCGATACCGCACGCACACTGTGCTTTTCGTCATTGCCTAGGAGGGAACGAGCTCAACATGTCCATGTTGCACATCGGTCGATCCGAACCGTTCCTAGTCAGCGCCCACGAGGCCGAGGTCGTGCCACCGGCAGGCGGTCGGTTCCGCGTCACCCATATCGCGGTCCTCCGCGACGGTCGCCGGCCCTGGCCCGCCGATTCTGATCGACCGGTGGGTTCTCGACGGGCGCGGGCGGCACGACGCTCCGGACGCATCTCACGACGAGCCGTCCTTCATGCGAACCCGAAACGTCCTCATTCGGCATGTGCGTATGTCTGCTTGATGCCGGAAGCCCTCTGCGCGTTGATCTTCCGCCCCTTCGCGCTGGCCGATTCGGTCAGCGCGGGAAGCGGCATTACCGGATGTCCCGTCATGCGGAGTGCGGTGTGTACGGCTGCGCCGGGTCGACGCGCTGCCCGCGTTGGTTCATGCGCTGTTCAGTGAGGTTGATTCCGAATCCTATTGGGGATTGGGGTGTTGGTGAGGAAGATCGGCCAGGCGATTTCGGTGCGCCACTGGGCAGGGTCGGGGGTGTCGCGCTGGCCGGTGAGGTAGTACTCGCGGACGGGGCCGGGAACACCGAGGGCGTGGCGGGCGACGTAGGTGGCGAGGGCGCCGTAGGTGCGATCGACGCTGTCCGGGGAGCCGTAGTGGGTCATGATCGCCAGCTCAGCGGCGGGGACCGTGGTCGGATGGACACGTCCCACGGGGTGGACGGTGCCGGTGCAGGGCACGAAGATGGTCGTCCGGCCGCGGTGGTCGGTGAATATCTCGTCGGCGTAGATCCCGCCGGCCGGACCGGTCGGGGGCAGGTGTTGGGCGATGAGGGTCGCATACAGTTCGCCGAGCGCGCCTTGCAGCCAGGTGACGCTGTCGGTGGCGTCGACGACCTCGGTGATCGCGGCCGCTGCGATGGCGGGAACGGCGCGCAACTCGACGGCGCTGTCGTCGGATGTGTTGTGCGTCAATAGATCACGCAGCTGATCGACGGCACGTTGGGTTCGGCCGAGTTGCTTCTGCAGGCGGTCCAGGTGTGCCACGATTCGCTCGTTGCGTGTGTGTGGATCGGGGGTCGCCACCACGGCCTGGATCTGTTCCAGCGGCATGTCGAGGTTTCGGAGGCGTCGCACGACCTGCGCGATGGCCAGTTGCTCGCTCGCGTAGCGGCGGTATCCGGTGTGTGGATCGATGTCGGCGGGGGTCAGGAGTCCGATCCGGTGATAGTGGCGCAGCGTTTTGACCGTCAGATGAGTGGCGCGGGAGAAGTCACCGATGGACATGTACGCGGTCATGATCGTCATTGTGCGGTCTCCCCTTGGGGGAGGGTCTTTCACGGTATTCGAGTTGACTCTGCGGCTGCGGTAACACCGAACGTGGTGACAGCGGCCCATCGGGACCGCGGAAAGGACACTGCCGCCATGACGAACATCACGACTGTCGCCGACCGCTACACGGCGGTCTGGAACGAATCCGACGCCCAGCTGCGCCGCCGGGCCGTTGCCGAGCTCTGGGCCCACGACGGTGTGGAGTATGTCGAGGGCGCCCGCTTCGATGGACTCGACGAGCTCGTCGCCCGAATCGCGCACGCCCACACCGAATTCGTCGGCAGCGACACCTACCGCGCAGCCCATGCCGGTGATCTCCGCCGCCACGGCGACGCCGTCTCGTTCACCATTCGGCTGATTACTTCCACTGTCGGCGAGATCGCCTGGGCCGCACGGGTGTTCCTGATCCTCGATGCCGAGGGCCGGATCCGGGAGGACTACCAGCTGACCATTCAGCCGCTGGCCGACCGATAACTTGCCGGTTCCACGTCACGAGATTTCCAGAGACAAGGAAGCCCACAATGCCCTACCTCCCAGCACCGGATGGGATCGACCTCTTCTACCGGGACTACGGTGTCGGTCAACCTATCGTTTTCGTGCACAGCATGCTGATGAGCAGCGATATGTGGCGGCATCAGATGCTGCACCTCACCGGATACGGCTACCGCGCCGTCGCCTACGACCGGCGTGGTCACGGACGATCCGACGACCCCGGGACCGGATACGACTTCGACACTCTCGCCGATGATCTGGCCGCGCTACTCGACCGGCTCGACCTCAATGACGTCACACTGGTCGGACATTCGATGGGCGGCGGGGAGGTGATCCGGTATTTGAGCCGTCACGGGGCGCGTCGGATTTCGCGGATCGCGCTGGTCGGTGCAACCGCACCCCATCTCGATGTCGATCCGATGCATGCGGCCGAACTGCTCAACCAGCTCCGCACCGGCTACGGACAGTGGGTCGCCGACAACGCCGCACTATCCTTCGGTGACGGTCTGCCCGGTTGTCACATTCCACAATCCGAGAAGGACGCCACCATCCGAGACTGGATGCAGGTTTCACTACATGCCGCAGTGGAATGCAGCCGAGTCAATTTGGTCGCCGACTTCCGAGGCGAGGCCAGCCGCATCACCATGCCAACACTCATCGTGCATGGCGACCACGATTCCTTCGCACCATTACCGACCTGCGGGCAACGCTCGGCCGAACTGATCCCCGACAGCACACTCATGATCTACGAGAACGCCTCCCACATGCTGCATCTGTCCCACCGCGAACAGCTCAACAACGACCTGCTCGCATTCCATCGGTCCTGACGCGGTGCCCGACCGCGCAGGTGGCGAATACTCGCTCCTCGGCATGATTGCGCGTCCACCCACGGCCCGCGGCGCCGGACCGACGCTGCCCGCACAGCTTCTGGTCATCCCTCGTCAGGATCAATATAGTTAATGGATGGAAGTAACTGATTCGGTGTGGCGGATCATCCGAGCACTGGACACTGTTACGCGCCTGCAGCGCCGTGCCGCCGCGGCAGGGCCGTACGGACAGGTCGCGTTGGGCCTGTTGAATTTGGCGGCGCAGGGCGCGGTCCGTCCGTCGGACGCGGCGGCCGAGCTGAGAGTTCCGGCTCAGTCGATCAGTCGCGCAGTGGGACAGTTGATTTCGGCCGGTCTCATCCGGCAAGTGGGTTCACGCACTGACGGCCGGTCATACAGCGTGGAAGTGACCGACGCCGGGACCGAGGCTCGTGCCCGGTTCCGCGCGGAGCTCACCGAAAGTTTCAGCGCGCATCTGGACAGTTGGACACCGACCGAGATCACCGAGTTCACCACCCATCTGGAGCGGCTCGTCCGGTCGTTGTCAGCGGACGCTCGGGTGACCCGGGTGCGGCGGCCCGCGGGACCCAAGCCATGGCGGACAGCGACATGAACGGTGACGAGAACTTTTGCGACACGGAGGTACTCGTCGTCGGCGCCGGGCTCGCCGGTCTGGCTGTCGGCGCGTTCGCGGCCCTGCACGGCACCCAGGTGCTGGTGGCTGAACGGCACCCCGGGACGGCGCTGCATCCCAAAGCTCGGCTGGTCAACGCCCGTTCCATGGAGCTCTACACGGCGCTGGGTGTGCTCGAGCAGGTGCGCGCGGCCGGTGAGGAGCAAGGTGGGTTCGCGGTCGCCGAGCGCCTGGTGGATGAGCACACGGCGTGGATTCCGCCTGCGGAGCCCACCTCGGAAGCCACCGATCTCGCTCCGGTGCAACAGTATTCGTGCGACCAGCAGCGTCTGGAGCCGATCCTGTATCGCCGCGCTGTCGAACTCGGCGCGAGGGTCTCGTTCGAGACAACCGTCGCCGATCTCGTCGAGACGAGGGACGCCGTCACCGCGCGGCTGGTTCGGCCTGACGGCACGTCTCGGCGCGTTCGTGCCCGCTACGTCGTCGCGGCCGATGGTGCGCGCAGTTCGATACGTGGCCTGCGCGGCATCGGGTGGCGTGGCGAGCCCGTGCCCGGCACCGCCGTGAGCGCGCTGTTTCGCGCCGACCTCGAACCCGCGCTACGCGGACGCCGCGCGGACGCCATCTTCCTCCGGAGCGCGGAATCGTTCCTGTTCGCGCGCGGCGACGCCGACCAGCGGCGCTGGCAGCTCGGCACCTACCTCCGCCCCGATTGGGATCCGGACGACACGGCGACGCTACGACGACGGCTGACGACGATTCTCCGCGCCGCAACGGGTCTCGACGAACTACGACCCGAGATCGAGGACGTCCTCACCTGGACCGCCGGTGCCTACCTCGCCGATCGCTACCGCGACGGCCGCGTTTTGCTGCTAGGCGACGCAGCGCACACCATGCCGCAATACGGCGGCCTCGGCGGTAACACCGCCGTGCAGGACGCGCACAACCTGGCCTGGAAGCTCGCGGCGGTGTGCCGTGGCGACGCGCCCGCCTGCCTCCTGGACACCTACGAACGGGAGCGGCGGCCCCTCGGCGCTCTGACCATCGCCCAAGCCGTGCTGCGCGCCGGGAAGGTGCCCGGCCACCCCGATCCGCCGGGCCAGATCGATACCGCCACTTTGACACTCGGCTTCCGATACCCGCAGAACGGCTCACCGGACATCGCCCCGGACGCGCTGGTCGAAAACCCCGCGACGCCCAGCGGCGATCCGGGCACCCGGGCACCACACATCGCACTGTGTGACGGCGGGAGCCTGCTCGCTCTGCTGGATCCCACCAGCTTCACCTTCATCCATGACACTCATCACCCGCCACCTGGGCCGGTGGCCGGAATCACCGACCGCACAATCCTCCTCGACAACGTCGCGATGGCCCACCGCGCTCGCTTCACCGCCGCCTATCGGGTAGGTGCACTGATCCGCCCAGACGGCGTTATCGCCTGGCGCACAACCGTTCCCGCCAGCACCGACGACCTGCGCGCAGCCGTGGACGACGCCTGGCACCGGCACTGTGAGGCCCGCTAGGCCGAGAATGGTCGGGTGCGGGCCAGTTTCCTCAGATTGGCACAAGCTCAGGTGTGACTTGCGCGCTCGACGGGTGTCCGGGAGTCAGTGAGCGCTTCGAAAACTTCGGTGTCCAACAAGCCGGTCGTCCGATTGGCACCCGCGCGGCGACGCACGATATTCGGCATTATGGGATGTTCGGCCGCAGCAGCCATGATCAGACCGCGCGGCAAATCTGGAATATGTTCCCGCGGCGGATCACCTGCCTTCGGTGGTCCCATGACTAGCAACGTGGTGGTTCCAAAGAGGGGGCAAATGCCACGGTTTCTCGTGCGGTTGGCTCTATGGGGAGATCGAGCGCGAGCTGTTCGGAGTCTCATCGCGGGAGTTGGTCGGGGCGGTCATGACCGTCCGGCCGGACTCGCGGTCTACAACGAACGAAAGCCGCAGTCGTTCAGGTCGGTTCGAGCCCAAACGCGAACGTGGTTGCGTTCATACGCTGGCTCGTGCACGCGACCGACGAGTTACCACCACGGCTGGCGGAAACGAACCACCTCATGAGGCAGCAGAGCTAGGTCGCCGCGTTCTCAACGCCGACAATCCCTGGCAGCTCGTTGAGGTCACGAATTCTCCAATCGGAGAGTTCCGTGACCTCTTCTGTTTCGCGATGGATCCACCCCACGGACCGCGCTGTATATATGCAGTCCGCATCCCGACTCGCTTTGCTGGTGCTACGTCGTTGTCAATCCGATCCCCCACATAGACAATTTCAGCCGCGGCGCAGCCCGCCGCCTCGACTACCTTGTGGAAGAACTCGGGGGCAGGCTTCTGGATTCCCCAATCATCTGACGTGGCAATGAAATCGGTCGGCAGATCCAGCCCGCGCAGCAGACCTCCGGCGCGGACTGTCTGATTACCGACGACTCCGACCCACACGCCCATCTCGCGGAGCTTCGACAGTGCAGGCCTCACGTCGGGATACAGGTCGTCTTCTCCGAACCACTCGGGCTGGCCAGCATCAGCCCGAGCCTGCCGCTCGAGGTCGAGATCGAACCCAGGCCGAAACACCTGGAAGGTCTCGCGGTAGTCGAGGCCGGACGCAATGACGGCACCGAAAACTGCAGCGAACGTGTGCCGCGGCACCCCAACCAGTCAGCCCAAGTTCCATATTCCCGGGTCTCGTCGACCAGCGTTTCGCCCACATCGAAGACCACAGCACCGATCACGTCTCTACCCGTTCCTTCCATCGAGTTCGAACTCCCAGGATCTCATCAATCCCGACGTATGGTCCTGCCCGCCCCCGTCCTCGAGCGGCCGGGTGACCATTTACCGGAGCGATGGGCGGCCTCCATGGTCCGCGCGCCTGCGGCCAACAGTTCCGGCGCAGCCTCGGTTACAGAACGCGAGACGATGTGGTCTGGTCCATAGCGCTCGCACACTTCGGCGAGGCGGCTTGAAATATCGGTGGTATCGCCAGTCGGCGTGGTGGTCATGTCAGCCCACCAAAGGGCATCGCGAAGCGGACCGCACTCATCCGGCCACGGCATGGGAACCTTGCGGTTCCGCGCCTCGACTCGTGCGCATGAGTGATTTGCGACGAGCGCGCACAGCCGGGGCGGCGCCCCCTGGTCCCGAAGAAACTCCGCACCGTCAACAGGATGAAACCCTGTGCGCACCAACTGCGGCGAATAACCGACATCGTGCAGCCAAGCGGCGGCGACAAGCAGGTCGCCATCATCGACCAAGCCTGCAACAAGCTCAGCACGACGCGCGACGCCCGCGACATGCGCGAGTCGGGTGGGGAGGTCGCTCAGCAGTTCTTGCGCGGTCCGTTCGGCCCATTCCAGTAGCTCTCCAGCCATGTCGTCACCGTAGCCGCTCTGAGGGCGACGGCCCGGCGTCAAACCCAGCTCGCGCCCTTCGTTGTACGGGAATCTCACAGTTTGTCGCCTAGCCGCGCACGTCGGTGCGCAGACTTCGCCCGGCTGTCCGCGACGGCGGCGCCGTATCTGCCGAGCATCTGTCGGGACCGCCATCCGGCGAGCATCATCAGGTCTTGCTCCTGGCCTCCGCTGTCGAGCCAGGTGTGGGCGAAGAAGTGGCGCAGTTGATGCGGGTGGAGTCGCTCGATACCCGCGGCGTCGCAACGGCGTTCGAGCATCTGCCGTATGCCGGAGTCGGACATCGAGCCGCGGTATCCAAGCCAGAGCGCTGGGTTGTCGTTCTTTGCGCCGGAATGCTTCGCCCGAACCCGGAGGTACCTCCGTAGCGCCGTCCGGGTCTTGTCGCCGAACGGGCACGTCCGTGGTCGACCGCCCTTGCCGATCACCAGCACGGTGTTCTCGTTGAAGTCCAGCGAGTCCACCTCGAGCGGTGTTCCCCACAGCGCATCCCGGTATCAGCGAACAGCCGGATGATCGCGGTGTCGCGGCGCGCGTTGAAATCGGTACCATCGCACTCGGCGTGCAGTGCCTTCACGGCATCCATGCTCGGAACGGGCACCTGCTGCTCAGGGACCGCTGGCGGACTCATCTTGTCGAACGGATTGGCGTCGATGATGTCCTCGGCCGCAAGGTATTTGAAGAACAGTTGCAGCGACCGGTATTGGCCGCGCGCGTATTCCGGCGACAGCGGCTCACCTGTGCGCCGATTCGGCCGCGTGAGCAGGTCCTCGATGTAGCCGCCGATGTGGGCGCGAGTGATGTCCGGCGCCTCGGTCGGCAGTTCGTGCGCCTGGAGGTAGTCGGCGAAGTACCGGATCCGCGTGAGGTAGCCGTCGATCGTCTGCTTGCTCCGGTTCTTGCGGCGCAGCTCGGTAGCGAAGTCTTCCGCTAGCTCGCGTATGTCGTCCAGATCCAGCCCCATGGCCGGACCCTACTCGCAAAATACATTGCTGACGAAGCGCTGTTCTGGACGAACTCGACTGTAGATTTCAGCGTTTCCGCTGGTAGATGACTGTTTGTGGGGCGGGCGGGGCTCGAACCCGCGACCAATGGATTATGAGTCCACGGCTCTAACCGACTGAGCTACCGCCCCTTGTGTGGTGGATATCGATAGCGTTGGGGATGGTACCGGGTGGGGTGGGGTGGGCACCACTCGGATAGGGGTGGCGTGGTGACCGGGTGGGGAGGGTGGGGGTGGTTAGGGTGGGGTGTAAACCGGGAACAGGCTGGAGGGTGGGCTGTGGCTAGTGTGTTTGCGAATGTGCTGAAGGTGCATCAGTGGGTTTATGAGAACAGTGGTGGGGTGGTGGGGCATCGGGTGCTGTTCGGGAATCCGACGTTGTTGTTGCGGACGGTGGGGCGGAAGACGGGGCAGGGGCGGACTTCCGCGCTGACGTATGGGCGGGATGGGGCGGATTATTTGGTGACCGCGTCGAATGGTGGGTCGCCGCGGCCACCGGGGTGGTTGGCGAATGTGAAGGCCAAGCCGGAGTGTGAGATTCAGGTCGGCCGGCGCAAGATAGCGGTGATCGCGCGGGCGACGCTGCCCGACGATCCAGATTATGCGCGGCGCTGGGCGATTGTCGACAAGGTCAATCGGGGACGTTACAGCGCGTACCAGAAGATGACCAAGCGGCCGATCGCGGTGGTGGTGTTGACTCCGGTCGGGTGAGTTCAGTCGGCTTCCCAACCGTCGTAGTCGTCGTCGACATCACCACGGTCCCAACCGGTCTCGCTGCGCGGCGGGCGGCTGGCCCAGTGCACGCTGAGAGCGACGAGACCGAGCACTGCGAGGACGACGACTACGACAATCAGCGTTTCCACGCGGGCACCCTAGCGCCCCGAAGGGGTTACTTGCACGTACGTGAGACAAGTTGTCACGGAAGGCCGTTCAGACCGTAAGAACTGTGCGTCCTGTGGCGGTTCGCGATTCTATTGCCACATGCGCGCGATCGGCCTGCTCGAGCGGGAAGGATTGGCCGATAACGACTTCCAGCCGTCCAGCCGCTGCCTCGGCCAGTGAACGGGCGGTCAGGGCGAGCCAATCGATATCGCCGTTCCCGGTCAGATCGAACAGTCCGAGCGCGTTGATTCCGCGTGCTGCCACCGCTTCTCGATCGAAGTCAGCGAATTGTCCTGCGGCAGCGCCATATCCGATGAAGCGACCGCCGTCGACTGCGGCTTCGATGGCGCCCGCACCCAATTCGCCACCCGCACCGTCCAATACAACGTTCGCACCGGGCCCACCGGTCGCGGCACGCGCCTTCGTCGACCAGTCGGACTCGGAGTAGTCGATGACAGCATTCGCGCCGAGACGCGCCGCGAGCTCCAGCTTGGCGCTGCCACGTGCCGCGGCCACTACATTCGCTCCGGCCGTGCGGGCCAGCTGAATCAGCAAGGTGCCCAATCCCCCACCCGCCGCGGTGATGAGCACCCATTCACCGGGCTGGATCGCGGCTCGATCGAAGATGGCCAGCGCGGTCTTGCCGTCGTGGGCGAGTGCTACCGCCGCCGACATGCTCAGTCCTTCGGGTACGGTGACCAGGGTTTCGGCCTTGGCGAGTGCCTGCTCCGCGTAGCCGCCGATCGGCTGGCCGCCGCCGATGCCGCTGGCGGCGGTGTCGGTGACAACGCGTTTGCCGATCCAGCTCGGGTCGACGTCCGGACCGACCGAGGTGATTACCCCGGCGACCGCACCACCCGGCACATACGGCGGTTCGAGCGGGAAAAACTCGGTGCCCCAACCACTTCGAAGCTGGACATCGAGGAACATGACGTCGGCGGCCGCGACGTCGACGACCACCTGTCCCGGCTCGGCAACCGGCTCCGGCACTTCACGCACCGAAAGAACCTCGGGCCCACCGAATTCCGCAGCGTGCACAGCGCGCATGACAACCTCCATCAATTCCTGACTCGATCCGACATGGACCAGCCTGGAACCTGAAGCAGGATTGAGGTCAAGCCCAGGGCGGCGATTACGCTCAGCGCAGAACTTGGAATAGAAGCGACCTCAGATCCCAACACGCCCGCCGGGCACCCACTCGCACTGCGTCCAGATAGCTTCTGCCGTATCGCGCCCTGGTTCGGAGGGTCCGTCGAACGCAGTCGAATGGCGGTCACCCACGCCGCATTCGACCGCCGAATCACTACGCTCGGCGAGCCGCCGGAGCGGGTGGCGCAGCAAAGGCGAGGCACTAGAAGCCAAGGGGAGCACGATGCAGTGGAACCAGCGGGTCAGGAACCGATGCCACGACAGCTGCTGCCACCACCACAACCGCCTCTGCAGCTACCGCTGATACGGCCGCTACCGCTGCCGGCGCTACGACCCCGCTACCGCTGCCGGCGCTACGACCCCGCTGCTGCTGCCGGCGCTGCTACCGCCACAACGCCCCGGCCGTTGGTACCACCGCCGCCACTGATACCGCCCCCGCCGCAACGCCGCCGCCACTGATACTGCCCCGCCACAACCACTATCGCCCTCCCCCGCAACCGCCCGAGCCATTGCTGCCCGAACCTCCCACATCCCACGACGAAGAACTAGCGAACCCGCGTCGCGGCGTCCGACTCGGCAGGAGGACACCAGCAGCACCAACCCGGCTATCCCGCCCATCAGCGAGAGCAACAGCAGAGCCAGGATTCAGGACCCGCCGCCACAGCTACTCCCGCCACCGCCGCAACTACTACTGCTCCCACCACCACAGCTGCTACCGCCCCCACAGCTACTTCCGCCGCCACCACAACTGCTGCCGCCGTGGTCATGTCCATGTCCGTGGTGACCATGCCCATGGCTTCCACCACTGCCCGGATCGAACCCCGCTCCTGACTCGAACCCGGCGGCCCCATAAACCCACGGTGATTCACTGGAACCCCCGTACCCCGCCCGCCCGGGCGGCAACGGCCTGCGGGTCGCCCGCGTGATCAGATACGCGACCAATGCCGCAATGCCGCCGCCGACCACAAGGATGACCAGGAGTACAACGAAGAAAACCGCCATTCCGAAATGGTATAGGCCCTCTCCCGCACACTGAACCCATGAAAAGCAACGGCTCGCCGAACAGTCACCCATTAGCCGTAGAGTGAATCGTGGCTTTCTTACGAAACCGTCCCGACCGCCGAATCGACCTGAGCGATGTCGACCGGGTAGTGGCCGCACTCGAATTTCCGGACGCGGTTTTCAAAACCAGCCCGTGGCAGCCTCGGGAACTGGTGGAAACCGGGCTGCGGCAGTGGCTGCGCTGTTGCGGCGCGGCCATGCGCGACGGTCAGGTTATCGGCATGCCCTCCCATGCGGTGGACGAGGCCTGGCACGGATTCATTCTGTGCACGCAGATGTATGCCGCATTCTGTGCCGCGGCATACGGCCGGTTTCTCCATCACTTCCCGGAAGGCGTTGCGACGAAAGGTGTTTCGCACGGATCCATGGGCGAACAACTCGGCCGCACGGTAGTCGCGTGGTCGATGGTCGCAAAGCCCGGCGAGCGGTGCGTGCTCTGGGATCTCGACAGCAAGGTAGGCGTCGAACACCCCTGGGGCATCGGTGTCGAGCGAGTTGCGGCCATCGAGGCCGAACTCGCGGGCACACGTCAGGCGCTCAGGTGAGCTTCACCCGCGCGGCGAAGAACCGCACCACCGCCGGGGCGAACTTGTTGAACTGGTACTGCAGCCGCGCCTCCGGGGTGACCGGCACGATGCTGCGATTCCGTTCGACCGCACGCACGATCTGCGCCGCCACCTTCTCCGGCCCGTAACGCCGTGCCTGGTACAGCTTGTCGTACCGCTCCTGTTTGCGCTGCTCCTCCTCCGCGCTGACCCCCGAAAACCTTGTCGTGGCAACGATATTGGTGTGCACGATACCGGGGCAGATGGTGTGCACGGAAATGCCGCGCCCGGCCAGTTCCGCACGCAGGCAGTCGGAGAACATGAATACCGCCGACTTACTGGTGGAGTATGCGCTGAACCCCTGCTGCGGACTATAGGCCGCCATGCTGGACAGGTTGACGATATGCCCGCCGAGTCCGCGCTCGGCCATCGCCGAAACGAAGGCGCGGCACCCGTTGACCACGCCGCCGAGATTGATCCGCATGACCCGCTCGAACTCGGCCGACGGCGTATCCAAGAACCCACCGGCCTGGCCGATTCCGGCATTGTTGATCAGAATGTCGGGCACACCGTGCGCGGCGAGAACATCGACTGCGTGCAGGTGCACCGCTTCCTCGTCGGAGACATCGAGCTGATAGGCATGCGCCACACCGCCTTCGGCGGCGATCAGCTCGCGCGTCTGCTTGGCCGCATCCAGATTGATGTCCGACAGCACGATTTCCGCACCGAGCCGGGCGAATGCCAGGCCCGTCTCGCGACCGATACCGCTGCCGCCGCCGGTGATCACCACGAGCTGATCCTCGAACGGCTTTCGGCCGCGCCCGATTTCGGCACGACGCAGGCCGCGCGGCGCCACACCGCCGTTGACCGCGTCGATGAGCTCGGTGGTCGCGGTGGCGAGCAATTCGGGATGGGAGAACGGCATCCAATGTCCGGCGGGCACATCGCGGCGCCACAGCCGCGAAACCCATTTGCGCGCATCGTCATAGCCTGCGGGCCGCACCGCGACATCGCGGCCGGCGACGATCAACTGCACCGGCACCTCGGTGCGGCGCTCGCGCGGGGCGAGCATCCGCGGCAGGATATTGGCACGGTAGATGAGCAGGCCCGCCACAACGTCACGACGGAATGTCGGGCCGAGAACGATATTCGACGGCGCGGTGTCGTTCATGATCGAAACGATGCGCTGCCAACGCTTTTCGTGCGCGACAACCCGGAACACCTGACTGAGCCCGGGCGTCATGGAGAAGACCGTGTAGCCCGACGACAGCGCCTGGGTGAGCGGCTGCCACAGATTGCGCGGCGTGGGCCGGGACAGCCTGGCGCGCACCCATTTCGCGAGATGATCCAGGTTCGGTCCGGAGACCGAGGTGAACGAGGCGACCCGCTCAGCCGCGTGCGGTTCGCACACCGCCTCCCACACCTGGACCGAACCCCAGTCGTGCGCGAGGACGTGCACCGGTTGATCCGGGCTCACCGCGTCGGCGACGGCGAAGAAGTCACCGGCCAGCGCATCCAGGCGGAAGTCTTGGGCGCGGCGGGTGGGGGTGGACTCGCCGTGGCCGCGGGTGTCGTAGGTGACGACGTGGAAGCGCTCGGTCAGCAGCGGCACCACCGCATTCCAGAGATAGTGAGTGTCCGGCCAACCATGCACCAGCACAATGGTTTCCGCGCTCGGATCGCCGTATTCGAAGACGGCGATATCGAATTCGCCGCTGCGCACGATTCGCCGCGTCGCGGCCGAGTCCAGGTCGGTCGTCGTCATTGAAGTAACTCCTCGAGGTTCCTACTCACAGGTCCAATACCAATCGCCCACCCCGCGCACGCGAGACGCAAACGAGCATCTCCCCCGCCTCGTGATCGGCCGCGCTGAGCACGCTCTCGCGATGCTCCGGTTCACCGGAGAGCACCCGCACCTTGCAGGTCCGGCAGAAGCCCTGGCGACATGAATACGGCCGATCCGGGCGAGTCCGCAGAATCGTCTCCAGCGCCGACTTATCGGCGGGCACCTCGACAACTTCACCGGTGGAGGCGAATTCGAGCTCGAATGGCATACCGTCGACGATGGGCGGCGGCGAAAATCGCTCGGAATGCAGTTCGACGCCGGGCATTTCGCGCACCACATCGGCGATGACAATCGTCATCGGAACCGGGCCGCAGCAGTACACGGCGGTATCGCGGGTGATCCCTGCGAGCAGCGTTGCGGCATCGGGCAATCCGTGTGCGTCATCGGTGCGCACGGTGACCCGATCGCCGAATCCCGCGATCTCGTCGAGAAACGGAAGAGTGTCGCGAGTGCGCCCGGTGTACACCATCGACCAGTCGATGCCGAGCCGCATCGCCAAGCGCGCCATCGGCAGAATTGGCGTGATACCGATCCCGCCTGCGATGAAATGCAAACGGGCGGCGGGTGATCCGTGTCCGGGAACCGCGAACGGGAACGCATTGCGCGGACCGCGAACCACAATGCGCGATCCGACCGGCAGCTCGTCGTGCACTTCCACCGAACCACCGCCGCCGTCCGGAATCCGGCGCACCGCAATCCGATACGCCCGGGTATCGGCCGGATCACCACACAGCGAATACTGCCGCAACCGCCCCGACGGCAACTCCAGATCGAGATGCGCACCCGGTCGCCACGGCGGAAGTTCGCGCGCATCCGGCGATTCCAGCCGCAGGCTCACTACATCCTGGTCGTGCGCCTCGATACGTCGACCGGTCACCACCAGCAGCAGCCGATGGTCGTCGGCGCGCGGAGACAGATCGCGGCGGTTGATGATCGTGGTCCACCGCAGCCGCGCCGAGGCGACCGTATCGAGAACCCGGACCGCCCGATCCTGGTCGCGCTTACCGAACAGGTCGGCTGGCCGCTGCTCGGGCATCGGTCGCCAGTTCAAGACGCAACCGCCTGGGCTGCGGGCGATTTGGCCAGATACGCTACCGCCTGCGCAGTCGAACCGACGGCCTGCGGATTGTAGCCGGGCTTGAACGTCGTCAGCGCACTCCACAGCAGTGAGGGCACACCGGGCAGCGCACCGCGCCACATCGAACCGAAAACCCGCGTGATCAGGCGCGGATAACCGAGGTCGGGCAGCGCGGGATCCTGGTGCACCATGAACTTGGTGCCGCGCACCACCAGCGTGATGAAGATCGGGAAGACGATCGTCATGATGGCCGCCCGCCGCACATAACCCGCGCCGAAGTAGACGGCCACATCGTGTGCGACGTGCCGGTGCTCGACCTCTTCGGCGCCGTGCCAGCGGAACAGGTCGGCCACGCGCGGATCGGCGCCGAACTTTTCCAGATCGGCATTGAGCACCCAATCGCCGAGGTAGGCGAAGAAATGTTCCAGGCAGGCGATGATCGCCAGTCGCTCCACCATGACCTGCCGCTGCGCGACACCAATGACATCCTTGGGTCCGAGTGACTTGCGGAACAGGTATTCCGCCTGCCGCACGTACGGTTGCGGATCGACGCCGTTGGCGGCGAGCACCTCGTGCAGCACCTTGTCATGCGTCTCGGCGTGCATGGATTCCTGACCGATGAAGCCGAGCATGGCCTCGCGCAGTTTCTCGTCCTTGACGTAGGGCAGCGCCTCGGAATAAGCGGCGCAGAACATGCGCTCGCCCTCGGGCAGCAACAGGTTCAACGCATTGATCAGATGCGAGGCGATGGGTTCGGCGGGCATCCAATGCAAGGGAGTATCCGCCCAGTCGAACCGCACATTGCGTGCGTTGAGGGCGACCTCACCGGGATCGACGTCCACCCGCCGACGTGCCCTACGAAGTAGCTTCATCGATACTCCTTGATCTCACCGCCGCGTCTCAGCCATCCCGCGACATTGCGTACCTTCCTTCATGGCTGTAGCAATCATCATACACATATATGAAACCCTCGGTTACACACATGGACGGCCAGCGCCCATTGCACCGGAAAGCCGGCTTGACGATAGATCGCTCCACTGTGACCGAGATCCCCGCGATCAGGCAGTAAACTAGAACACGTTCTAGTAGGCTTTGGCTATGGAGCGACTAACCGGATTGGATGCCAGCTTCCTGTACCTCGAGACCGGGACCCAGCACCTGCATGTATGTGCACTGCTGATCCTGGATCCCACCG
Source organism: Nocardia sp. NPDC050408 (assembly GCF_044458905.1). Classification (NCBI taxonomy): domain Bacteria; kingdom Bacillati; phylum Actinomycetota; class Actinomycetes; order Mycobacteriales; family Nocardiaceae; genus Nocardia; species Nocardia sp. NPDC050408. The sequence continues at coordinate 735,291 of NZ_JBITIL010000003.1, read as the reverse complement.
CAGGGGGCGCGCAGTACACCTTCGAAGAATTCAAAGCAGAACTCGGCCGCAGGCTGCCGCTGATCCCACAGATGCGACGGCGGATCCACGAGGTGCCGTTCAATCTCGACCATCCGGTCTGGGTGGAAGACCCGGATTTCGATCTGGACCATCACGTCCGACGCATCGAAACGCCGCGCCCATTGGAACGCCGGGAACTCGCGGACCTGGTCGGCGAGATCGCCAGTGTGCCGATGGATCGCAGCCGTCCGCTGTGGGAGATGAGCGTGGTGGAGAGTCTCACCGACGACAAAGTGGCGGTGATCTGCAAGTACCACCACGCCGTCGTGGACGGCATCACCGGCACCAACATGATGATGCATCTGTGCGATCTGGAACCCGGGATGAGCGAGCCCGAACCGGCCGAGGACTGGCACCCCGAACCCCAGCCCAGCGACGTGAGGCTGGCGGCGGAGGCGGTGCTCAACCTGCCGAACAAGCTCGGCCTGGTCGGCATGCTGCCGAAAACCCTTGGCATGCTCGCCGGTTTCGCTCAGCGACGCCGAAATAATCAGGCGGGCATGGCCTTACCGTTGACCGCACCACGCACCCCGTTCAACGGCGCGATCAGTCCGGATCGGGTGGTGGCCTGCGCCGAGACCGAGCTCGACGCGATCAAGGAGATCAAGACCGCCTTCGATGTGAAGGTCAACGATGTCGTCCTCACCATCGTGGCGGGCGTGCTGCGCACCTATCTCGACAAGCACGACGAACTGCCCGACAAATCCCTGATCGCCTCGGTGCCGGTGTCGGTGCACGACACCTCCCGCCACACCGCGGGCATCAATAAGGTCTCCTCGCTGTTCTCCCAGCTCGGCACCGACATCGCCGACCCCGTGGAACGCCTGCGGCACGTGGCCGAGGCCAACCGCGACGCCAAACAAGAACACGAATTCGTCGGCGCGGATTTCCTGATGGACTGGTCGAAGTACGCTCCGCCGAATACCTTTCAGTTGGCCGCGCGCGTCTACTCGTCGCTGAAACTGGCCGAGCTTCATCCGGTGGTGCACAACCTGGTGGTGTCGAATGTGCCGGGCCCGCCGATGCCGTTGTATTTCCTCGGTCATCGAGTCGAGGGCATGTATCCGTTCGGACCGGTTTTCCACGGCGCGGGACTGACCGTCACCGCGCTGTCCAACAACGGTGATCTGGACTTCGGATTCATCGCCTGCCGGGAACTGGTGCCCGATCTGCAGGCGATCGCCGATGCGGTCCCCGGCGTTGTCGATGAATTGCTGACCGCGGCACGCGATCTGGGCTAATGTCCACCGCTGCCCTGTTCGCCATCGCCGCCGGACAGGGCCGCATTCGAAGTTTCTTGCTGCCGTGCGGCAACGGCGGCGCATGCCTCCAGCAGTACCGGCACGAAGCGGTCGGCCTCGAGCACGCAGGATGCGTGACCGGCCTTGACCAGATGAATGCTCGCATCGGGAATCATGGTCGCCATCTCCAATTGCCGATAGACCGGAATCGCACGATCCCGCGTCGTGATCACGACGGCGGTCGGCATCCGCAGCGTGGAAAGCCAAGCGGTCGCATCGAATCGGCCGACCTCCGCGATGACTTGCGCCATGGCCCAGCCACTGTTACTGCGAAATTCGGTGAGCGCCCAGCGATTCAGCTTTCCCGGAGCCCAGGTGTACTCCGGCAATTCGGGTAACCGACCCACGTACTCCGCGGCACGACGGTACGAATAGGGGCCGATGGCTCCGGCCAACGCACCGAAGGTCAGGTGAAAAGCGCGCTCGCGCAACTTCTCCTGGAACCGATACGGCGTCGCGCACAGCACCAGGCCGCTCACACGATCCGAATGCCGGTGTGCGGCAAGCAATGCCACGACACCGCCGAGGGAGTATCCGGCCAGGATCGCCCGCTCGATGCCGAGCGCGTCCGCCACCGCGACGACATCGTCGGCACAGTCGCGCACCGAGAACCGCTCCGAGCGGATGCCGCGGCCGTGCCAGCGCTGATCGAACACGATCACCCGGTAACGCTCGGCCAGCGCAGCGAGGGCGGGGAACCATGTCAGGTAGCCCGTGCAGGCGGTGGCATGCAGCAGGATCAGGGTCGGTGCGCCCTCAGGGCCCGCAATATCGACAACGTAGGTGCGCCCACGCCCCGGCAGCTCGACGAGCCGCCCGCCGGGCACCTCTGCGATATCGGGCACCCCGGCACGCCGGGAGAATCGCCGCATGGCGACCACCGCGGGATTCGGATTCGTCATCGTCGACCTCCTCGCGGTCTTACTAGAACACGTTCTACATCGATGATGCCATAGGGGACCGTTCAGGCGCGGGCGCGGACGATGTATTCGGCGATGCAGGCGGACTTAGCGCCACCCTCGCCTTCGATGGTCGCCTGGTCGACGATCTACCGGCCGCCGGGAACCTCGTCGACGTTCACGATCCGGGCGGCGGCCACAGACGCGGGAACCGCCGGGCACGGGCGCGGGGAAGCACACCTTGTTCAGGCCGTAGTTGATGCGTACCGAGGCGTCCTCGAGGGTGATCAGCTCGGCCATCAGCGACGGAAGCAGCGAGTGGGGTAGCCATGCAGGATCGTGGTGCCATACAGGCCGGTGGCGGCACGCTCGGTATCGATGTGGATCCACTGCCGACCCTCGGTTGGCTCAGCGAAGGCGTCGATGCGGGCCTGGGGGCCTCGATCCAGCGGCTCACGCCGAGAGCTGTGCCCGCTACGGTGCGCAGCGATCCCATGCCGAAGACGGCGGTTCACTCATAGACCGAACAGTAGTACCGAGTTCCACTGGCCGATACCGAGGCGAGATTCGATCGAGAATTATCTGTAACGTGTTTCACTAGTCGACGGGATCGAGAGGAGGCCGCGATGGGGCGGTTGACCGGCAAGGTGGCACTGATCAGTGGCGGGGCGCGGGGCATGGGCGCCGCGCACGGGCGGGCACTGGCGGCCGAGGACGCGCGGGTGGTGCTCGGCGACATCCTCGACGAGGAGGGCGCGGCACTGGCCGAGGAAATCGGCGACAATGCCGCGTATGTCCACCTCGACGTGCGCGAAAAGCAGCAGTGGCAGGATGCGGTCGCCGAGGCCGTGCAGCGCTTCGGTTCGCTGAATGTCCTGGTGAACAATGCCGGGATCGTCAATGGCAATCTGCTCGTCGACTTCGAATTGTCCGAGTGGCAAAGGATCATCGATATCAATCTGACCGGCACCTTCCTCGGCACGCAGGCCGCCACACCCGCGATGATCGAGGCGGGCGGCGGTTCGGTCATCAATATTTCCTCGGTCGAGGGGATGCGCGGCAGCCCCGGCCTGCACGGGTACACCGCCACCAAATTCGCGGTCCGCGGACTCACCAAATCGACCGCACTCGAGTTGGCGCAGTACGGAATTCGGGTGAATTCGATTCATCCCGGGCTGATCCGGACCCCGATGACCGACGGTATTCCGGAGGATTTCCTGCAGATCCCGCTGGGGCGCGCCGCCGATCCGTCCGAGGTGTCGGCATTGGTGACCTATCTGGCCAGCGATGAATCGTCCTATTCGACAGGCGCTGAATTCGTCATCGACGGTGGCCTGACCGTGGGAGTTCCGCACAAGACGTTCTCCTGATCGATACTGCGTGCCGGGCAGGGCGCATGAGCCCGCGGCCGACCGTCGTCGAAGGCCAATAGTCGCCACCCGTACGGCGGCTGCTCGGCACGGATCAGTCGATATCCGGCACGGGCGGCCCGAGGAAACGCACTGCGTAGCAATCGCATCCGGATGCGGTGTTCACCATGGTCTCCCCCACAGTCTGTGGCGGCGTGCGGAATCGGGATGGATACGTCCGGCCGCCACCAGCGCGTCGAACGCGGCGTGCTTGCGGGCGCAGTCGTGGTCGCGGTGCAGTTGCATCGCGAGATGGGCGTCGGCCAGGGTGAACGGTTGGTCGGGCGGGCCGCATGTCCATGCCTTCGGCCATTCGATCGGACGTAGGCGGCAGCGCCCCGCGGCGGGCCGGTGGCGGCGCGGCCGGTCGACCGGCCACACGCAGGCCACCCCGACCATCGCGAACGCGCCGCCCCCGATGACCGCGAGCACGCTATGCACCACTTGCCACGCGCCCATGGTTGTTCACCGCCCACGATCCTCGCGCGGATGAGTCGGCGGTAGCGCTAGCTGTGTGAGCCCGTCGAGGACCTGCTGGAACATCTGGAGTCCGGGCGTACCGATGGGCAGGCAGCGCTCGATGGTCTCGGCCGGGAAATCGATGCCGCGCCGGTGGGCGCGCTCGCGCGGGCTCAACGCCTGCGGCGCGATCCGGCCATGCCGCACGAGTGTGTAGTAGGCCGCCCACTTCCACGCGCAACGCTCGATCCGGCACGCGCGGTGTCGCCGCATCTGCTGGTGCGCCAACTGCACCTCAGCGCGGCCACAGATGGTGGGCGGGGTGAGGATCGTGTCGTCGGTCATCACGCCGCACCCGGTTCGACGCCGGGCCTGGAGCGCATCCAGATACCTTGCGGGCATACGGTTTCCAGATCGAAACCCGCGTCACAGACCGATGCGGGCCGACAGCCGACATGCTCGAGGTCGAAGACAACGATCACCTCGACCTCGAGACCGGCCGCCATCGCGAGTGCATATCCGATCGGATCGTCGATATCGTCCGGTGGTCTAACGGTGTAGACGTACTGATAGCCGCGCGTGTTCGCATGCCGCTGTATATCGATGGCGTGGCGTGGCGCATCCGGACCGGACACGTCATCGCGGACGAACCCGATGGCCTTCGGCTTGGCGCTGCTGGCGGTTTGCGTATGTGTCATGGCTCCCCCGGAACCTGGTCGGTGGGCTGGGTGTCGGGCGTCCGGCGACAACGATCGCGGTATTCGCTCGCGGGAACTTCGAGCCGCGAGGCGGACAGCTGAAGTTGTTGTGGTTGCGGCGGATTGGCGCTGTTCTCGGGGCGCCAACCTGCGGTGTCATCCGAACGTCGGGGCCAAGCACACCACGAACGCTATGCTTAGAGGAGCTATCTGGGACTCCCAAACATAGTCGTCCCAAATCCCCAGGACGTATCCCGAATCAGACCGACAATGCGTGCCACATTCGAGTCACGAACGTCCCAGATCTGCAGGAGGTGCAAGAACTTTGACCAGCGAAGATAATCCTTCGACCCTGCCCCGGCGACAGCTTGGACGCTTCCTTCGCGAAACCCGCGAGGGGCAAGGGCTATCCATCGACAAGGCCGCGAGGCTGGCCGAGCTGAGCAAGAGCGGGCTACACCGCATCGAAACCGCGCAAGTGGCGAAGGTCAAGGTTCGCGAGATCCGAGCTCTGTGCGAAACGTACGGGGTCCCACAGGGCGAAACCAGCCGCGTGCTCAAACTCGCTGAGCAGGCGCAGGTAAAGAGTTGGCACACGGCGTTCGACGGCCTCTACACCGATTCCACATTCAACATGTACCTCGGGCTCGAAGCCGCTGCGCGCCAGCTGATTGCCTACCATGAGATCGTCCCGGGGCTGTTACAGACAGCCGACTACGCGCGTGCGCTGATCAGCTCTTTCTACCGCGACAGCAGCCCGGAAGATATCGACCGCCGCGTAGAGCTGCGACTGAAACGGCAGGCCATCCTCACCCGCAAGTCCGACCCAGTGAAACTCGAACTGTTACTTCACGAATCAGCTCTACACCGCGTCGTCGGCAACCCTCGCATCATGGCCGCTCAGCTGCGACACCTAGCCGAAATCGGCAAACTGCCGAACGTCTCAATTCGGATCCACCCGTTCACGAGCGGGTGCATGCAGGGACTGTTGCACGGCCCGTTCATGATCCTCGACTTCGGCACCGATACCAAAGGCCAGACCGTGGAGCCACCGCTGGTCTATTTCGAAGGTGCCGGTAAGGCTGACCTTTACCTCGAGAATGTCGACGATGTACAGCGTTATGCTGAGCTTGCTACAGCCATCCGGAGTGCATGCCTGGATGAAACGAGATCGCGTGACCTGCTCAGGCGGGCAGCAAGGAGTTATGCAGCGTGAATACCGACCTGTCCAGGGCGAACTGGTTCAAGAGCAGCCACAGCAGCGGTCAAACCGAATGCGTCGAGGTCGCGTGGCTCGACGAGGGCAGCGTCGGCGTTCGCGACTCGAAGAACCCGACCGGCCCGGCGCTGATCTTCACGCCCGGCGAATGGGATGCCTTCACAGCTGGCATCACCGACGGTGAGTTCAACCTCCCTGCCTGAGCCGGGCAAAAACCGAACACCACAAAGCGGCCCCGCACGACGAAACCATGACGTCGACGCGGGGCCGTTGCTGTTGTTGACGGAAGGCCTTCCCGCACAACAGATTCAGTGGCATGCGAGTAGCGAACACCGCCGAGCCGAGGTCACGCTTCAGCACGTGTTGGCAACTCCCAGCGACCTGCCCGATGGCGTCACACCTCTGCGGCCACGACAGTACGCCCAGGTTGGTGAATGGTCCCCGAAAGTCCATCCGGAGATCACACTCCCATATCCGTTCCCGATCGCACTCAATTGGGCAGACCTCGAAGACTGATCCCGACGTTACGTTGCCGGTCGCTCGGCGCGAGACCCGGACCATCAAGGTCGACAGTGATGTTCGAGCTGAGCACTCTCTGCTCGTTCTGCCAGAAACTGATCTCGGAATCCCCCACCGATGTTTCGGGCCCGAGGGCGACGACATCGGGCGGAGATCGCGTCCTCGTTGAAGAAGGCACAGGGATCGACTGCCTGATCTTCTCGGCAATCTCGAGCTTCCACCGATCGTCGGCAGACACCATGCCCCCGAATGTGTTGGCGCTGCACTCGTCGGAATCGGCTCAGACGCCAGACTGCGCCTGCGAAGCTCCCACAGCGCCGCCACCAATAGTGCAGGCACACAACGCCATACGAACCCCATAACCCTTCCCGCAGGTCCCGGGGCAACTAAACGGCACACGAACAAGCGGTAGGACCCGGCGAGCACGCCTCTGCCGCCGACCGCAGCGGCGATGCTCTTGCGTGTGGCGGTGTCCGCTGCCGCGTTGAACGGCTTGTTGCCAACATTTCGATGTTACGGAAGTCATATCTCAGGACTCGCGCGATAATCTAATATGAGATTCGTATGATACGATTCTCAAAGAGATGGGAATGTCATGATCGTTGTCACCGGGGCCACCGGAGCAGTCGGCCGTCCGCTCGTCGAACTGATTGCCGCGCAGGGGGTTCGAGTACGAGCTATCACCCGGTCGCCCGAAAATGCCACGCTGCCCGCGGGTGTCGAGGTGGTGGCCGGGGATCCCGCCTGGCCGGACACGCTTGCCGATGCTCTCGGCGGTGCGTCCGCGGCATTCCTGCATCCACGCGCCGTCGGCGACGCGGCCTTCGAGTTCGCGGAACTGGCTGCTAAGTGTGGCGTGCGCCGGCTTGTCGCCCTCTCGGCCATCAATATCGACGACCCGCTCGACGCACAGCCGTCCCGCTTCCGCGGCGATCGGAACAGGGAGGCCGAGCAGGCGGTGGTCGACAGCGGTATGGAGTGGGTGAGTCTGCGCGCCAGCAGCTTTGCGAACAATGTCGTGCAGAGCGGCTGGAATGCTCAGATTCGCGCGGGTGATGTGGTGCGCGGACCCTACGCCGGATTCGCCGAGAGTCCGCTACACGAAGGCGATATCGCGGCGGTCGCGGCGCATGCCTTCCTGACCGACGATCTGCTGGGGCAACGAGTGGAATTGACCGGACCCCAATCACTTACCCATGCGGATATGGTTCGGATCATCGGAGAGGTCATCGGCAGGCCGTTGCGCTACGAAGAAGTCCCCGCCTCCGTGGTGCGGCAGGGCATGGTGGCGCGCGGCTTTCCGGAGGATTTCGTCGACTCCTTGCTGGCCCGCTACGCCGACGGCGTCGGCCAGCCCGCACCCGTCACCAACGATGTCGAGAAAATCCTCGGCCGCACAAGAACTTTCGCCGACTGGGCCGCCGATAACGCTGCCGCCTTCCAGAATTGAGTGCCAGCCATGCGCACAATCGCCCATTTTGCGGCCCAGATATTCAGCGGTATCTTCGCCGGATTCCTGATCGCCGTCCTCGTCCTCGAACTATCTATGCGTGATGCCAGCGCCGCCGTCTATACCCAGGTCCGGCAGATCGAACTGGAATGGCTCGACGTCCTCGCCACCGTCACCCTGCTACCCGCTCTGATCGCCACGGCCCTCATCATCGCGATTCGTCTCCGCGACCGAGGCTCGACCCGTTGGCTCCCGATCACCGCGTTCGCCCTGCTCGCGGGCGTGTTGATCCTGACGATTATCGTCAACCTGCCGATCAATGCCGACCAACGCGACTGGATCGTCACCACACCACCCGACGACTGGGCGAACATCCGTGACCATTGGCAGCTCTCGCATGCGGTGCGCACAGTAGCCGCCACTCTCGCCTTCGCAGCCTTGAGCGCAGCGGCACCGTCAGCTCGGAAACTCCCAGCACCGATAACATCAGAATCGGAGACCGCGATCCGGCTCCAGCGCCGGGCAGCAGGTGATCGCCGAGGTCGCTCGATTGCACAGCTGCACTCGGATCAGCGGATCACGCAACCTTAGCCGCGTTGGTTCATCAATGTACTCTCCAGAGTTGTTGTCGCCGTGTGGAATCGGCGCCGATTCCACACGGCGGCCGCCAGCGCATCGAAAGCCGGATGCTTGCGCTCACAGTCGTGATCGCGGTGCAGTTGCATCGTGAGATGGGCATCGGCGGGGGTGAATGGTTCGGCGGGACCGGCGCGCCGTGCACCATTTGCCATGCGCCCATTGGTGTCTCACCGCCGATTATCATTGCCCGGGGACGTCGGCAGCGGTGCTAGCGGTGACCTGCACGCGAGGTGAATGGGATGCCTTACGGATGGCACCACGGATGGACAGTTCAGCCTCACTGCAGTTCAGCCTCACTGCTTGAGCCCTGGCAAGAACACATCAAGACGGCCCCGACGAACCTAGGAAGTCGTGACGTGGCCGTCTGCCATCAGAGTGAGCATGAGTCCAACGAGTAACCCCCATGGCGAATTTGGATGGCTACGCAGAAGAGTTCGGCTGGTAGAGTTCGGTGCTATGAGTACACCAGGGGGGACGCCTGGTTCTAGCCAGGCGTTGTCGGTCGTTCCTGATCAAGTCCGTGACATCGGTGCCTATGTGTTCGGTATCGCCGACACTCTCGGGTCGGCGCTCGACTCGGCTGCCCGCGAGGTCGAATCTCTCACGACGAGCAGTTGGACCGGCGACGCGGCCACCGGCTTCAATACGGGGTGGAACGAAGTCAGCGACGGCGGCAGACAGATAATCTCCGCTCTTACCGGGCTGGCAGAGAAGCTCGGTGTCACAGCCGAAACCTACCAGCATCGTGACGAATCGAACGCAGGGGCCTTATCCACGTCCAGCCTCGATCTGCCATCCCAATCATGACCAATCCTTTCGCCGTAGAGCTCGACGAACTCGAGCAGATCATTGCTCGACTGTCCGGTTTGGCCGCATTTATCGTCGACCACCTCGATGAAATCGACCAACGGATCGCGACCCTGCGCGGCACCGGATGGGAAGGTATCGCCGCGCAAGCGTATTCGGAAGCTCATCAGCAGTGGATCACGGGTGCGCGGGAGTTCGCGGAAGGAATCCGCGACATGACTGATGCAGCAAAGGCGGCACACGAAGCGTATTCCGAAGCGGCGGAAGTAAATTCCAAGATGATGCGGAGCGGAGCGTAGGTGGCTATCAATGTCGATCCGCAGACATATTACGACGCCGCCGCCAAGTGCGGGACAATAAACAGCGAGATCCTGACCGCGCTGTCGACGCTGTGGAACTCGCTGCAGGATTCCGGCCAGATGGCGGGTAGCTACGACAAGGCGGCCAAGTGGGCCGCCGAATACGACGACAACGCAACAGATCTCCTAAGTACCTGCGCCTCGATGTCGAACGCTCTCGCGAATTTCTCCAATATTCTGAATACCGCTGGCAACAATTGGGTGTATTCGAATTGGAAGGCGAATCCGGATCCATCGAAGGGCGCCGCACCGACTCCACCGTTTCACGTTCCGCAAGGTGTGGTGTTCCAGAACGACATCACCCCAGCACCGTCAGCTTTTGGCGGTACAGCCAAAGGGCTTGACACAAGTGTGCCCGGCCTGTTGGACCAGATCGGATACACGGTCCCGAACGGCGACACAGATCGTGTGAAGTCCGCTGGGGAAGCCTGGAAGAAGTTCGCTGAATCATCGGCCATCAAGAACGCACAGGCAGATATCAAGGCGATCATCGCCGCTATCCACTCAGCCAAAACCGAGGCGCCGGATATTGCCGACGTCGAGGCACACCTCACCACCTTGGCCAACGGCGCAGCCGCTATCGCGTCGGTATCGATGTCCCTGTCCGGAGCAGTCGGAGATCATCATACGAATCTGGTGGCATTCAGGTCGGATCTGGACAGTCACGTCAACAGTTTGATGAAGGAGTTGTTCTGGATTGCGGTCGGCACTGTGGCAGCAGTTGCCTTGACCGAGATTCTGACAGCTGGTCTGGCAACCCTGGGCCCCGCCGAAGCCGAGGCCGCCGCCGGAACAGCCGCCGGAACAGCCGCGGTTGCCACCGCTGCGACACGGATTCGCAACCTGTGGAACATATGTAGATTGTTCCAGACCCTCGAGGTCGGCGTGGGAATCGCCGCAGCCGTGAACTCTGTTCATCCTCTCAATATTCAAACATCGTTGGACGAGATAGCCTCGCTTACTGCGGTGAGCGTTGCGGGAGTCTTCGTCGCCGAAATGGCGAAGGGCGGAAAACAGAGGGTGGCCGACACAGGCATCGAAAACGAAATGCGGGCGCTAATAGAATCCGGCGCGGCCAGCGGAGCGTGCGAGGCCCTGGCGAAGCTGTGGGACGAGGCAGAAAACGATGCCAAGAGGCGACAGAGAATCAAGAAAACGCAGAAGCAACACGAGTGCCGACAGTCTAGTGGCGGCGGTGGGCGATAGTGGATCGCAGTGGCCTGGGTCAAGTTGTACATGTCGATGGCGATCGAAGGATGTGAGGACAAAATGGACGGAGCTTCCCAGCTCAATTCAGCGCTGACATCGGGCGATCCTGGTCAGCAGGTCCGTGCGATGATCGAATTGATCAAGCTCGGCGACGATCGGGCCGTCGCAGACATCCTGCCGCTCGTCGAATCGGGTGATGTCGCCGTTCGAAGTGAAGCGGCGCGCGCGATCGGATTTCTGGGGGTGGCGCAGGTTTCAGTTGTCGGGCCAGTGTTGTTGCGGATGCTGTCGGACTCAGACGAGATGGTTCGCAACGAAGCGGCAGAGTCGCTCGGCCTCGTTCGGTTCAGTCCCGCAGTCGACGTCCTCGTGGATCTGCTGCGCGCGGACCCGTCGTGGCTGGTGCGCGCTTCCCTGGCCGAAGCGTTGGGCAGCTATCCAGGGCACGGAACCGCTGCTCTGGTCAAGTGCGTGCGCGATATTGACGAGTATGGGGCGGTGCGGCGGTATGCAATCGACTCTCTGGGCCGGACGGGTGACCTATCGCGTGCCGAAATGTCCGCTCTGGCAGAGGAATTCGGCCGGGATGAGGAGATCGGACCGCAGGTTCGAATCGCCGCCTATCGGATGGGCGATCAATCACAGCTAGCGGAGATCACCCGCGAGGCAGCTCATATGGATGAAGAGGACTCGTCCCGCTTACTCACCGACATCGAATATCTGTTGCGCCCGCCTGTACCACCGACGTTGTTGGAGGACGCGGCGCGCATCGGGACAATCCTCGATGTGGTCGCGATGCGCTGGCCGCTATACTCGCGGCACGTCCAGAACATCCGCGACAAGCTACCGACATGATGGGCGGTACCGCGGGCGACTCCTTCTGCTTCGCGGCAGTTCGCTCGGATGGTTGCCTTATCCCCCGAATCGACAAGATGAAGCATATTCGCCGCGCGGTGCTGATCAGAGCCGGACGTCAGCTCTGACGCCGGTTCGCCACCGCCCACTGGGCGACGGCGTCGGGGGACACATCTTCGCCGAGCACGTTATCGATGACAACGCGTCCGACGCAGATCGCGCGCAGTACGCGATCGGTGAACGCCTCCACATCTCCCCACGGCAGATAGGGTTTCGCGATCAGCAGGGAGGCGATGCCGTGCGCGCTCGACCACAGCTCCAAGACGACCGGCACCGGGTCACCCGGCGTGACCACGCCGAGGTTCATGCACTCGGTGACGGTCGCCGCGAGATGGGCAAAGGCACTGCTGGTCAGCACCTGGTCGACCGCGCCCGCCGTCTCACCAGGCGTCATGGCCAGGCGGTACTGCTCCGGATGCTCCCTGGCGAACCGGACATACGCCTGGCCCTGCTGACGCAGACGCTCCATCGGCGACTCATTCGGATCGGATGCGGCCAGCATTACCGCGTCCAGATCTTCGAATACCTGGGCCACCACGGATTCGATCAGCTGATCCTTATCCGCGAAATGGCGGTAGATCGACGGCGCGGTGACGCCGACGATCTTGGCGATTTCCCGAATGGAAACCGCGTCGACGTGACCTGCGTCAGCCAGCAGTTTCTTTGTGGCATCGAGGATTTCGGCGCGTAGCTCCGCACCGGAGCCACGTGCCGAACGCTGCCTGCGGGTGAAATTCACGTTCGTCCGGCTAGTAGATGATTATCTGATTCGGATGTGCCCGTTGCGGTTTCGCCCTCGCTCAAGCCGATCTTGGCATGCAGCCGGGCGAGTGGCGCGGGCGCCCACCAGTTCGCGGTGCCGAGCAACCGCATGAGTGCGGGCGCGAGCAGGCCGCGGATCAGCGTGGCGTCCGCGAGCACCGTCAAAGTCAGCCCCAGGCCCGTCATCTGGATGAACGATACCTTCGAGGTGACCATGGCGGCCATCACGATGGCCATCAATAGCGCGGCCGCGGTGAAAATCCGGCCGGTGCGCGCGACACCCAGCGCGACCGCGCGAGTGTTGTCCGCGGCGGTGCGTCCCGAGGCCACCCACTCCTCGCGGATGCGCGAAAGCAGGAATACCTCGTAGTCCATGGACATTCCGAAGGCGAGACAGAACATCAGGATCGGCATGGTCGGGACCAGATAACCGGTCGCGTCATTGCCGAAAACGCTGGACAAGTGCCCATCCTGGAAGATCCAGACCATCGCACCGAACGCTGCTGTCAACGAAAGCGTATTGAGGGCAAGGGCTTTCAGCGGCAGCAACACACTTCCGGTGAACAGGAACAGCACCACGAAGGTGGCGAGCACGATCAGCGCGCCGGCCAGTGGCAGTCGCGCACCCAGCGCTTCGAGGGAGTCGCGGTTTATCGCCGCACTGCCCCCGAAGAGCGCCGGTCCCGGGCTCGGGACGTCACGAAGCCGCTCCAGTTGCGACTTGCCCGCGGCGGTGAAGGGATCGACCGTCGTTGCCACAGTGAGGAATGCGCCGGTGTCATTCGTCATCTGCGGCGATCCGGCCGCCACCTTCAGTCCGCCGGTGTACAGACCGACACCCGAGAGCACTCCGGACACGCCATCCACCTTCGACAGTGTGGCGGCGTAATCGCCGATGGCGGACGGATTTCCGTGGTAGTCGTCGAGCACCACGGTGACATTGTTCGCGGCATTGGACTGGAAGTCCGAGCGCAGTGCGTCGCCGACCGTGCGGCTGGTGGCGGAGGTGCCCGCGTTGAGCACTCGATCGTCCGGATAGCCGAATTTCACGCCGAGGAACGGGGAACCGATCGCTAGCATCAGCACGACGATCGCGATGGCGACCGGTGCGGCATGGCGCATCACCCACTGCACCGTGCGATACCAGAAGGTCTGCTCGGGTGCGCGCGCAGCATGCAGGTCACGGCCGAGCAAGCGGCCCAACGGCTTTCGCAGATCCAATGCATTAACCCGATGCCCGAGCAACATCAGCACCGCGGGCAGGACCAGGATCGATGCGGCGGCGGCCGCGGCGACCACCGCAACGCCGGCGTAGGCAAAGGATTTCAGGAAGTACAGGTTGAAGACGCCCAGCGCGGCCACCGACAGCGCGACGGTCAGCGCCGAATACAGCACGGTGCGTCCCGCGGTCTGTACCGCCCGCACCACTGCCGCCTCGATATCGAGTCCATTGCCGAGTTCCTCGCGATAGCGGCTGACAATGAACAAGCTGTAGTCGATCGCGAGCGCAAGACCCAGTGCCGTGGTCAAATTCAGCGCGTAGATCGACACATCGGTGAAAACCGTGAGGGTGCGCAGGATGGCCAGGGTGGTCAAGATCGCGAAGATGCCGACTGCCAGCGGCAGGAAGGCCGCGACCAGGCTGCCGAAAACCAGGATCAACACGATGAACGACAGCGGGATGGCCACACTCTCGGCGACCGCGAGATCGTGAGTGATCTGCTCGTTGGAGTCGTGGTAGATGGAGCTGAGGCCGCCCTGATAGATGCTGACACCGTCATTGGTGCCGGTGACCTCTGTGGCGATCGCACCGGCGGCCTTCTGGGCCACGGACTCCTCGCCGGTGATGTAACCGAGCACCAGCGCGCTCTTACCGTCCTTGCTGCGCAATGCGGACGACAGGGACTGCGGAGCGTTCCAATAGGACTGGACGCCGATCACATCGCCGCGCGAACGCAAGGTGTCGATCAACTTCGCGCCCGCCGCCTTCGCGGCCGGACTGTCCGCACCGGCATCATCGCGAACCAGCAGGATTAGGTTGGGTTCCGCGCCGCCGAAGTTATCCGCGACCAGCTTGGCGACCTGCGACGACTCGGCGTCGCCCGGGGTGAAACCGGCGGTCTTCATATGCGAGGTCGCCGAGGCGCCGAATGCGCCGCAAAGTATGGCCAATAGGGCGGCGGCGAGCAGGATTGTGCGCGGATGTCTGGTGGACAGATGTGCGATCCGTACGAGCATGAGCGGCTCCCCTGTTCGACTGCATCTCACGTAACAGCGTTAGCGTAACGTCGTTAACTCAACGACGATAGGGGTACATAGCGAACAAGTAGTGATCCCGATCACCGGCACGGGCCTATCCGAGATACGCCGAGATCGCATTGGCAATGGCGTCGGCATACCTCGCCCGCCCATCGGGCGATTCGATCAGCGCCGCATCACCCGGATCGCGCATATTTCCACATTCCACGAGCGCGACCGGACGTTCGGAGAGGTTGAGTCCCGCCAGATCCGCGCGCGGATTCATGCCATCGGAGCCGACATAGGTCGACGGGACGAAGCCGGACCCGATCATGATGTCGCGCAACGTCGTTGCCAGTCGCTGCGACGGCTCACCCTGTGCCGGATTCAGTGGCGGCGACGAGTACGCGACGTGGAAGCCGTGCGCGCCCGCGACAGCGCCGTCGGCATGGATCGAGACGACAGCCGCCGCACCACTGCGGTTTCCGATCGCGGCGCGTTCGTCGACACAGGGGCCGACACCGGCATCGTCGTCGCGGGTCAGCACGACGCGAATTCCGCGGGCGGCCAAGGTATCCCGGACACGGATGGCGACATCCCAGGTGAATTCGTGCTCGGTATAGCCGTCGGTGGCGGATGTGCCGGTGGTGTTGCACGCCTTGGTTTTTCCGCGACCGTCCGGCACCTGACGGTTGATCTCGCCAGGCTGGGCGGCATTGCCGCCATTGTGTCCCGGGTCGATGACGACGACGCGGTCATCGGCAATGAAGCTCGGCGGGTTCGTCGTCGGTTCGTCGCTTATCTGCGGCGTCGTGGTGCGCGCCGATGAACCGGATGCGTCGTGCGCGCATCCACCGAGCAACATGCCCCACGCGCAGATCGCGGCGGTCGTCTTCCAGCTTCGCCATCGCATGGCACCGACACTGCCACAGCCTTGCAGCCGGTTCATCGGCACAGCTATCGGAACGCCAGCGCGCCGAGCGTATCCGCGTGCCGATATTGCAGATACTTTTTGACCGTGTCCGCGGCGACAGCCGCATTGGCGGTGACCACGGTGACCACGACGAATTCCTTTTCGGTCCCGTCGCGCCATTTGCCGGTGACGAAATTGTCGATGTAGGTGCCCGGTCGCAGGTGCAGGTCCTCATCGGTGAACTTGCCGAGCGCGGCCGTGGCCTGGCCCTGGGTCGACATCGCGAGGACGAATTGGGTGATCTTCAGCCCGCCGCCCTCGGCCCGATACACCATTTCGGCGGCGTACTGGCAGCCCAAGCCGGTGAGCTTGCCGTTCACCTCGAAATCGCGGCAGTTGGCGTGATCGCGGCCCTCAACCCAGTCGGCGTGCAATTCCACGCTGTCGAATTTGAAATTCCAGTCCCCGGCGAAGTCGGTGTAGGTGAGCTTGCCCGAGGACGGTTGGCCAGGGGGCGGTTGGCCAGGGGGCGGCGTTGTCGCGGTCGTTCGCGGGGTGGTCGCGCGCGGCGCGCTCGTGGCCGGGACCACAGTGGCCGTCGCATTCGACGCCTGCGGTTGGTCCTTGTCGCGCGCGGTGATAACGACCAGTCCGACGCCGAGCACGGCGACCAGCCCGAGCACCACCGCGACGATCACACCGGTCTTCGATTTGGGCGGCGGGCTCGGGGGCGGCGCGCTGGGATACCCCATCGGATAGCCGGTCTGCCCCCAGCCCTGCTGCGCCGGATAGCCCACCGGCTGTCCCCACGGCGCCGGATCCTGCCGCGGCGGCTCCCCATAGCCGTACGGATAACTCACAGCCAGCCCACCTCTCCCGCCGGGGCGGCGACCCCCACCACGTACTGATCGCGATCCGATCCCCCAGCGTTGCAGGTCCTGCCAGCTTAGCCGGTGAGTAATAAGCCCAGCGCAAGACCGAACATCACGACCGCGATCACCGAATCGAGTACGCGCCAAGCGATCGGACGGGCGAATAGCGGGGCGAGTTTGCGGGCGCCATAGCCGAGCGAGGTGAACCAGATAATGCTGGCGACCATCGCGCCCGCGCCGAGGAACCAGCGGTCCGGGCTGGTGTAGGTATTGGCGAAGGAGCCGAGCAGCAGCACCGTGTCCAGGTAGACGTGCGGGTTGAGCCAGGTCAGGGCCAGGCAGGTGAGGATGGTCGCGCCGAGTGCGACGGTGGCGCCGGTGGAGTCGGCGGTCAGACTCGATGCCGCGACGGCGCGGCGGGCGGCGAGAATGCCGTAGCCGAGTAGAAAAGCGGCTCCGGCGTAGCGGATCACCGTCAGCAAGACGGGGGCGGATTCGACTACGACACCCAACCCCCCGACTCCCGCCGCGATCAGCACGATGTCGGACACGGTGCAGACCGCGACCACCGCGAGCACATGCTGGCCGCGCAGACCTTGGCGCAAAACGTAGGCGTTCTGCGCGCCGATCGCCACGATCAAGGAGAGTCCGAAGCCGAGTCCCGAGATGGCCGCCAGGGCCGCCGATGATGCCGTCACATGTATCGACGCTAGGTTCGAAGACCTGACCAGACCAGCTAAAGATTCTGAAGTACCTTTAGGATTTCTTAATGGACCTGCAGTTCGATCAGCTCCGCGCGCTCAACGCGGCGGTCACCGAGGGCACCTTCGACGCCGCCGCGCGCAGTCTGCGCGTGACGCCGTCGGCGGTCAGTCAACGCATCAAGGCGCTCGAGGATGCCGCAGGTCGCATTCTGCTGCAACGCACAAAACCGGTGCGGCCCACCGAATCCGGGCTCGCGGTGCTGCGTTTGGCGCGACAGATCGAGCTGCTCGCCGGGGATGCCGCACGCGAACTCGGCGATGTCGATCGGCCGGCGGGTCGGCCGATCCGGGTGCCGATCGCGGTCAATGCCGACTCGCTGGAAACCTGGGTGATGCCCGCATTGCGGCAGGCGCCCGCCGGTGTGTGTTTCGAGATACATCGCGAGGATGAGGAACATACGACTCGATTGCTGCGCGACGGGACGGTGATGGCGGCGATCACCGCCACCTCGTCGGCAGTGCAGGGATGTCGAGTAAAGCGGCTTGGTGCCATGCGGTATCGGCCCATGGCGAATCCGCGGTTCGCGCGGACCTGGTTCGCGGATGGGCCGACCGCCGAGGCATATTCCGTTGCGCCCGTTGTACTTTTCGATCGGAAGGATGATCTGCAGGATCGGCATCTACGGCGGCGATGTGGACAGCCGGTGGATCCGCCGCGGCATTATGTGCCGTCGTCGGCCGGATTCGCGGAGGCGATTCGGATCGGGCTGGGGTGGGGGATGTTGCCCGATCTGCAGACTCGAAGTGGTCGGGACCTCGTGCCGATCGATGGGGATTCGTATATCGATGTGCCGCTCTATTGGCAGCAGTGGAAGGTCGATTCGCCTGCGCTCAGTGGCGTTGCGGGCGCCATTGCGGCTGCTGCGGCTGAGGCGCTGTCAGATGGTCCACGGCGGTGACTTGGGGAATGTCACGGGAAGCGCGGTCAATGCGCGGTGAATGGGCCCGGTCGCCATTTCAGGTCCGCTGCCGGGGTGGCGAGTCCGAGTTCCGGTATCGCATCGAGTAATTGGTCGATGGCGTCCTGAGCTATCAAGTACGCCATGGACTTTGCGGTGCAGGCATGCGGGCCCGCGCTCCATGCCAGATGTGACCGGTTGCCGGTGTGCTCGCCGACGATCTCGGGGTCGTTATTGCAGGCCGCCATGCTGATGAGAACGGGTTGGTGTGGGGGCAGCCACATTTCCTCGATCAGGATCGGCTGTCGCGGATAGGTGATGCAATAGTTCGCCAACGGTGGGTCGGTGAACAGCACCTGATCCAGGGCGCCGCGGGTGGATAGGCTGCCGCCGAGGATATTGTCGGCGACACGGTCATCGGTGAGCATCAGCACGGCGCCAGCGCCTCCGCCGCCGCGATCTTGCGATCCACCTCGGCCGCCTGCGCCCGAGCCCGCTGCTCGAATCGAGCCAAGAAGACACCGAACGTCTCGTCATGCGCATCGGCGGCTGCCAGTGCCCCGTCCACCAACTCGACCGCACCGACCTCCCCGCGCCGCAGCCCCGCCCGCGCCTCCGCGATCGTCGTGAATACCGTTGCCGTCGAATCAGTTTCAGTCATCCCATCCCCATCCGTCGCATCCCGATCCTGCCACGCCGATCGCGGCAGCGGGCGAATTCGGAACACTTCCCCTTCACAGTCACCGGTCCGCGTTGCTACTGGACGTCGTCGCGCCGAGCAATTGGGGCGTCGGCCGCGAGCCAGGGCATGCGGTCGAGCAGCCGATCCCGCAGTTCCGTCAACCGAGTAATGCGCGCGTTCAACTCGGCAACTCGCGGTGGTCCGACAGCCGCGTATCCGGTGGCGCAGCGCGGTTCGAAAGGGAATACGGCGGGCAAGTCGTGGTCCAGATAGGGCAGGAAGGCCCGGACATCGTCGATGGTGAAACCGATGTCGAGCAATTCGCGGATGTTGTTCACCTGTTTGATCGCGTTTTCGTCGTAAGTGCGGTACCCCGAGGTGGTGCGGTCGCAGGTGAGCAGCCCCTGCTCTTCGTAGAAGCGCAGGGCGCGGGTGGTGGTACCGGTGCGCGTCGCGAGTTCACCGATCAGCATCTGTTTTCCTTCCGTCGGTACGGTCAACGCGCGAGACGTACCACCACCTTCCCGGTGTAGCGGCCTCGGACCAGATCGAGCAATGCCCGCGGGGCGTTCTCCAGCCCGTCGACGAGGGTCTCGGATTGGACGAGTTGCCCATCGGCAACCCAGCGACGTAAGCGTTGCCCGAATTCCGCCGCCAGATCCAGATGGTCGAGCATGGTGAAGCCACGCAGCGTGATCCGCTTACCGATCACCGGCAGCAGATCTCCGGGCCCCTCGTCGGGCAGACCTCCGGACCGCTGCCGAGCGAGAGCACCGCAGAGCGCGATGCGTCCACCCACATTCATCACCTCGATCGCCGCCCGCAACTGAGCACCACCCACATTGTCGAAATACACATCGATCCCGTCCGGCGCGACCGCTCGCAACTCCTCGACCAGAGGTGCGTCGTGGTAATCGAAGGCCGCGTCGAAGCCGAGCTCTTCGACGACATGGCGCACCTTTCGCGCCGAGCCGGCGCTACCGACGACCCGACCCGCGCCGAGCAGCCGCGCGATCTGGCCGGCCATGCCACCGGTGGCGCCCGCCGCGCTGGAAACGAAAACCGTATCCCCGGCACGCAGACCCGCCACGCCCGTTAGGCCCGCGTAGGCGACCAGCCCGAATCCGAGATAGCTGGACGGCGACGGATACGCCTCCGGATCCACGATCCGGATCGCGCTCGCCTCGGCCACCGCGTACTCGCGCCAACCGAGCCGATGCAGCACCAGCGCGCCCTCCGGAACAGCCGGATCCGCGGAGGCGACGACCTCACCAATCGCATCCCCGAACATCGTCGCGCCAACAGCGAACGGCGGCATGGGAATTCCCGGGTAGGCGCCAATCTGCATGAGCATGCCCGGATCAATCGACATGTACAGATTCCGCACCAGCACCTGCCCCGACGACGGATCGGGCACCGGCTGCTCGACCAGTCGGAAGTCGGCCAGTTTCGGAAACCCGCCCGGTCGTGCGGAAAGCTGGACAGCCCGTGCGGTTCGCGTCATAACAGTCATGGGAGCGACGCTAAGGATTGACGTATACGTGAAGGTCAAGCCGCGCCCGTGGGCCAGTTGCGACAGATGTGGTCCCCGTCATGGCTCGAGCCGGTGTGCCGCATCGCCCGAATGCGGCGCGTCACCCCTCCAGACGAAGCTTTCGGCTCGAGGTCCCCGGCGCGAGGGTGGTTTCGCCTTGGCGGACGGTGATTACTCCTATGAGGATCAGGGTGCCGCCGAGGAGTTGGAGAGGGCGGGGGGATTCGCCGAGGAGGACCCAGGCGAAAGCGAGTGCGGCCAGGACTTCGAAGAGGGCTACGAAGGAGGCGAGGCGGGAGCCCAGGAGGCGGGTGGCGGCGATGCCGGAGACGTAGGCGAGGGCGGCGGTTATCGTGCCGAGCGCGAGGACGGGGAGCCACCACGAGACGGTGAAGTATTGGAAGACAACGGGATTGGTGGTGGCGTCGAGGGGGACGATGCCGATCGCGCCTGCCGCGAGGAGGGCGAGTCCGCCGAGGAGGAGACCACCGGCGGCGAGTACCGTGCCCGGCAGGGTGCCGTCGCCGTGGGCGGAGAGCAGGAAGTAGGCGGCGGCGCCGATCATGGCAGCGAGGGCCCATGCGATGCCGATGCCGCTGGCGGCCAGGCCGGAGCGCAGGTCGATGACCAGGATCAGACCGGCCATCCCGAGTACTGCGCCGAGAACCGTTGCGGCGCTCGGACGTTGGCTATTACGCAGCCATAGCCAGCCAACCACGGCCACCGGCGCGGTGTATTCGATGAGCAGCGCCACGCCGACTTGCATATGGGCTACGGCGTTGAAGTAGGCGAGTTGGGTACCGGCCACGGCGAGCAGTCCATACGCGGTGATCAAGGATGCGTTGCGGCGCAACAGATCCCAGTCACCGTGCAACTGCACCAGTGCGATCGGAACCAGAACCGCCGCGGCAACCAGCACCCGGACCGCCACCACGGACGCGGAGCTCCAGCCCGCATTCATCAAGCCGCGAGCCAGTGATCCCGATAGCCCGAACGAGGACGCGGACACCACCGCGCAAAGCAGTCCGGTCCGCAGCCGCTGCGCAGTGCTGTCATGAGTCATCGCAACCATGACTAATGACGCTAAGGTCGGCCAGGTAATATGTCAACATGGCCTTTGCCCATGACACTGAGGCGGCGTTGGTTGCGGCGGTGGAGCTGGTGAATTCCGCGGAGGAGCCGGATACGTTGACCGAGATCGCCCAGCTCGACGAGTTTTTCGACAAACACGTCTACACCGGCGTGCACGCCGGCGACGCCGCCGAGCTCGCCGCGGTGCGCGCCTTGCGCACGCCGCTACGTCACATGCTGACCAGTGATCGCGACACGACGGTGCGGCTGATCAACGAGACGCTGGCGATGCATCGTGCCCTGCCACAGTTGGTTCGGCACGGCGATGTCGATTACCACATCCACGCGGTACCCGCGCAGGCTCCGCTCCCGGTTCGCATCGCCGTCGAGACCGCAATGGCAATGATCGATCTGGTCCGCTCCGACGAGCTGAGCCGGCTATCCCTCTGCGCCGACGAGGGCTGCGAAGGCCTCGTTCTCGACCTGTCACGCAATAGATCGCGCCGCTACTGCAGCACAGCCTGCGGAAATCGCAACGCTGTCGCCGCCTACCGTGCGAGGAAGAAGTGAATCCCGGTCAGTTAAAGCGCTATCGCAGGCGCGAGAGTCGCATACCACCTTGCTGGCACCAATTCTCCATGCCGAGTATCCCGAGGTCGGTATCGCGTCCTTACTCAATCCTCGAGGTCCGCACGTGTTCTCACAGATTCGGCAGATGTGCACCGAGCAATCGTTGACCAGTCCCGCCTTCGCCGGCCTACATAGCCCGTCGGCCGTGCCGGACCTCCTCGGTGATCCACGCGTCGCTGATGTCCTGGCGCGCAATACACTCGGCCGATTCGTGCCACGTGTACCGATCTACAGCTTTCACGGCGTTCTCGACGAAATCGTGCCGGTGAGTCAAGCCGACGATATGATGCGTCAGTGGTGCGCAGGCGGGGCGAGCGTACAGATCATCCGCGACGGTTGGCTCGACCATATATTGGAAGGCCTTGTCCACCAACAGGATGCGGTTGAATATCTCGCGGACCGGTTCGCAGGAGCTCCGGCACCAAACGGATGTTGATCAGACTCCCATGGTGTGAGGTGGTTGTTGGGCGTACTGCATACTGACCGCATGGGTGCTGTCAGTTTTCTGCACATCTTGATTCTGCTTGCGGTCGTGGCGGTGCCGGTGGTCATCGTGTTGATCGTGAAGTCCGGGTCGGGAGGGGGATCGCCGACGCCTGCGATGGCACCGGGGTGGTATCCGGACCATGCGAATCCAGGGCTGGTGCGGTGGTTCGATGGGTACCAGTGGACGAATTACACGCAGCCGCGGCAATGAAGGGGTTCAGCTGTGGAGCGTCACCACTCGGCGAAGGAACCGTCCTTGCGGTGCCAGATCGGGTTTCGCCAACGGTGGCCCTGTTCGGCAGCGCGAGTCACCGCAGCTTCGTCGATCTGGATGCCGAGGCCAGGGGCCTGGAGCAGGTCGACATAGCCGTCGTGGTAAGCGAAAACCGTCGGGTCGACGAGGTAGTCGAGCAAGTCCGAGCCGGTGTTGTAGTGGATGCCGAGGCTTTGCTCCTGAATGAGCAGGTTGGGGGTGGCGAAGCCGACCTGGAGGCTGGCGGCGAGGGCGATAGGGCCGAGGGGGCAGTGTGGGGCGAGGGCGATATCGCGAGCCTCGGCAAGGGCGGCGATGCGGCGGACCTCGGAGATGCCACCCGCGTGCGAGAGATCGGGCTGGACGACGGCGATGCCCTGATCGAGCACCACATTGAAATCCCAACGCGAGTAGAGTCGTTCGCCGGTGGCGATGGGAATGCTTGTCGTGCGGGTGATCTCGCCGATCTGGCTGCTGCACTCCGGGACGAGCGGTTCCTCGACGAAGAACGGCAGATACGGTTCGAGTAGCGGTAGCACACGCCGCGCCATCGGAATGGACAGGCGGCCATGGAAATCGACGGCGATATCGAAATCGTCGCCGGTTGCCTCACGCACCGCCGCGACGCGATCGACGATGCCTCGGGTCGCGCGCGGCGTATCGATCAGCTCCAATTCGGCGGAGCCGTTCATCTTGATCGCGGTGAACCCCTGTTCTTTTCGTTCTACCGCCGCGCGCGCGACATCGTCGGGTCGATCGCCGCCGATCCAGCTGTATACCCGGACCCGATCGCGGACCGCACCGCCGAGCAATTGCCAAATCGGCACGCCCAGTGCCTTTCCGGTGATATCCCACAGCGCCTGGTCGATGCCCGCGACCGCACTCGACAGGATCGGTCCGCCCCGATAGAAGCCGCCCTTGGTAAGCATCTGCCAGTGCGCTTCGATGCTCATCGGGTCCTTGCCGACAAGGTAGTCGGCCAGTTCGTCGACCGCGGCGGCGACGGTGTGAGCGCGGCCTTCGAGGACCGGTTCACCCCAGCCCGTGATGCCCTCGTCGGTCTCGATCTTCAGGAAGCACCAGCGCGGGGCGACCAGGTAGGTGGTGAGTGCGGTGATCTTCACCGGGACTCCTTTCGCACGCTCCAGCCGCCGTCGACGACCAGGTTGGCACCGGTGATGAAGGATGCGTCGTCGGAGGCGAGGAAGGCCACCGCGGCGGCGACCTCCTCGGGTGCGCCCATCCGGTCCAGCGCGGTGGCCTGGGCGGACAGCCGCCGACCTGCCTCGTCTACGTCATCCCATACCGGGGTGAGAATCGGGCCGGGCAGCACGGCATTGACCCGCACGCGTGCGCGCCCGTACTCCACGGCCAGCTGCCGGACCAAGGCGGTCAAACCGCCCTTGGCGGCGGCATAGACCGGATAACCGGGAAGCCCGAAGTGGGCGTGCACGCTGGAGACCGCGACCACATTGCCGCTGCGGCTGCGCAGATCGTCGATGAAGGTGTGCAGGCCGAGGAACAGCGGGGTCAGGTTGACCGCGAGGCCGTCATCCCATGCCTGCCTGGTCAATTCGTGGGCCGGGATAGTGGCCTGTCGGGACGCGTTGCTGCACAGGAAGTCCAGCGGTCCGAACAGCTCGTTGACGCTATTGCGTAGCTCGATCCAAGAATCCTCCGAAGACACATCGCAGCGGACGAATTCGGCTCGATGACCGGCTGCACGGATCTTCGAGGCGACCTCGCGCCCACTCGCCTCAGCGATATCCGCGATGACGACCGCCGCGCCATCGGCGGCGAGCCGGTGGGCGGTGGCCGCACCGATGCCGGACGCACCCCCGGTGACGACCGCGACCCGGTCTGCCAGACGACTCATGCTCTTCCCTATCGGTTGATGTCGGCGCCGATGAGCAGGCCGAGTTCGTGCCGGAACGGCAGACCAGCCCAATCACCGGGTACGGATACGGCGAATGCGCCGCAGGTGGCGGCCAATTGCAGGCTGTGGCGCACGGAGCCGTTGTCGAGCACACCGGCGAGGTAGCCCGCGACGAACGCATCGCCCGCGCCGACCGGGTCGACGCTGCGGATATCCACCGCTGGCTGCCGGATCAGCTCGTCGTCGTGCAGTGCGAGTGCGCCTTCGGATCCGAGTTTGATCACAACTTGCGAAGGCCCCAGTGCGGCGAGGGATTCCGCCATCATGCCGGGGCTAGCGGACGGTACCAGGAGGGCTGCTTCGTCCGTACCCGCGAAGACGATGTCGGCGTGGGACACCAGCTTCGAAACTTCCACGGCCGCATCCGCTTCCGACCACAATGCGCGGCGGTAGTTGATATCGAGGGAGACGGTGACCCCGGCATCGACGGCGGCGTCGAGTGCGGTGTGGACGGCGTCGCGGGCGGATGGGCTCAGTGCCGGGGTAATGCCGGTGAGATGCAGTACCCGCGCGGCGGCGACCTGGGCAGTGTCGATATCGGCGGCCGCTAATCGAGATCCTGCTAAATCCTTGCGGTAGTAGGTGACTCGCATGTGGTCGGCGGTTCGCCGCTCACGCAACATCAGCCCGCTCGGCAGTTCCGGATCGATTCGGCATCGCGAGATGTCGACCTGTTCGGCGCGGAGTCGATCGAGCACCATGGTGCCGACCGCATCGGCACCGACGCTGCCCACCCATGCGCTCTCGTGCCCCAACCTGCGGACGCCGATGGCGACCGTCGCTTCCGCGCCCGCGAAATCCATCCGCATTGTCGCACCGGGAGCCAAAGGGCCTGGCTCAGTGGCGGCGACGACACCGAGTGCTTCGCCCAAAGTGACCAATCCGCCTGTCATCGCCGTGACCTTCGCACGCTGCGGGGCTCAGCATTCGGATCCCACGAAACAGCAATCACAGCAACGCCTTCCGTACCGCGGACGCACGCTCACGCAACGCATCCAGATCACCGCCGGTGCACGCGTCACCGACGAGCGGCGAGCCCATGCCGAGCGCCCTGGCACCCGCATCCAGATACGCCCTGGCATCGGCGAGCCCGATACCGCCCGTCGGCACCAGCGGGATCTCCTTCAGCGGACCCCGAATCGCCTCCACATAGCCGGGACCGCCGACCGAGGCAGGAAAGACCTTGACCATGGTCGCGCCCGCCTGCCACGCACCGTGGATCTCGGTGGGCGTGAACGCGCCGCAGATCACCGGCACACCCATGCGGCGGCCCTCCGCGATGACCTCGGGGCATACCGTCGGGGTGATCAGATATGCCGCACCCGCGTCCACAGCTCGAGCGGCATCGGTCGCCGTGAGCACTGTGCCCGCGCCGACCGCGTGGGCAAATCCGGCGCAGTCGCGCAGTGCCTCCAGTGCCCCCGGCGAGTTGAGCGTGAACTCCACCGCCGTGATGCCCGACTCGTGCAGTACGGCGGTCACCTCGGCGAACCGAGCGGCCGTCGGAGCGCGCAGGATTGCGATTACCGGCGGATTCAGGGTGAGGACGCGATCAGCGGTCATGGGTTACTCACCAACCTCGCATCGGAGTAGGTATTCG
Source organism: Nocardia sp. NPDC050408 (assembly GCF_044458905.1). NCBI lineage: Bacteria > Bacillati > Actinomycetota > Actinomycetes > Mycobacteriales > Nocardiaceae > Nocardia > Nocardia sp. NPDC050408. Next base: position 708,708 of record NZ_JBITIL010000003.1, on the reverse strand, counting down.
TCGCAAGACCGGTCACGCCCGGCTCACAGGTGAACAGCCGCCCAGCATCCGGATCAGCGGAACCCTCCGCGGCCGTGGTGATTACGAGAACATCCAGGTTCGGTCCGGCGAAGGCGCAACTGGAGACCTGCGCCGGGCCGACATCGATCACCGCATGCGGCCGACCCGATGGATCGAACGAACGCACCTGCCCCGCACCCCACACCGCGACCCAGACGAAACCCTTTGCGTCCACAGTCAAACCATCGGGCAGACCGTCCGGAAACTCCGCGAAGGTGCGTCCATTGCTGAAAGTGCCGGTGGCCGAGTCGTAGTCGAAGGCTTCGACTCGATGTGTCGGGCTGTCCGCGTAATACACCGTGGCACCGTCCGGGCTCCAGCCGAGACCATTGGAGATCGTCACCTGCTGACGCACGGTACTCAGCCCCCCATTGGGATCGAGTCGATAAAGCGCCGCGGTGCCCGGGATTTCGTCCTCGGACATGGTCCCGGCGAACAGTCGCCCGCACGGGTCGGCCTTGGCATCGTTCATACGCCGCCGTACCCCGTCATCGGGCAGCGATAGCGTCGCTACTTCGGTCATTGTGCCGTCAGCGATATGCAGGAAGGTGTCGACGGCAGTCGCGATCAGCCCGCCCGATGCGCACGGCACGACCGCGCTGACCCGCTTTCCCACTGCCACGGTGGACCTCTGCACGAGGTCACCGTCGCGCAGTGTCGCGCGATGAATGCGTCCCGCCGGAATATCCACCCACAGCACCTCATCGGTGCGGTCATCCCAGACCGGTCCCTCACACAACCTGCCCGGCCTCGGCGAGCACCGAGCGGCTTTCAGTTCGATCATCATTCGCTCCTGACGGGTTCTAGGTCGGCAACCCGACCGCACGTTCCCCGCTGCGCCGCTGCTGAATAACAACCGCCGCCACCAGCAATGAACCCTGAGCGACGTTCTGCCAGAACGTATTCACACCAACAACGTTCAGCCCGTTGTCCAGCGCACCGAGCAGCACAACGGCCAGCAGAGTGCCACCGATCGTGCCCTTACCGCCCTTCAGCGCACACCCACCCAACGCCGCCGCGGTTATCGCCTTCAGCTCGAGCCCTTCACTACCCGAGACCGGCTGCCCGGAACCGGTCCGCGCGGTCAGAATGATCCCGGCAATCGCCGCCACCGCACCCGCGAGCACGAATACCGCGATCAGGTACTTGTTGATATTGATCCCGGAAAGCCTTGCGGCCGTGTCGTTCCCGCCGATGGCATAGATATTGCGGCCGATATCGGTGTACTTCAGCAGCACATGCATACCGATCGCGACCACCGCGAGAATGACCACCGGCACCGGCAGACCCAGGATCTTGCCGCGAGCGATGAAGATGAACACATCGTCGCCCAGCACGAAACCTTGTGCCTTACCACCGGATATCAACTGCGCGACGCCCTTGAACGCGGCCAGGGTGGCCAGTGTCGCGATCACCGGATTGACGCGTCCGTAGACGATGATCAACCCATTGATCGCTCCGAGCACCAGCCCGACACCGATCGCGGCAAGAATGCCCAACCAGGGGTTGTCAGCGGTCGCGGTGAAGGCCATCGCGCTGATCACCGACGCGACACCGGCCTGCGAGCCGACCGAAATATCGAGCGCACCACAGATGATCACAACCGTCTGGACCACCGCGAGCAGACCGAAAACCGTTACCGCTTCACCGATTCCGGCTAGATTCGCCGGATCCAGATAGCCGTCGTTGAGCCAGGCGAAGATCGCGACGACCACCACCAGTGCGCCGATCAGACTGAGATTTCCGGTGCCGATTGCCTGCACCAGCCGACGCATTGCCGCGCCGCGAGCCAGCACCGAAGGCGAGGCTACGGCGGCTGGGATCGAAAGTTGTTGGTCTGTCATGGGTTTCCTCGCGATGTATGCGATAGGTCGGCGGCCATGGCCAGCGCGAGAATCGCCTCCTCGCTGGCCTCTTCACGGTCCAGTTCGCCGGTGACCCGGCCGTGTTGCATGACCACGATCCGGTCGGCCAGGCCGAGCACTTCGGGTAGCTCCGAGGAGATCACCAGTACCGCGACGCCGGATTCGGCCAGTTCCTCGATGATGTGGTAGATCTCGATTTTCGCGCCGACATCGACGCCACGGGTGGGCTCATCCAGGATGAGCACCTTTGGTTTTCGGGCCAGCCAGCGGGCCAGCACGACCTTCTGTTGATTGCCACCGGAGAGCTTGCGCACCTCCTGCTCGATGGAAGGCGTTCGCACCCTGAGCGAGTCGACGTACTGACGCGCGAGTCGCCGCTCCTCGCCGCCCCGGACGAACCGCAGCCGCCGTAGGCGGTCGAGCATCGCGAGCGAAATATTGTCGCGCACACCGCGATGCAGCAGCAGCGCTTGCGCCTTGCGCTCCTCCGGCGCGTACCCCATCCCGGCCCGCACCGCATCTCGCGGTTGCCGCAGACGCAGTTTCTTACCGTCCACTCGCACCTCGCCGGAGCGGATCGGCAGATCACCGGCCAGCGCCCCGGCCAGTTCCGAGCGACCCGCGCCGACCAGCCCGGCCAGCGCGACCACCTCACCGGCGCGCACCCGCAGACTCACCTCCGTCACATCGTCGGTGGTCACCGCATCCGCGTCCAGGACCACCCGGCCCGGCGTATTGTGCTTGCGCGCGAATAGCGTCGACAGATCCCTGCCGACCATCATCCGCACGATCTCGCGATCGGTGGTCTCGGCCGTGGCCCGCTCACCGACGAGCGCGCCATCGCGCAGCACCGCGACCCGATCGGCCAGCCGGAAGATCTCGCGCATCCGATGCGACACATAGATCACCGCGAGGCCCTGCTCGCGCAATCGACCGATCAGCGCAAACAGCGATTCGGTCTCGTGGTCCGATAGCGACGAGGTGGGCTCGTCGAAGGCGATCACCTTGGCATCGGTGGTCAGCGCTCGCATGATCTCCACCAATTGGCGTTGCGCCGCAGTGAGTTTCGAACCGACGGTGTCCGGATCGAGGTCACGGTCGAAGCCGAGTCGGGCGAGGTCGGCGCGCATCCGTTCGCGCAGGGCGGCTCGGTCGAGCAGACGGCCCGAGCGTCGCGGCAGCGATCCGAGATAGACATTCTCGGCGACGGAAACATGCGGCACGATCTCCGGTTCCTGGCCGATGACCCGGATTCCGGCCGACCGCGCGTCGGCGGGGGTGGCCAGCTCGAGTCGCACACCATCCAACTCGAGCCGGCCACCATCCGGGCGGTGATCGCCACCGAGGATGCGGATCAGGGTGGATTTACCCGCCCCGTTCTCACCCATCAGGGCGGTCACCGCACCAGCGGGAAAATCCAGGCTCACTTCGCGCAGGGCCGGCACCCCGGCGAAGCTCTTGCTCAGCCCGGAGACCCGCAGTCCGGTCAGCTGCATGTGACGCCCGCCTGCTGCCAGTTGGTCGAGTCGACCATCTTGGTCGGCGCGTAGGCCTCGGGCGGCATCTGCTTGCCGTTCTTCAGGTAGTCGTAGATCGTCTGAACCGACAGTGCGCCAACGTCTTTGCCATTGATGAACAGCGCCGCCTTGAAGCCGGTCGGCTTGCCGCCGCGCCATTCCTTGCAGGCCAGATAGGCGCCGAGGCCGACGCCGAGCACATTGTCGGCGGAGTATCCGGCGTTCTGGATCGCCGCGACGCCGCCGCTGACGTTCTCGTCGTTGCAGCCCATGACAATCCAGTTCTTCACCGACCGATTGCCCGATACCGTCGCCGAGATCTTGTTCTGGGCGTCCGAGGGGGTGTTGTCGGTGCCGACCTCGATCACCTTGACGTCCACGCCGGCGGCCTCCTTGAAGGCCTTCTCGTTGGCCTTGACCCGGTCGGTGCACACGGTCACATCCTGTTTCCAGGCATCGATGATCGCGGTCTCCTCCGGCTTCCACCCGGCCTTCTTGAAGTCCTGACCGGCGCGGGTGCCGACCTCGGTGCCCATCTGGGTGCCGCTGAAGCCGACCCGCGGCACCAGATTGTCCTTCGCGCAGGACGACGGATCCGGCCCGTTCGTACAGACCTGGTCATCGGAGGTCAGCAGCGCGACACCACCGGCCTTCGCGAGCTGGGCGACCTGCGGACCGACCGACGGATCGGGCACCACGACGATCACACCGCTGGCCTTCTGGTTGACCGCGTTCTGTACCTCGGTGACCGCCTTGTTCGCGTCATTGCCGAGATTCACCACCTTCAGATCGATGCCCAGCTCCTTGGCCTTCGCCTTCGCGCCCTCGGCCTCACCGATGAAGTACTCCTGATCGCCCTGCTTCTGCGCGTAAACCAGGCTGATCGCACCGGTGGTGTGCTGCGGACCGGTCGCCTGCGAATCGTCCTTGCCCGACGAGCAGGCCGATGCGGCCAGCGCGAGCGATACCCCGCAGAAAACGGCTCTGGTCCAACGGCTTCGGTGGGTCCAGGACATGGGGTGCTCCTCTGAATACTGCGCCGGGCACTCGGCGTCTTGTAGTGACCTGGGTTACAGTAGGACTTCGGATAACCGTTGTAAATAGTGTTGTCAGAAGTGCTCGGGTAGCGTCTGCGAATATCAATCGGAAGGAGATGGCCCGACCGTGTACCAGCTGACCGCGCGCGATATCCGCCGCCGGAATCGGTTCTACGTACTGCAGGCGGTCTACGCCGCCGAGGGCCACACCAGCCGTCAGGAGATCGCCGGCGCCACCGGGCTCTCGTTCGCGACCGTGGGCAATATGATCGCCGAACTGCTCGATGTCGGGGTGCTCGCCGAACTCGGCTACGACGCGCCCGGCATCGGGCGGCCGCGCGCACAGCTCGCGATCAATCCGGCGCGCGGCACCCTCGTCGGGGTCGATATCGCCGAAACCAGTATTCATTTCGACCTTTTCGACCTGGCGATGTCGGTGCTGCGGTCGGTGGAGATTCCGGTGGATCCCGCGGCCACCCGGCCCGAGGATGTCACCGAGCTGATCGTTCGCGGCATCGACGAGCTGACCGCCGACGATGCGGAGCGGGTGCTCGGCGTCGGATTGAGCGTGCCGGGATTGGTGGAACCCGAAGACGGTGTTTCGGTGTTCTCGCCGTACTGGGACTGGCACGACGTGTCGTTGAAATCGCTGCTGCAACCGCGGGTGCCGCATCCGCTGTATCTCGACAATCCACTGAAAGCCAGTACGGCAGCACATCTTTGGTTCGGAGCCGGGCGGGATGTGGACGATTTGATCGTCGTCACGCTGCGCGCCGGAGTCGGTATCGGCGTCGTCATCGACGGCACGCTCTATCGCGGCGTGACCAATAGTGCCGGCGAGTGGGGGCACACCAACCTCGTCATCGACGGACGCGAATGCCGCTGCGGACGTCACGGCTGCGTCGAGGCCTATGTGAGCGCACGCGGCATCGTGCGGACTCTGCGCGAAATCGCACCGGCCAGCCCACTACTCGCGGCCGACGATACCGCCACCATCGCGGCCATCGCCGCCAGCGACGACCCCATCGCCAGCGCGGTCATCGAAAGGACCGGCAACTACCTGGGTGTCGCCGTCGCCAACCTGGTCAACCTCTTCAACCCCCGCACCATGGTGTTCGGCGACCTCGTCGCGAACGTCCTCGGCGAACGTCTGCTCGACGCAACCCGCCGCGTAGCCGCCCACCACGCCATGTCCGACCCCTTCGCCGCGGTAACCCTGCAACTGTGCACTCTCCCCCACAACCCCGTCAGCCTCGGCGCCGCCACCTTCGCCCTCGAAGGCTTCCTCGCCGACCGCGAAACCTTCGGCTCCATCGCCGCCCGCCGCGCCATCCGCTCGACCACCTAGCCGATGACTTATGCACTGTCCGATTCGGTTTCGAGATCCGCCACGATCGGATCACGGAATATGTTCGGTGGCGGTGACCGCAATGGCAGCGGAGCGAGCGTGTTTTGGTGACCGCCGAGCTCGCCGCAGTATTCGAACGGGCCGCGTCGATCGAGCAATTCGAACATGTGTGGGTCTGCGTGCTCGAGAAACCACACGCTGATACCTGCTCTGCCATCGAGTCGGTAGTACTCCCAAGCCCGCCAGAGGGCGTCCAGGCGGGCGATGGCTTCGGCATGCTTCCACCATTCCGGACACCACACCACGTAGCCGCTCACTTGCCGCCGATAGACCAAGCTCAGATAGTTCTCGACATACTCGACGACATCCCTGTAGACAGTGACCCGCCCGCTGTCGGTAGCGGTTTCGGAGTCGGACCGGATGGGATCGGGAAACAGATGTGGTGGCGGCGATTTCAAGGGCATCGGATCGAGCATGTCTTGGTGACCATCACCTACGTTGCAGTACGTGAAGGGGCCGCGTTGGTCGAGTAGTCTGCGCATGTGCCGATCGGCGTGATCGTTGAGCCACACGCTGATGCCTGCTCCGCCATCGAGCCGGTAGTACTCCCAAGCCCGCCACAGGGCATCCAGACGTATCGTGGCCTCGGCGTGCTTCCACCATTCCGGACACCACTGCGCGTCACTGAGATCACTCACGTGCCGCCGATAGACCGGGCCCAGGTAATTCTCGACGAACTCGACTACGTTTTCATAAATCGTCGACGACGGTTGCGCTTCGCTCACCGCGGACGCACCTCCCGAATTCTCGATGTCGCGGCCGCGAAACATCCTGCCCCCACATACATTTGAAATCCGAGAGTACTCGTGGCCGCCGACATTTTCGCCGACTGGGCCGCCAGCACAGCGCGAAGACCCCGCCCGGGGTGAGGAACCGGGCGGGGTCGGGTGTCCCCCAACGAACGCCGTTGGGTTCTTCTTCGCTATCTACTTGGCCGGCGGGAACGGCGGCTGGTTGATAGTGGAGAAGTATTGGATGGCCGCGCCGATGGCGACCGGGGCTGTGATGAAGATCTGACCGGCCAGGGTGCCGAGGGCGCCTACCGCGACGATGCCACCGAGGCAGCCGATGGCGGCAGCCGGGATGAACGCGCCGAACAGGCCGATGATGGCGGCCGAGGCGACCGTGGCGCCGGCGATACCGCCGAGGACACAGCCGATGGCGCCGCCGCTGAGGCCGCCGACCAGGGTGCCGATGGTGGCGCCCATGGTGATGGTGCTGGTCATGCGGGACCAGGCGGCCTGCTCACGGTCGTACTCGTTCTTCCAAGGCGCCTTGTCCTCGAAGGGCAGCGCGACCGGCTTGTAGGTCGCGTGCCCCATGTCGAACTGTGGCGTCAGGGTGGCGGAGTGGTCGGCGATATCGGCGACGATCGGGAATTCGAAGTCGTCGACGCGGAACTTCAGCGGCATGCCGGTGAGCACGGTGCCGTTGCTCGCCTTGATCTTGAAGACGCCGTCCTCGACGACCATGGCGCCCGCGTCGGTCTCGATGATGGTCTGGGTATCGGTGGCGGCGGCGGTGAATCCGACCGCTTCGTCACCGTCGGGCTGCGCACCGGCCGTACCGGCGGCGATCCCGACTGCGGCGACCAGTCCGGCGGCCGCCGCAACGATTTTCCTCATCGTTATTACTTTCCTCTCGGATTTTCGGGGACGTCGGCGCGCGAGCGCGCCGCATGCCGGTCGCGGATCGCGCCGACAGGTTCAGAGGTCACACAGCTCTGCCTCGCTGGCGCTCGGCTCGACTGCGACCCGTCAGGTGGTTTGCCTCGCTGCGCTCGGTCACAGGTCGAGGACGAGCACCTCCGACCCCGCCCGGGAGACGCACAGCATCATCGTGTCGCCGCGTGCCTGCTCTTCGACGGTGAGCACTGAGTCGCGGTGGTCGATATCGCCTGCGAGCACAGCGGTTTCGCAACTGCCACAGGTGCCTTCGCGGCATGAGGTGATGATCTCGATCCCTGCGGCATCGAGGACGTCGACAATGGACTGAGTGGCGCCGACGCGGAAAGTTTCTCCACTACTCGCTAATCGGACCTCGAAGGAGTCGCGCGCTACGGATGCCACCGGCCGCGGCACGAACCGTTCGACATGCACGTCCGAATTGCGCCGCGCCCCCTCGGTTTCCACGGCCGCCAGCAGCGGTTCTGGCCCGCAACAATAGATCGCGGAATCGGAGTGCTCGGCGAGGATGTCGCCGATCGGCAGTAGTCCGTGCTCGTCCTGCGGCAGCAGTCGCGCCCGTGGATAGCGGCGTGCGATCTCGTCCGCGAACGCCATATGTCCTCGAGTCCGGCCGCCGTAGTACAACTCCCACCGTGCCTCCGAAGCCTGCGCAGCGGCCAGCATCGGCAGAATCGGGGTGATCCCGATACCGCCCGCGACGAATACATAGCTGTCGCGCACAAGAAACTCGAAGTTGTTGCGAGGGCGTGAAATACGCAGCTCGGTATTCGGAAATGCGGTCAGGTGCAGATATTCCGACCCACCACGTCCCTCGGGTTCGCGCAGCACCGCGATCCGCCAGTGCCGCCGATCCGCCGGATCACCGCAGAGCGAGTATTGGCGGACCCCCGCGCCGCCGACCGCCACGTCGATATGCGCGCCCGGTGTCCACGACGGCAGTTCTCGGCCCGCAACCGCGCACAGCTCGAGTGAGAACACACCCTCGGCCTCGTCACGGCGGGCCGACACCCGCACCGGAAACTCCGTCATCTGGTCCCCTCGGCTATCTCGTCTTCGCGACTACCGTCGCCGAGACAGCACCGATCCGCACCGGACGAATGCGCAGTCGATTCGCACAATCGACGTTGACTATCGACCCGACTCGGACGCCGCCCGCCCACCGAAACTGACGCCATGACCACTGTGGCGCATTTGGTGGACAAGACCACCCAGTTCATACGTGACCAGGTAATTCCGGTGGAACGCGAGGTCGTCGTCGACGGGCGCGTCATGGACGACGCGCTGCGGCTCGAACTACAGAAGAAGGCGAAGGAGGCGGGCGTCTTCGGCCCGCTGTCCGCCCCGGAGTACGGCGGACTCGGCCTGGACACCCGGGCCCAGGCGCGGGTGTTGGAAGCGGCCGGTGCCAGTCTGCTCGGCCCGATCGCGGTGAACGCCTGGGCACCCGACGACGGAAACATCCACCTGCTCGCCCATGTGGCCGATGCCGAACAGCAGCAGCGCTATCTCGCGCCGCTGGCTGCCGGTGAGGTGCGTTCAGCCATTGCGATGACCGAACCCGCACCGGGCGCCGGATCCGATCCCGGCATGCTGCAGACCGTTGCCGAAGAGACCGATGACGGCTGGATCATCAACGGCGCCAAGCATTTCACCACCGGCGCGCAGGGCGCCGCCTTCACCATCTGTGTCGCGCAGACCAGTGACGGACCCACCATGTTCCTGGTGGACCAGGACAATCCGGGGCTGAAGATCGGTCGTCGGATGCCGACGCTCGACCATTCCAGTGCACCGGGCGGACACTGCGAGGTCGCCTTCGTCGATTGTGCGGTACCGGATTCCGCCGTATTGGGCGCGGTCGGTCAGGGACTTGTACTCGCCCAGGTTCGGCTCGCGCCGTCGCGCCTGGTGTTCTGCATGAACTGGCTCGGCCTCGCCGTGCGCGCGCACCACCTCGCCATCGAACACATCAGCACCCGAAAGGCCTTCGGTGTGCCGATCGCCGATCACGGTCTGGCGCAGGGACTCGTCGCCGATAACGAGATCGACATCGCCGCGGCCCGTGGCGTGATCCGCACGGCGGCCGAGACCATCGACGAGCAGGGGCCGACATCCTCGCAGGCGCGCCACGATGCGTCGATCGCGAAAACCTTCGTCTCGGAGGCGGTCTGGCGGGTGCTCGATCGGGCGGTGCAGCTACACGGCGGACTCGGTGTCTGCGAGGACTACCTGGTCGCCCGATTCCTGGTGGAGGCCAGGGCCTTCCGCATCTATGAGGGGCCATCCGAGGTACTGCGCTGGTCCATTGCCCGTCGCGCACTGCGCAATCGCTGAAGGAGAGAAATGACTACGATATCGCGAAGCGATTCCATGAGGGGTGGCGGCCGGGTGACGGGTGGGCCTACGCGTGAAATCGTCGGATTCGCCGCCGCCTATCCCGAACTCGATTGTGCTGCGGTCGATTACGAATATCTACGGGCGGTATCGCAGGAGATGGTGCCGTTCGGACGACACGTCGGCACTCTGATCACCGAGATCTCACCGGAGCGGGCGGTCGTCGAGATTCCCGCCGTGGACACCGTGCGCAACCATATGGGCACCGTGCACGCCGGTGCGTTGTTCACCGCCGCCGATATCGGTGGCGCGGCGGCCTTCGTCGGTGCGGCCGCGACTCGCCTGGACACCGTCGAGCGACTGGTGCTGCGCGCTGGCACGGCGTCCTATCGCAAACCGGCGGTCGGGCGGATCCGCGCCATCGCCACCGTCGATCAGCGTGAACTCGCCGATGTGCTGGCCGCCACCGCTTCGAACCGTTTCGAATTGTCCGGCAAGGCAGTGCTGCTCGATGAGGCCGATGTGATCGTCGCGAAGTTCACCTTCGACTACGTCTGCGATATCGCGATCACGGAGGCGGACCAGTGACCAGCGCCGCACCCCAGAAAAATTCGGAATTCAGCACTTTGGAGTCGACCACGGTATCGACCGCCGATGGCGTCGAGTTCATCGTCCGCTTCCTACCCGCCAAGAAGTCCGATGCGCCGGTGGTGCTGATACTGCCCGCCATGGCGTTGAAGGCGAAGAGCTATTTGCGCCTCGCCAAAGAACTACATGCCCAAGGCCTTTCGGTCGCCACCTGTGATCTGCGGGCCCACGGTGAGGCAAAGCCGGAGTTCGGGCAGCACAGCGATTTCGGCTACCGCGAAATGTTGGAAATCGATTTGCCCGCAGTAGTTTCCGAGGTCCGCGCCCGTTTTCCGCAGGTGCCGATCCACCTGTTCGGGCACAGTCTCGGCGGCCAGCTCGCGCTGTTGTTCGCGGCCGCCGAGCCCGACCAGGTCGCCGGAGTGACCGTGATCGGGACCGGCACGGTGTTCTGGTGGGCATTCGGGCCGCGCCGCTGGTTCGAGGCGCTGAGCCAGATCCAGTGGATCGGCTTGGTTTCGCGCTGGAAGGGGCACTGGCCCGGCGGCGTACTGATCCCCGCACCGATGCCGGGCCGCGTGATGCGGGACTGGTCGATGCACTCGCTGACCAGCTATTATCGTCCGAAAGGCACAGCGCGGCAATATAATACGTTGCTGCGCGGGATGACGTTGCCGGTGTTGGTCATCTCGCTGTCGGAGGATGTGCTCGGGCCGAAGTCCAACGTCGACTTCCTGGTCTCCCGGATGCCGAACGCCCGGGTCACCCAGTGGCATATCGACGAGCATGCGCCGGTCGAGCACCGCGATCACTTCCAGTGGGTCAAGGATGCACCGGCGATCGCGGCCCGGGTGGCGACCTGGGTCGTCGCGGGCGAGCTGCCGGTCTAGGGGATCTGGTGGCACGACTGCGCATCGAGCGGGTATCCAAGCACTTCGGCACGACCTATGCCGTGCGGGAGGTGAGCCTGGAGATCGCCGACGGTGAGTTCATGGTGTTGCTCGGACCGAGCGGCTGCGGCAAATCCACCCTGCTGCGAATGATCGCGGGTCTGGAGGATCCGACCGGTGGCCGAATCCAGCTGGACGACACCGATATCACCCATCGGGCACCGCAGCAGCGGGACCTGGCCATGGTATTCCAGAGCTACGCGCTGTATCCGCATCTGACGGTGGCGAAGAATATCGGCTTTCCCTTGCGGGCGCGGCGCACACCGCGCGCGAAAATCGCTGCGCGGGTTGCGGAGGTGGCGACAGCGCTGGGATTGGACGAGTTGTTGCGCCGCAAACCCGCCGCGTTATCGGGCGGACAGCGACAACGAGTTGCCTTGGCTCGAGCCATGGTTCGTGATCCCGGTGCGTTCCTGATGGACGAACCTTTGTCCAATCTGGACGCGAAATTGCGCAGTGCCACTCGGGCTGAACTGATTGCGCTGCATCGGGGATTGGGAGCGACATTCCTCTACGTCACCCATGACCAGGTCGAAGCGATGACCATGGCGGACCGGATCGCACTGCTCAATGACGGTCAGGTCGAGCAGGTCGGCACCCCGACCGAACTCTACGACCGTCCCCGCTCGACCTTCGTCGCCGGATTCCTCGGTGCGCCGCCGATGAATCTGTTTCCCGCGGCGGTCACCCAGCGCGACGGCCGCCTGTTCCTGGTGGCCGATGGCATTGACACCGAATTGGACATCACCGCAGCGGATTTCGATGCTGACGTCGACGTCGTCGCCGGGATCCGCCCCGAACAACTGCGCATCGACTCCTCCGACCCCGCCATCCGCGGGCACGTGACGATGGTCGAGAACCTGGGCAGCGAGGAACTGATCCATTTCAGCACCGGCGAGCAGACATTGTGCGCCCGCGCACCGCGTCCGGCCGGCGTGCGCGCCGAGGAGCCGATCGGGTTGCGCGTGGATCCCGCGCACCTGCACCTGTTCCACCCTGAATCCGGACTGCGCCTGAATTGGCGAGAGCCGCAACGGGATTCGGTAACCGATGGCACTGTCGTCGCCGTCGCCTGATTCGTAACACCCCCTTCATCGATGAGGAGAACCACCGTGAAACGCACCGTGCCCGTATTGGGCTTGGTGTTCGCAACGACCGTCGCGCTCAGCGCCTGCGGCGGACTCGGGAGCACCACCACCGACTCGAATGCCGACACCGCCCAGATCCCGGAACTGAAGCCGGATCAGCAGGTGTCCATCGTGTTCGAGTCCTACAACTACGGTCTCGCCGGCGCGTGGACCGACACCTTCAACGCGCTGATCGCCGATTTCGGCAAGAAGTTCCCGAATATCAAGGTGACCGCGCAGAAGCCGCAGGGTAATAGCCCGAATCCGGCCACCGACACCATCTCCAGCATTCAGAACCAGATGGTCGCGGGCACCCCACCGGATGTCGCGCAGCTCGGCTTCAGCGATCTGGACTACACCATCCACCAGCTCGGCGCCAAACCGCTGGACACGCTGGTTTCCGAGCCGGAGGTGCAGCGCAACTTCGACGGGGCCAAGTACCCGTTCGCCCCGAAGGCGCGCACGCTCGCGGATTGGGACGGCCACACCTACGGTGTCCCGTTCGTATTCTCCACGCCCGTCCTGTATTTCAATGCCTCGCTGTTCACCGAGGCCGGGCTCGATCCGGCCAAGCCGCCCGCCACCTGGCAGCAGGTCTCCGATGCTGCCGCCGCGATCACCGGGAAGACCGGCAAGGGCGGTGTGTATATCGATTGCCTGACCAAGACCGCCAAGGACTGGTGCTTCCAGTCGATGGTGCGCTCCAATGGCGGCCGGGTCATCTCCGACGACCGCAAGGCGCTGTCGTTCGCGGACGCGCCCGCGGTCGAGGTCACCCAGATGAGCAAGCAGCTGGTCGATTCGGGAAGTATGCCGAAGTTCAACCAGAAGCAGGGCTATGAAGCGTTCGCACGCGGTGAGATCGGCATGATCCTGGAGACCAGCGCGATCCAGGGCACCTTCGTCACCGGCGCCAAGGACAAGTGGGATCTGCGCGCGGCACCAATGCCGAGTTTCGGCAGCAAGCCGACCGTGCCGACGAATTCCGGTGCGTCGCTGCACATTCTGTCCAATGACCCGGCCAAGCAGCGGGCGTCGTGGGAGCTCATCAAGTTCCTCACCAGTGAGGACGCCTACACCAAGATCTCGCAGGGCATCGGATATCTGCCGTTGCGCACCGGCTTGATGGACGATCCGAACGGGCTGAAGACCTGGTCGGAGCAGAACCCATTGCTGAAGCCGAACGTCGCGCAGCTGGCGAATATGGAGCCGTGGACCTCCATGCCGGGCACCAACTATCTGCAGATCCGCGACGGCATGATGGACGCGGTCGAGTCGATCGTGTTCCAGGGCAAAGATCCCCAGCCAACCTTGACCACCGCCCGGGACCAGGGCGCCAAACTCCTGCCCGCGTCATGAGCACGGTGACCGTCGTTCAGCTGACCGATACCCACATCCGGGCCACCGGGGAACGGGTACACGGCATGATCGACACCTACGCCAACCTCACCCAGGTGCTGCAGCAGCTGCGGGCCTCGCGGCAGCGCATCGACGCGCTGGTGTTATCGGGAGATCTGACCGATAACGGGTCACCGGAGGCATATCGGCGGCTGCGTGATGCGGTGGAGCCGGTGGCCGCCGAACTCGGCGCACGGACGGTGTACACGATGGGCAATCACGACGAGCGCACCGCGTTCGGCATCGAGTTGCTCGGTCTGGATTCGGTCGACCCGGACGTCACCCACGACCAGGTGGTCGACGTCGCGGGACTGCGGATCATCTCGCTCGACAGCAGCACACCACACAGGCACGACGGGCGGCTCGAGCCCGAACAGCTCGACTGGCTGACCGATCAGTTGCGCGAACCCGCACCGCACGGCACGTTGCTGGTGCTGCACCATCCGCCGATTCCGTCACCGGTCGCCGCGACCGAATATCTGCGGCTCGAGCAGCCGGAGTTACTCGAGGAAGTGCTTGCGGGATCGGATGTGCGGCTGATCATCTGCGGGCACAACCACCTGACGGGTGCGGCCGCGCTCGGCGGCATTCCGGTGTGGATCGGGCCCGCACTGGCGTACCGCATCGATACGATCGCGCCGCTCGGACGGCACCGGGGCCTGACCGGATTCGGTTACAGCCGCATCGATCTGCTCGGTACGACACTGGTGGCCACCGCGATCGAGGCGACGCCCGCCGAAACCGTCTACGACCGCGCCGAAGCCGATGTACTCGAACAGCTGGCCGCGCTGGCCGCTGAGGCCAGGTAGATGTTCGTAGTCGAAATGCCCGCTGCGGCACCGGATACCGTGCCGGTGCCGCAGACCCGCCGCCGCGCCCGGTTCCGCCGGGCGGGGCAGTTCGTGGTGCCCTACCTGTATCTCGCGCCCGCGCTGTTTCTGCTGGTGGTGTGGATCTATCGGCCGCTGGTGCAGGCATTCGAGTTGTCCACCTACTCGTGGAATCTCCTGCCGACCTCGCCGATGAAGCCGGTCGGCACCGGCAATTACGCACGGCTGGTGGCACTTCCGGCATTCTGGGATTCGGTCGGGCGGACCGGGGTGCTGATCGTGGGCATGCTGCCGTTCACCGTTGTCCTGCCGGTGCTCATCGCGCTGGCGAGCAGAAGGGTGCGGGGCCGGACCATCTATCACGCCTTCATATTCGTGCCGTTCCTGGTGGCTCCCGTCGCGGCAGCGGCGGTTTGGCGCTGGCTGTTGCATCCCGGCAGCGGCTTCATCGATCAAGTGCTCGGCTCGAATCGCAACTGGGTATATGACGCGGGCACCGCGCACGCAGTCGTCATCGGGATCACCGGCTGGCAGCTGCTCGGGTTCGCGGTGCTCGTGGTGTGGGCCGGATTGGCCGGTATCAGTGGCGATTACGACGAGGCGGCGCAGGTAGACGGCGCGAGTCCGGGACAAATCCGGCGCTGGATCACATTGCCGCTGCTGTCCCCCACGCTGCTGTTCCTGGTGCTGACCACCGTACTGCTCAGTCCCACACTGACCTTCCCGCTCATCGACTCGATGACACAGGGCGGGCCGGCCCAGGCCACCACCAATATCTATTACCTGCTGTGGGACTACGCCTTCCACAGTTTCGACGCCGGACTCAGTGCGGCGGCCGGCGTGCTGTTGTTCGCCGGATTCGGAGTGATCGCCGGGATCCTGGTGTGGATCTCGGAAAGGGTTGCCTTCCATGATGATTGATCGTTTGCGGACCGCGAGCAGCCATCTGCTGCTCGCGGTCACCGCTGTGGTGTGCGTCTTTCCGATCTATTGGCTGTTCGCCACCTCGCTGCGGCGGCCCGAGGATGTCACCTCGCTCTCGCCCTTCCCCTGGCCGATCTCGTTCGCGAACTACACCGATGCCGCCGAGAAGGTCGATGTACTCGGCTTGATCGGCAATACCTTCTTCGTGGCGGCATTGTCCGCGGCCGGACAGCTGCTGGTGGCGCTGTTGGCCTCCTACGCGTTCGCGATGTACACCTTTCCGTTCCAGCGGATCCTGTACCTCGCGTTCGTCGGGACCTGGCTGGTTCCGTTCCAGGTGACGATGCTGCCGAACTATGTGCTGCTCACCCGGCTCGGGATGGTCAACTCCCTGATCGGCGTAGTCTTGCCGACCTTGTGCTCGGCACTCGCGGTGCTGCTGATGCGCCAGCACATGGCCAGCTTTCCGAAGGAACTCGTCGCCGCCGCCAAAATCGACGGCCGCTCCTCCTGGTCCATCCTGTGGACCGTCGTCGTCCCCAACCTCCGCCCCGCCCTCGCCGCCCTGGCCATCCTGCTGTTCATCAACGCCTGGAATGAATACTTCTGGCCCGCAGTCGTTCTCCGCCAATCCAACAGCGTGCTCCAGCTGGGTTTACGCAGCTTCATGGGCACCGAAGGTGATCAGTGGGGGCCGATGATGGCGCTGGCCAGCCTGGCCTGCCTGCCGGTGTTGCTGATGTACCTGCTGCTGCAGCGGCACATCGTGAACGCCTTCGTGCGGTCGGGGTTGAAGTAGTGAAGAACCGTGGTGTCACCGCGAGCGCCGGTGTCGATGTTGTGCCAGGCTCAGGCGCGCCTCCCGGGCCATGCCGACTCCGTCTGCACCTCGAAACCGAAACTCAGTCGACAAGTGCGCCGCCGGACAGATTGGCGATTGCTCCCGTCATGGCTCCAGCTCGATCTGAAGCCAGGAACGCGGCCGTCTCCGCAATATCAGACAGCGTAGGCAGCCTTTTCAGAAGCGTCCCCTGCGCCATCGCCCCGTCTTCGAGCAATTCCTGGACCGACAGCCCGGCCGCTGCCGCGGTTTGTTCGAAGAGATCCTTGGTGTAGGAACCCGCTGCCGGCGCATCGACGACAGCGTGTGGACGGATGCCGATGACCCGGATGTTGCTGGGTGCCAGCTCCGCGGCCAGGTTCCGCGAGAAGGCCTCCTTGCCGGCCGCGCTCACGCTGTGCCCCAAGATGCCGCCTACAGCCAGCTTGGAACCCGGCTCGGACAAAGTCAGGATGACGCCAGGACGCTCGCGACCCATGTGCCGTGCCACAGCCTTGCTTGTGATGAACAGCGTCCGCAGAAAGCCGTCGATCGGCCGCATGAACTCCTCCAGCGAGAGGTCCGCGAGCAATGTCCCCTGGTCGTGCATGACACTCACGGCGTTGAGGGCGATGTCGATGTTGCCGGCCGTCGCCGCGATCGCATCGGCGTGCTTTTCGACCGCCTGCTGATCGAAAACGTCAACTTGCGCGGTCTCGACTTTTCCGCCCGTGGCGGCGATATCGCGCGCCACGGCGTCGAGCTTCGCCTGCGTCCGCCCGGCGATGAAGACCCTCGCGCCTTCCCGCGCGAATACCCGTGCGGTAGCGCCGCCGATAGCGCCCCCGCCTCCATAGATCACAGCGCACTTATCTTCGAGCAGCAATCCACTCATATCTGATCAGACCTCCAATACGCAACCATCTGTTGCGCATTACTCTGCCATGAGGATCAGAAACGCGCAACCTTTCGTTGCGCAAACATGGCGAAGTGCCGCACGGGCACTGTGATGCCCAACCGGAGACCGACAATGTCGGGATTGCGGTTGCGCTAGCTACCATCCGCTGTGGTGTGGATAGGGCGAGCAGCCGGGACGTGCCCCCTCGGCGTCGGACTCGAAATACACCGCGACCGTGGTGATTCCGAGTCCGACGCGGATCATTCGGAGGACGCGCTCGTTGCGCTGGTCAGCGCTGCTGCATAGGTTGCGGCAGGAAGCGGGTGCATTCGGCTGGTAGGCGTGCGCCCGCGGTCCGGAGTTGGGCGATTCGGGTGAGGTAGGCGGCGCCCAGCATCATCTGATCGGCGATATCGGCTACGTGACGGTTGTTGAGGCCGGCGAGGTAGGTTCCGGCTACCCAGTTGTTGAAGCCGCCCATGGCTGGTCCGCACCATACCTGGTAGTCGGTGGCGCGGTCGGCTTCGCCACGGATGCTCCAGCCGGAGGACAAGCCGAGATACCACCGGAATACCAAGGCCATCTTGCGTTTTGGATCTTCGTCTGCGCCGATCAGTTGGCCGGGGTCGCGTTCGGTGAAATAGGTGACGCAGTCCTGCCAGACCGTTTCGAGTGGGCGGCGGAAGAGGGCGCCCTCGAGATCGCGGCGTAGGTCGGTGGGGATGTCGTCCAATCCGGTGTGGGCGCGGTAGGTGTCGTACAGGCGTTGGGCGCGGGCGGCGAACATGGTGCCTCGACGCAGGACCTGGACCTGCACACCGAGTTCGAACATGTCGGAGGACGGTGCCATTGTGCAGTCGGCGAAATCCGCTTGGGCCAGTAGTTGTTTGGTTGTTTCGCATTGGGCGGCTTCGCGGGTGGCCTGGTTGATCGAGCCGGTCACCACATATGCGGCACCGAGTGCGAAGGCCGCTGCTGCTGCGGCGGGTGTGCCGATGCCGCCTGCGGCGCCGATCCGTACCGCCGCCGCTGCGGGGACGGCGGTGGCAATTCGATCGCGTGCGGCGACAAGTTCCGGAAACAGCACGAGCAGAGGTCTGCGGTCGGTGTGGCCACCGGAATCCGCTTCCGCGGTGATGTCGTCGGCCATCGGCACAAGCTCGGCCAGGCGAGCCTGTTCCGATGTGAGATCACCGGATTCGACCAGTCGGCGCAGCAGCGCGACAGGTGCCGGCCGTAGGAAGGGTTCCGCGACCTCGACTCGGGACACCTTGGCTATCAGGCGATTGCGTACCTCGATCCGGCCGTGCCGATCGATGCCGAGGCCCGCCGCTCGGTATCGCACGACCTCGGTGGTCAGGCTCATGAATGCCGAGGCCTCGACGCAACGTACGCGGTGGCGCAGGCAGGAATCGACGATGGCGCGCTCCAGCGCCGGTTCGGACGGACTGTGAATCAGGTTGCAGGCAAACGGTTTTCCCAGCGCACTGAGTTCCGACAGTGCCACATCCACGGCCGGGGGCGTCACCCCGGCCGCACCATATGACGCCAGGTAGCCCGCACGCGCCATCGCCGCAACCAAGGCCGGTGCGGCGATGCCATTGGCCATCGCACCTGCCGCGTATGCCGCGCGCACGCCGTGGGTCGCGTGGAACTGCCTGTCCCCGAGCGACTCCGGTGGCAGTGGTGCGACCGCGGTGAGCACCTGCGATCGGGCCGCGACCGCCGCATCGGATGTGGCTCCCACTCGGCCGTCGTGCCGCACGATCCAGCACGGTTGCCGCACATCGAGTAGTACGGACATGATGTCGTCAGCGCTTTCCGCGACGACGCTGGTCGACGATACGGTCACGGCCGCTCCTCTCGCTCACCGAGTTCGACCGCCAGGTCGATGAGTTCGTAGATGCGCAGACCTGGCTTCCACAGCGAACCGTCCGCAATGACGGTGACACCGTTTGCGCCCCTGCGGATTTCCTTGATGTGCGCCTCGAGCCGCACCGTTGCGTCGGTCGGCAGGAATTGGCCGCGGTAGCGCCAGCTGAAGGCGATATCGCTGGGGATGCGGAAGACGGGATCGGCGATCGTGTCTGCGTATCCGGCGTCGAGCATCCACTCTTGGATAGCGTGGATGACCGATTCCACCCCCAGCGATCCCGGGATCACCGGGTCCAGGTGGAAGTGCCGGGCGAAATACCAGTCCGACGGGTTGATTTCGCGCAGCGAATGCAGATATCCCGCACTGTATTTCCCGCCATCATCGACTACGTCGATGCGGTCGATCAGTGCCAGGGTGCGCCGGGCGCACAACGCCGCGTTCGGATCCGCTCGGCGAGCCGCGACATCGATGGTCCGGGTTGCTTGCGGATGCTCATCCAGCCAGGTCGGTACCGAGCGCCCGGCGTCGAGGCCGGTTTGGTTCGCCAGCGCTTCGTCGCTGAAGTACCCGAACATGGTCTCGCCGGTGTAGAAGGGTTCTCCGTCCACGCTCAGCGTGTAGTCGAAGTTCTGCAGTGACGAGCCGGGCAGGATCGTCGTAGACAGCAGGCGCGATGTCTGCTCGATCGTCTTGTCCCGCAGATCTACCCGGCGCAGGACGGTTGCCGTGCCGCCGAGGTTGCGCAGGCTCAGGGTGACACCCGGCTGAGTGAGAGTGGGACCGGCGTAGTAACCCATCAGCAGTGCCGCTTGCAGCGAGGTCTCCATGTACACGAAATGCGGCATGGATTCATTCGCGGTATCGCCGTAGTACCAGGAATCGGCGGGTGAGTCGTATTCCGTGCGGTACGTCGCGCCATCCAATTTGCCTCGGGCACCGTCGAATTCGAGGACACGGTCGACCAGGAGCAACCCGCCCGTCGGCAGACGGGTTGCTCGGACACCGGTGTATTCACCGAATTCGGGGCCCATGGCGATGGCTTGATCGCCGCGGGCGAGGTGGGACATGTGGAATTCATTGAGCAATAGACCCGGTACCGCCGCACCGGGGCCGACGCCCGTGCCTGCCGGTTCGGCCACCGTCACGGTGACCTGTAGCGGAGCGGAACCCGCGATGGTCGCGGTGCCGGTGACATGCGGCCGGGGCACCAGGTCGATTTCTGTGACAGTGAATTCGACTGTGCCAGTGTCGCTTTCGCCGATACCCGGAGCACTGACAAACATGCTCCGCGAGAGGTACAGCTGCATGCCGGTAAACAGTGCGAATACCTCCGCCGCCTGTACTGCGGCCGCTCGTGTATCGCCGTCGAAACGCGCTACCACGCGGCCGTTTCCGGTGCCGCCGCGCAGTTCGACGGTTACGACCTCGGTGAGGACCAAGGGGCCTGCCGCCGCGAGTCGTGCCACGAACTCGACGCCGGAGCGACGATATCCGAACACACCGGTGACATCGCCCTGGGTGAGGCGTACCAGTGCCGCTCGATCGAGGCTGGCGCGGGCGGTGCGGGCCAGCGGCTTGAATGCACACTCCGGTGCGGCAGCGATGGTTGCGGCGGAGATGGACGGGCCACTGTGCCCCTTATCCGTCGCCGGGCCCTGAGGGTGCACCGTCCGGTGCCATATCGCCCGTTGCAGTGCGACCTGAGCGGTGAGCGCGGCGCGGTGGGCGGCCACGACGCCCGAGCGGATCTCGGTGAGAGGTCCCGGAGCTTGCGGACGTGCCTTTGCCACAGCAGTCGAGGTTGCAACTTCTCGCACCGCAGGCGTTTCATGCCCCCTTGGCGTTTCACGCTCCGCAGATGTTTGGTGCGCGGCCAGGATCTCGTGTACCGGGGGTTTTTCGTGCACCGCTGCGCTCCTGTGCTCCGCCGAACTTCCCTGCACCGCCGAACTCCCGTGCACCGCTGAGCTCCCCTGCACCGCTGAACTCCCGTGCACCGCTGAACTCCCGTGCACCGCTGAACTCCCGTGCACCGCTGAACTCCCGTGCACCGCTGAACTCCCGTGCACCGCCGAACTCCCGTGCACCGCCGAACTCCCGTGCACCGCCGAACTCCCGTGCACCGCCGAACTCGCGTCCACCGCCGAACTCGCGTCCACCGCCGAACTCGCGTCCACCGCCGAACTCGCGTCCACCGCCGAACTCGCGTCCACCGCCGAACTCGCGTGAACCGCCCGGCTTCCGTGGACCGCAGGGCTCTCATGGACCGCCGTCGCCGTGCCCCTGGCCGAGACAGTGCCGATCGGATCGAAAGGCACCCCGTCGAACTCGATAGCCGTCATGACAACCACCCCCGCACCGAAGCCTGGAATTTCGCGGTCAAATCCGGCGTCGTCACCACGGTGACGTCCGAGAAGCGTTGCAACACTGTTCCATCCGATGTCGTAGCGGTGGCGTCGATCCGGACGTCGAAGCTGCTGGTCCGTGGGTTGTCCACGGTGAGCAGGAACGGCTCGTCCGTGGGCAACTGCCGGTAGTAGTCCACGCGGCCGACACCCAATGGCAGACAGGCTGCCCCGAGGAGTCGGTAGCCGAGTACCGGCGGTCCCTGCAGGATCAGGTCGGCGAGGACCGGATCGTGCAGGCGGCCGCCGTAGGCTCCGTCGGCCACGCTCGCGGCGGGCAACGCGCAATGGAAGACGATCGCCTCGTCCGACGCCGCCAGTACCGTGCGCAGGCCCTGGAGGGCCGGTGCGTGGAATTGGATGGCATCGCGGTAGATATTGGCGTCGCTGACCGATCCGGTCGGGATCGCCTTGGTCGGTGGCTGATCTGGTTCGGCAGCCAGCAGCAGCGTCGCCCGGAAGTGCAGCGCATCGCCACTGCGGACAGTCGCCTCGACCAGCACCACGCCGTCGACCGACTCGGCCGGCACGAGTTCGAGTTCGAGTTCGAGTTCGAGTTCATCCATCGGATGGTCGAACACGATTCCCTTGAGGACCTGGAAATCCCTGGCACCGATAACCGTTCGACCGGGCAAGCTGCGCTCGGCCAGATTCACCATCGCGCCGATACCAAAAGTGGCTGGCAGCACGATATGTTCGCCGATTCGGTGCGCCTGGATAATCGGATCGTCGGTGAGCCCGGTGATGATCCGCCGGGCCTTGGCCGCGGGTGGATGCACTGTCGTATCACCGGTAAGGCTTTCGGCCGGACCGATGAGAACCACGGCGTCGTCGCGCCGGTCCGCCGTGAACTGCTCGGTGAAGGCCGTCGCGCCCGTCTGGGGGTCCAGCAGGGCGATGCCGCGAGCGTGGAAATGTTCGCGCAGTTCGGGCGTCACCATGCCGCCGTCCCAGGCGCCCCAGTCGATGGCGGTGACGTGGCAGTCGGGATGGCGTCGCCGATAGCTCACCGCGAATCGGGACAGTGCCTCGTTCGCGGTCGCGTAATCGGCCTGACCCGCATTACCGAACAGTCCGGCCACCGAGGTGAACAGCACTAGATGCCGTAGTTCGCCGAGCGCGGCCAGCACAATGGCCAGCCCGGAGATCTTGGGATCCAGCACCCGCTGAATGGATTCGGCCGTCTTATCGGTGAGCATGGAGTCCGCCAGCACACCTGCCCCATGCACAACGCCGGTTATGGTGTCGTGCCACGGTGCGAGTGCGGTGCGCACCGCCGCTTCATCGGTGGCGTCGACGGCCAGATACTCCGCCCGCGAACCCAATTCGGTCAGAGTGTCGCTGATTTCGCGGGCGGCCCTTACCTGCGCGCACGCACGCTCGATATCCCGTGGCTTTGCTCCGGTGCCGACCAGTGCACGCACCGCCGCCGACTTGAGTTCGGCGTCGGAAACGTTTGCAGCCCAGTCTGGTTCAGGTGTCAGCTCGGAGCGGCCGACGAGCACGAAGCGCGCCTCGCTGTGCTGTGCCAGCGCCCGGACACATGTGGCGGTGACGCCGCGCGCACCGCCGGTGACGAGCAGAACATCCTGTGCCGTAAGCACACTCGGCCCTTGCTCGTCACTCGAATGCACGATGGTGACCGAACGGGCGGGCGCATGTGCACTCGGCACAAGCGTCCGCCGCTGCTCCGCCGCATCGATACCGACCTCGAGCGTGTCACGCGCGGCATCGTGCAACTCCGCGGTGACCAGCTCGGCCAGTCGGGCCGGTGTGATTTCCGGGTCGATGTCGAGCGCCCGGCAGAACAGCTCGGGTTGTTCGGCCGCAAGGGTTTTCACCACACCGCCGACACCGCCGAGCAAGGCGGCGATCGGACCCGCCGTGCCGAGGAAGCCGAGGTGACCGTCGATCCGGGTAACCGTGACGAAGGCCGCCCGATTATCGGTCTTCGCCAAGCGTGGCACCGCGTGACCGGCGGTCAGCACCGCCGCGACGAGCCATCGCTGCGCGGCCTCCCAATCGGCGAACTCACAGCTCAGCACCGCGAGGCAGATATCGACGGAATCGAGATCCGATAAGCCTGCCGAATCCGTCCGATGCACCGACCATCCCTGCTCGGTCAGCACGGATTCGATGGCGGCGCAGTCTGCATCCGCCTCCGCCTGGCCGGTGAGGTCGACCAGCGCGACCGCAGCGCCCTCGCGATACGGGGCAACGGCCCGGTCCAGCGACGGCAGGGTGATCAGTTCGACGGTATACCGCGGCGTTTCGGCCGCGGCCTCAGCTTTTGGGTAGACATCACCACCCACCGACGTCGCGAGTTCGTCGACAATCTGATCCACTGTGCGTAGCGTGCCAAGCTGCTCCGGACCGAGGCTGGGTAACTCCGGAAACCGTTCCTGCAGCGCGCCGATCACCTGGACTCGCTTGATCGAATCCACCCCGAGATCGGCCTCCAGATCCATCGACGGATCCACCATTTCGACCGGATACCCGGTCTTCTCGGCAACTACCTCACGCAACGCGATCCGCAGGTCGTCACCCGTGGGTGCGGCCGCCGTAGCAGCTCCGGCACCGACCGTGGCTGCGGCTGTGCCACCAATTCCGGCACCAACCGTAGGTGCAGCCACCCCAGCAGCCGCGGCACCAACCGTGGGGGCGGCCGTAGCACCAATTCCGGCACCAACCGTAGGCGCGGCCACCCCAGCAACTCCGCCAGCAGCCGTGGGTGCACCCGGGACCCCTGATGCCGCCCCACTCTCACCCAACAAACTCGCGATCTGATCGAGCGTGCGCAACGTCCCCAACTGCTCCGGCCCGAGATTCGGCAGCTGCGGGAACAGCTCCTGCAGCGCACCGATCACCTGGACTCGCTTGATCGAATCCACCCCGAGATCGGCCTCCAGATCCATCGACGGATCCACCATTTCGACCGGATAGCCGGTCTTCTCGGCAACTACCTCACGCAACGCGCTCAGCAGTGCCTCGGCGGATGCCTGAGAGCTGGATGCCGCGCCGGACGCGCCATTCCCTGCCGCTGTAGCAACCGAGCCACTATTGGCCCGCAACTCGGTAGCAGCGCCACGGTTGAATTCGGGAGCGGCGGAAGTGCCACCGTTGGACCTCGGAGCAACCGGTCCACCGTTGGTGGAAACCCCCGAATGCGCCGCATCGGTTTCGGCAGCACCCGATGTATCCACATCCCCCGAAACCAACGGCCGCCGCTCAGGTGCCGATTCGATCGCCGCCTGCCGAGTGGACTCCACCCGCCGCGTCACGGTCGCCGTCCGCGCAACAGGCGAGAATCCACTCTCCAGCTCCGCCAGTTGTGCGAGCACTTCACTTGCCCGCGAATGACTTTCACTGATCGCCACGCCGTGATCCTTCACGGCTTCGATCGCACGCAAGGTCGCCTCATCGAGCGATCCGCCGCCCAGCGCACCGGCCAGGCCGCGGGCCATATCCAGCTGACCGTCGAGGAACTGACGGTGGGTCTGTAGGTGCTGCACGAGCGCACTGTCGAGCGCGTCCGACTCGTAGGGCTGATACACAGTCGTCTCCGTAGGTTCGGCGAACGTCGCTGCCACAGGCAGCGTTTCGGGCTGGGGATCGACCACGGTGTCGACGGGAGTCGGTGCGGCTACACCGACGCGATAACCGTCATCGAGTGCGGCCACGTACGCCGCACGCCGACTCTCGGGCACATACTCGGGGGCCGAGATCGTCACGGTCATCGCACGATTCGAGGTGCGCGGGGCAGGCATCGGCGCGGCATGCCGATTGATGCCGTGCAGGCCGAAGCCGAGCACGGCGAGCCGCACCGCCGCCCGTACCAGCGCGAGATCGCTATTGCCGATGGGACCGGAATCGGTCGGGATGGCGATGACATCGTCGCCGAGGGTGCGCCGCACCAATGAGGTCAGCACCTGCTTCGGCCCGAATTCCACGAATACCGTGCAGCCATCGGCGCGCATCGCGGTCAGCGCGGCGACGAATTCGACCGGCTTACTGAGCTGTCCGGTGAGCAGCGCGCGATTGGCCGCGACATCGCCGCCATAGCGGACATCAGGGGTATTCGCATAGACCGGCGCGTCGGGCGCACTGATCGTCACCGCCGCGGTCGCGCCGGCGAACGCGTCCACCGCATGCGCCACATACGGCGTGTGGAACGCACCCGACACCGGCAGTGCCCGCGTCGCCACCCCACGCGCGCCGGCCCGCTCGACTACGGCGGCGATCCCATCCGGCCCGCCGCCGACAACGACCTGATCGGGCGCATTATGGTTGCAGATCCACACATCGTCGACGCCGGCGAGCAGTTCCTCGGCGATATCCCTCGACGCGCCGAGCGCCACCATGGTCCCGGCCTCGACACCGGCTGCCGGTGTCATCGCCGCACCGCGCGCCCGAGCCAGGGCGAAGAAGTCCTCGGTCCCGACCGCACCTGAAGCCCACAGCGCGGTGAGTTCACCGAAGCTGTGCCCCAGATATCCGTCGGCGCGCAACCCGCACTCCGCCAGCGCCCGGAACTGTCCCGCCGACAGCGCCCCGATCGCAGGTTGCGCGAATTCGGTTCGGCGCAAAGACTTTTCCTGTTCCGACGACGTCTCCTCGTCGAAAGCGGGCGGCGGAAACACCACCGAAGATAGTCGCACCGACGCTTCGGCGAATGCGATATTGGCCGCATCGAAGGCCGCGCCGACCGCCGGATTGCTCAGCGCCGCATCCGCTCCCATATCGACGTACTGACTGCCCTGTCCAGCGAACAGCGCACCGATCTTGCGCTCCGGCAGTGCGGCGGCCCGGAAGTACACGCCCTCCGGGTGATCCCACGTCACGGCCTCGGGGTTGCGCACCAGTTCGTCCACCGCCAGCGCCCGCAGGTGCGCCGCATTCTCATCGTCCACCGAGACGAATCCGATGCGTGCGTGGTGCTCCGGAATATCGCCGCCGTCAACGCCATCCACGCTTCGAACCGCATCAATCAACCCAGCCACATCGGGCGCATGCCACAGATGCGCCCGCGCGGTGCGGTGCAATACCGGTTCGGTGCGAGCCGAGTCGGCTTCCTCCAACACGACGTGGAAGTTGGTGCCACCGAACCCGAATGCCGACGCCGCCGCCCGACGCACCGGCCGCTGCGGATCCCGGATCCACGGCCGCGTCCGGGTATTCACGTAATAGGGCGCGTCGTCCGGCATGATCTCCGCATTGGGTGCGTCCACATTGATGGTGCCCGGCAACACCTTCTGATGCAGTGCGAGCGCCAACTTCATGACCGAGGCGGTGCCCGCCGCACCCTTGGTGTGCCCGATCTGCGACTTCACACTGCCAAGCGCTGCGAAGCGGGACTCCGAAGTCGCGTCCGACAGCAGCGATTTCAGGGCGGTGAGCTCGGTCTTGTCCCCGACCGGTGTGCCGGTCGCATGCGCCTCGATGAGCGCGACATCCGCCGGTGAGCAATCCGCATCGGCATAAGCCCGATCGAGGGCGACGCGCTGCCCGCCCGCACGTGGCGCGTAGATGCTCTTCGCCCGGCCGTCACTGGAGGAACCCAGACCGCGGATGACGGCGTAGATCCGATTGCCGTCGCGACGTGCGTCTTCCAGCCGCCGCAGGGCGAGCATCGTAATGCCCTCACCGAGCAGGGTGCCGTTCGCGTCGGAGGAGAACGGGCTGATTCGCCCGTTCGCCGACAGCGCCCCCACCTTGCTGAAGCACATGTAGATGAAGATGGTGTTCTCGGTATCCACACCGCCGGTGATCATCATGTCGGCCCGGCCGTCCTGCAGTTCGGCAACGGCCGTCCGCAGTGCGGCAAGCGATGCCGCACAGGCCGCATCGACGGTGCAGTTGATACCGCCGAGACCGAGCCGATTGGCGACCCGACCCGCGGTGATATTGGCCAGCAGGCCCGGGAACGAATTCGCTTCCCACGGCGCGAAAGCCGCGACGAACTTATCGGCGATCGCATCGGCGTCGGAATCGGAGAGCCCGACCGAGCGCGCCGCCTCCTTCAACACCGGTGTCGAAAGTCGTGCCGCCAGTGGATGCATCAGCGGCACCGGTCCGGTGGTGCCGAGCACGACGCCGGTCTTGCCTGGGTCGTACCAGGCGGAATCGACCGCGCCCGCGTCGATCAGCAGATCGCGCGCCACTCCGAGGCTGAGCGTCTGCATAGTGCTGGTGACTTCGAGCTGATTGGGTGGCAGCCCGAATTCCAGTGGGTCGAAGTCGATATCGGGCAGAAACGCACCGCGACGCGAGTAGGTCTTATCCGGTGCGTCCGGATCGGCGTCGAAGTAATCGTCGAGGCTCCAGCGCGAGGTGGGCACCTCGGTGGTGCAGTCCACTCCGTCGACGATGTTCTGCCAATACTCTCGATGATTGTGCGCGTTGGGCAACAGCCCGGACATCCCGACAATGGCGATCGGGTTGCGCGCCAGGCGTCTGTCGTCTGTCACGAAAGTTCCTCTCGAACCGGGTGGAAAGATCAAGCGGCTACGGTGGTCGCGGTACGCGATGCGATGAGTTCGGCCGCACCCGCGGCGAACATGTGGTGACCGAGGGAGCTCGGGTGCAGACCATCGGCGGTCCACACTTCGGGCCGCTCCCACTCGGACTGCGCGGCGATATCCAGCAGCAGCGTGCCGGTTCGAGCGGTGACATCGGCCAGCACGGTATTGGCGAAGACGAACCGTTCGCGCAGCAGTGCGCGGAAGCCCTCCGGCACCGGCAGCCGAGCCGGAATATCCGGGTAGCTTGCCGTGAAAACCGTTGCGCCAGTGCTACCTAGCGTGTCGAACAGCGTCCAGAGGTTGCGTTCGAACCGATTCGGATCGAAATCGCTGACCAGATCGTTCACGCCGACGACGACACCGAAGAGGCCCGAACGCGCCGAAACAGCCAGGCGCAGTTGCTGTTGGAGCACAATGCTGGTGGTGGCACCGTGCGCTCCCAGGTTGCGCACGGCAGCGGGTCGCAGACCGAGCTGGCCGCCCAGTCGGGGCACCCAGCCGCGGTAACCGCCACCGGCCGTGGCGTCGCCGCGACCCTCGACGAAGCTGTCCCCCAGGGCTGTTAATCCACTCACGCCGACACCCCGTCCTTGGTGACATGCCGCGCTTCGACCGGGAAGTCGACCTTCTCATACAGCTCGGTCAGCTCCTGCTCGCCGAAGTACTTGTCCGGCGAGTAGATTCCGGCGATCATTCCGAAGAACTTCTTCGAGTAGTCCTCGTCATAGCTGGTCGCGCGGAATACCGAATCGTAGTAGGGCGTCAGCGACAGCTCCGAAATGCTCTGTGTCAGTTCATAAGTGCTCGCGCTCTGCGCATCGCGCTGCAGCTGGTACTCGGCCAGCGCGGCATCGAGCGGCCGGGCGCCGGACAGGCCCGCGTCGACCAGAGCGGCCAGCAGCTGGGCGTACTTGAAGGCATCGGTAATGCCCCAACCGGTGAACGGGTCCTTGTGGTAACCGGCGTCCCCCACCAGCGCCCAACCGGGTCCGTAGGAGCGGCGACGATAGTTGTCCGGGTAGAGCATGGGCCGGAACTGCTCGACCCGCTTGCCGGTATCCCGCAGGCGCGCACCGAGTTCCGGGTCGATCTGGTCGACGATCTCCTGCACGCCGGCATCCGGATCGGTGCGGAAGTCGCGGAACCGGTCCCGTTTGCGCATCACCGCGACCAGCGAGAGTCCGTCATTGGTCGGCCACGCCGCGAACTGCTGCTCACCGAATCCGGTGCGGTGCTGCATACCCCAGTCGACGCCGTCGTAGTAGGAGTAGTAGACGAAGCACGCCGCCGGGGAGCCGTCGTAGACCTCGGTGCCGACCGCCTTGGCCACGGTCGAATTCGATCCGTCGGCGCCGATCACCAGACCGGCACGGAACTCCTGTTCGGCGCCGTCGCGGACGCGCCCGCGAATGCCGACCACCCGATCCTCGTCGAATACCAACTCGGTGACGGAGAACCCGTGGATCACCTCGACGCCGGCGTTACCGGCCGCGTCGACCAGGATCTTGTCCAGCACGGTGCGGCGCGGGCAGTACACGGCGTCGATGCCGTCGGCCGACACATCGGCGAAACCCTTGATTACGATGTCGGTGTAAGAGAAGTTCAGGTGCCGGATCGGCGGGCAGCCGGAGGCCACCACCTGGTCCAGCAAACCCCACGACTGCAGCAACCCGAGTCCGGTCTGGTGGATGTAGTGGGTCGAGGGGGTGTCGCTCGGGAAGGTCGCGCGGTCCACGGCGAGGACCCGGTAACCCTTCCTGGCGAGCAGCATGGCCAGCGGGGAACCCGCAACCCGAGTTCCGACAACGATGACGTCGTACATGTTCGCATCACTTTCCGGTAGTCGAATTCGATTTCGAGATCGCACCGCGCCTATTGCGCGGGTTGGCGTGCCGGGTAGAGGTAATCGATATCGGTGGAGTAGGCCGCGACGATCGCGGCTCTGCGCAGCTTCCGAGACGAGGTGAGCAATCCGTCGTCGACGGTGAAGTCGCCGCCCACAATTCGGAATGCGCGGATCGATTCCGCGCGGGAGACAAGGGAATTCGCATCGTCGACCGCGGACTGCACGGCAGCTTCGAGATCGCCTTCGGGATGGTCACGGCGCCAGCGCTGCACCTGTGTCGGATCCAGCGTCACCAACGCGGTGACGTAATCGCGGCCGTCACCGACCACCATGCAGTTGCTCACCAGCGGATGCAGGCGCACCCGGTCCTCCAGCGGCGCGGGCGCGACATTCTTGCCGCCGGAGGTCACCAGGATCTCCTTCTTACGGCCGGTGATCCGCAGATAGCCGTCGGCATCGAGTTCACCGAGATCGCCGGTGTATAGCCAACCTGCGCCGTCGACGACGGCCTGGTCCGCCGCCGCACCCCAGTAGCCCGGCGAGACGTGCGGTCCGCCGACCAGCACCTCACCGTCGGCGTCCGCAATGGCGACCGAGGTGCCGGGGATCGGCCGCCCCACGGTGCCGAGCCGGTTGGTTTCCGGGGCACTGACCGTCACGGCGGTCGCCGCCTCGGTGAGCCCGTAGCAGTTCAGCAGCACCACACCGAATCCGGCGTAGAACCCGATCGTCGATTCGTCGAGCGAGGCGCCGCCGGAGATGACGTAGCGCAGTTGCCCACCGAGCGCGGCCGCCACCGGATGGTCGGACGGCTCCGGTGGCGCCTGGTCACCTAGCAATGCCAGGCCGCGCGTCACCGCTTCCTGCTCCTCGGTGCCGGAGAGCAGGGTGCGGCAGTACTTGCGAATCTTCTCCAGCCCGTAGGGAATCAGCGCCAGGAAGGTCGGCCGCAGCGTCGGCAGCATCGGCACCAGGTCCGGGATACCGGGCAGCAGATGGGTGCGGCTGCCGCCGAATAAGCATGCGAACAGGATGGTCTGCCCGAAGACATGCGACAGCGGCAGCGCCAGTACGGTCGTGCCGTCGAAGAGCGCGCCGGTCTGCCGCACGGTATTGGCCGAGGACACGAACATATTGCGGTGCGTGATCAGGCACCCCTTGGAGACACCGGTGGTGCCGCTGGTGTAGACGATCATGGCCAGGTCGTCGGCGTGCACCGCGGCGATGCGGGCATCGAGATCGGCGTCGATCTCGGTCGCCGTCCACTCCGCGATCAGCGCGAAGGTCCAGACCTCGCCCGCACCCGCGGCACGCAGGCGCGCCGCATCGGACTCGTCCTCGCCGACGAAATACGCGCTGCCACTATCGCGCAGGATGTGCTCGATCTGCGCCGCCGAGGAGGTCGGATACACCGGAACGACCGCCGCACCGAGCGCGAGCAGCGCGCAATCCAGCAGCGCCCACTCCAGACTCGTGCGGCCGAGGATCGCGACCCGATCCCCGGCTCGCACCCCACGCCCGGCCAGCGCCGAGGCCAGCGCCCGTGCCCGCCGGTCCACCTCGGCGCAGGTGAGTTGGGTTCCGTCCGCGCCGCACAGCGAATGCCGTTGCGGATGTGCCGCGGCCGCACCGGAAATCACCGAGTACAAACTCGCGTCGTCCGGTAGGTCGATTCCGTTCTCGGTCACTGACACTGTATTCACAATGTCGAATTCTGGTCGGCGGCAATGAATTACGTCCCCGCCGATACAGAGGTTCCTACCGCGCGAATGTCATGGCCTATCGAAGCACTCAGGCCGAGAGCGCACGGGCAATATCTATACGGGCCGGTTCGGGGGAATCGACGCACTCCAGGAAAAACGAAACCGCCGGATTCGTTTCATCCGTACGCCACACCGCGTACAAATCCAATGTCGGCACCGGATCGAATAGTTTGACCGCCACCGAGCTACTGCCCGGCGCACCCATCCCCATCGAGATCGCGCGCGGTAACGAGGCGAATCCGACGAACGGACGCACCGAAACCACGTGGGCGGTGGCACCGGGATCATCCGCGGTATGCGCGACGGCCAGGCTGATCCTGGTGTCCGCGGCCGCGCGGAAGATGGAGTCGTACATGGCCGGACACTGTTCGCGGGCGAACAGCACACACTCCTGTCCGGCCAATTCCGCGAAGGGCACGCCGGGCCGGTCGGCCCAGCGGTGTCTGCGCCCGACCACAGCCACCAGTGGAACCCGGTGCAGCAATCGGCGGTACCCGAAGTCCGGGGTGCTCGGGTGGCCGTAGACCAGCGCCAGGTCGAGCGAGCCGTCGGACAGCGCCGCCAGCTGCGGGCCGGTGCGCTTCTCCCACAGCGACACCACGATATCGGGATGCCGTTCGGTCATTCTGGTTAGCGCCTCCGGCAGCACATGTCGGCTGGCCGGAAGGTTGTAACCGATATTGAGGGTGCCCGCGCGCCCCTCGGCGGTCGCCTTGGCGACCTGGGCGGCCCGGTCCATCTGGGCGACGATGAGGCGGGCTTGACTCTCGAATTCTCGGCCCGCCGGGGTCAGTTTGACCTCGTGGGAGTTACGTGCGACCAGTTGCACGCCGAGTGATTTCTCCAGCTTCTGCAGCTGGGCACTGAGACTGGGCTGCGTGAGATGCAGGCGCTGCGCTGCGCGGCCGAAATGCAGCTCTTCGGCAATAGTGATGAATGAGACCAGATGTCGGAACTCCATGCCGCCGGCTCCTTATTCCGCGTACCCGAAACGTTAGCGGAGCCAGGTAACCGCGGATGAACCGCGATCGGACGGATATCGCCGAGACCATTGCGGCCGGGTGAACTGACCCCGGTGCGTGCGCGGGTGTGCTATCGCGGGCCGCGACCATTCAGCATCCCCGAAACGATGGGCCGAGACAATAGCGAATATCTCACCTGCGGACCCGGTGTGCTATCACACCGGGTCCGAGCACAACTCACTTGGCGGTGAACCTCGTCGGGAGGGCTTCCAGGCCGCGAATGACCACATTCGGCTTATAGGGCGGTTCGTCCGAAAGTAGTTCGATATCACGCACTTTGCGCAACAGAACGTCGAGCAGCACCTCCATTTCCAGCAGTGCCAGGGGCGCGCCGAGACAGTAGTGGATACCGAGGCTGAAGCCGAGGTGCTTCTTGGCCGGACGCATCGGATCGGAATACCTGGCCACGTCGACCCGGTCGGGATCGGGGAACACGGCATCGTCGCGGTTGGCCGAATTGATCAGCACCACAACCCCTTCGCCGGTTTCGAACTCATGGCCCGCGACGGTGATCGGCCGGGTGGCGGCGCGGGTGGTGATCTGCACCGACGGCTCCAGCCGCAGCAGTTCGTCCGGCGCGGACGCGGTCAGCTCGGGACGTGCGCGCAGTGCGGCGATTTCGCCCGGATTGCGCAACAGCTGCAGCATGCCGGTGCCGATCAGATTGGCGGTGGTCTCATGTCCGGCGACGAAGGTAGTGATGCACGTGGCCAGCAGTTCCTGTTCGGTGAGCACATCGCCGCGGTCCTCGACCTGCGACAGCGCGCTCAGCAGGTCGTCCTTCGGATCGTGGCGCCGCTGGTTCAATAACTCACGGAAGTAGCCCATGAACCCGCGCGAACCGGCGCTACGGGCCTTCAGCGCCGCCTCGGGCAGCGTGTAGTCGTGATCGAAGCCGCGCGCCAAGTCCTGGGACCACCGGTGCACCTGCTCGTAGGCCTCCGGCGGCACACCGATCAACTCGCAGGCGATGATCAGCGGGAGCGGGTAGGCGATCAGCTCGACGAGATCGAATTCGCCCGCCGCCAGGGCATTGTCGACGAGTTCCTCGGTCAGCTGCTCGATGCGCGGGCGCAGCCTGGTCACCATGCGCGGGGTGAAGCCCTTGGTCACCAGATTGCGCAGCCGGGTGTGGTCAGGCGGCTCCATCCAGAGAAACGAAGTCGGCAGTTCCTCCGGCGCATCCTCCGCTGACACGGTGGGGTGCATCATCGCCGCCTCTTCCGCATGACTCCACGCGGTGGTCGACAGCACGGCCGCGCAGTCCTCGTAGCGGGTCAGCAGGTGGTGGCCGAGTGGGGTCTGATGCAGCGGGCCCGCTTCGCGCAGGACCCGTGCGAGTGTGTACGGGTCGGGTCTGCCTTCCGGACCGAATAGCTGAGCGATGGCGGTCTGGATGGCGGAATCCTGTTCCGCCACCGCCGTATTCGCATGCGACATTTCAGGGTGGTCCCTTCTGTGCGGTGCACCGCCGAACTGGCGGTGCGGCCGGTCGGAATGTGGCGGTGCGGGGCGCGACATTGCGGACCCGTCACCGCGTCGGTTCGATGAGGATCGGTGCGCGTTCGGGCGCCGCGTCCGGTTTCATGTTGCCGCGCAGCAGGATTCGGCTCGCGACCAGCGGATGCAGCAGTGCTGCTGGCGGTTCGACGAGGTTCGCGACCCGCAGAAAGGTGCGCGCGACCTGCGGATCGATATGTGCGGCGCGGTGCGCTCGGGCGACATAGGCATTGGTGAGGCGCGTGCGCGTCGTTCGCGGGCCGATGACGCCCAAATGGCTGAGATCGGCACTGGCCGCGAGCTGCCACGCGACATCGACCACTCTGCCTGCGGCGGAGTAGAACCGGGCAGGTAGCTCGGCCTCGGATCCGGCCCGCAGACATTCGCGCAAAACCAGGGCCTGTTGCGCGGCCACAGCCATGCCCTGCGCGTACAGCGGATTGAAGCTGCACAGCGCGTCACCGAGAACCAGAAAGCCTTGCGGCACAGCAGGAAGACGCTCGAAGCGGCGGCGCACCGGGGATCGGAACCGGTGCGGTACGGCGGCATCGAGCGGTTCGGAGGTGGTGATGAGTTCGTGGATATCGGTTGCGGCGATGGTTTCGGCGAATTCGGCAAAGCCGTCCGGATCGGTCGGCGGGTGGTCGCCCAGCATCCCGGCCAGTGTGATGTGCCAGCGGTCGTCCTCGACCCGAATCGCGCCGCCACCACGACCATTCGGGCCGGTGGAGATGATCACCGAGGAATGGCCGCTCAACTGGCCCGGCCGCCAGCGGAAGAGTCGGGAGGCGTAGCCGAGATCGACCTCGAGGCGTTCTTCCAGCGGTATCCGCGCACCGAGGGCGGCCAGCCATACGCAAGCGCGGGAGCCGCGGCCGGTCGCGTCGACGATGAGGTCCGTGGCGTACGCCTGCGCGCCGTATCCGCCCGAGACCGATACCGCACGCACCCGCTGCGGGTCGCCGATGAGGCCGCGCGCCATGCCTTCGCACAGGCGCACACCGGGCACGGCGAGTGTTCGTTGCCGCAGTACCTCTTCCAGTAGCGGTCTGGTCGCCATTACCGAGGTGAGTCCGGTCGAGGTGGGCGCGACGCGCAATCCGCCTACGTACCAACGGGTTCCGACCAACGCTTCGGCGGTGGTAGCGCCCCGAGCGGCCATCTCGGAGGTGAAACCCGGATACAGCTGTTCGATGATGGTCCGGCCGCGATCCAGCAGCCCGTGCAGGTGCCGTGCCTGCGGTACGCCGCGCCGCGGCTCGGTACCGACCACCATGTCGCGCTCGAAAATGGTGACCTGGGCGTAGTGCTCGGAAAGCACACGGGCGGCGAGCAATCCGGCGATGCCCGCGCCCAGCACCACCGCGTGCCGCCGCTCGTTCATGACTGCGCCTCGCGGGCGCTCGGTTCCGTCATGACCGAGCGATGCTCGGCCGCGCCTATCGTTGGCTCACTGCGCTCGCTCATGACTCCGCCTCGCTGACAGTCGGCTCCACCACGGCCGAGCGATGTTCGGCCGCATCGATGGTTCGCTCGCTCACAGGGACACCGGCAGCGACATGATGCCGCGGTGGATCAGGCTGGGCCGGTATTCGACGGCATCGGTGGCGAGTTCGAGTTTCGGGGCCCGGTCCAGCAGAGTGCCGAGGGCCGCCTCCGCCTCGATTCGCGCGAGCGGCGCGCCGACGCAGTAATGGATGCCGAGACTGAAGCCGAGATGCTTACGCGCCGGGCGGTTTCCGGAATAGCGGGTGACATCGAAGGTGTCCGCGTCCGGGTATACCCGATCGTCTCGGCTGGCCGAGGCGGTGAGCACGACCACGCCGTCACCGCGACGGAATTCGTGCTCGCCGACGGCGGTGTCGGCCAGGGCCACTCGGATAGTGAACTGGGTCGGGGCGTCATAGCGCAGCATTTCGTCCAGCGACGGCCCGATCAGCGCCGGATTGTCCCGAAGCATTCGCAGCTGAGCCGGATTGCGCAGCAGTGCCAGCATGCCGTTGCCGATCAGGTTGATCGAGGTCTCCATGCCGGCGACCAGCGTCAACAGCGACATGCCGATCACCTCGGGCTCGGTCAGCTGCTCGCCGTCGGCGCTCGCGGCCACCAGCGCGCTCAACAGATCCGGCGTCGGATGCGCCTTCTTCTGCTGGATCAGCCGGGCGAAGTAACCCATGCACTCCATTGCCGCGGTGCCGCGGGCGGCCACCTCCCGCGGGTCGAGCAGTGAATCCGGATCGCTGCCCCGTGCGATCGCCAGCTGCCACTCGCGAAACAGCGCGCCATCGGCCGGATCGGCGCCGAGCAGCCGGACCGGCACCATCGCCACCGCGAGGGGTACCGCGAGATCGTCGAGTACATCGAGTTCGCCACGCCGCACCGCCGCGTCGACCAGATCGCTGACAACCTGACCGGCGACCGGAACCAGCTGCGCCATCAGTCGCGGCGTGAACGCCTTCGCGACCAGCTTGCGGTAGCGGCCGTGTTCGGGCGGATCCATTCGGACGAACGAGCCCGGAATCGCGGCGGTGGTGTCCCGGAACGGGCTGATTCCGGCTGCATAGCCGTGACCCCAGTCCGATCCGGTGAGGATGGCGGCGCATTCCTCATAGCGGGTGATCAAAGTGACCGGCACATCGCCGAATTCGTACGGGAACAGTGCGGCGGCATCGCGCACCCGACGGTATGCCGGATACGGGTCCGCCCGTTCGCTGGGATCGAAGGCGTCGAAAGTGATGGGAACGGCCGCGCGCCCACCCGTCCGACCGCCACCCCTCACGGAATCTGCTGTATTCATTTTTCCTCCAGCCGCACATGAAGTTCGGACATGCCGCGCACGACCACATTCGGCCGATACGACGGTTCGTCGAGCAGAGTCATGGCCGCGACGCGGTCGGCGATGGCACGCAGCACCACCTGCATCTCCAGCCGGGCCAGCGGCGCACCGAGGCAGTAGTGCAAGCCGAGGCCGAAGGACAAGTGCCGCTCGGCCTTTCGGCCCCTCGCATACCGCGCGATATCGAACTTGTCGGCGTCCGGGAAGGCGCGCGCGTCGCGATTGGCCGAGGCCAGCAGGACGATCACCGCATCACCGGGTGCAAAAGTCCGCCCGGAGACGGTGATCACGTCATGCGCGGTGCGAGTGGTGAGGTGCACTGGCGCGTCATAGCGCAACACCTCGTCGACGGCGGATTCGCACAGCTCCGGAAATTCGCGCAGCCGCTCGAACTGCTCGGGATTGCGGATCAGCGCGAGCACACCGTTGCCGATCAGGTTGACGGTCGTCTCGTGCCCCGCGACGACGAGAATCAGCAGCGTGCCGAGCAATTCGGTGCGGGTCAGCCGGGCGCCCGCATCATCGGCCTGCACGAGCGCCGTGATCAGGTCCTCGCGCGGGGATTTGCGGCGCTGCTCCACCAGATCGCCGAAGAACTCCAGGAAGGCGTGTACTGCCGCGGTGCGTGCGGCCAATTCAGCCGGCGAGAGCAGCAGGTCTGGATCGAGGCCGCGGGCGATGCCGGTCGAGATCTGGCGTACGTGCTCGTGCGCGTCCGCCGGAACACCGAGCAGTTCACACACCATGGTGAGCGGCAGCGGATAGGCCAGCGCATCCAGCAGATCGACCTCGCCCGCGGCGAGCATCTTCGCCAGCAGAGCGTCGACCAACTGTTCGGCCCTGGCCCGCATGCCGCTGACGGTGCGGGCGGTGAATGCCTTGCTGACCAGTCCGCGCAATCGGGTGTGCTCCGGCGGCTCCATCCAGAGGAACGATCCGGGCAGTTCGACATCGCTGTCGCCGTGCAGCAGTTGCGGTTCCTCGGCGTGGCTCCAGCGCGGATCCTGCATGATCGTCTGCGCCTCGTGGTGACGGGTCACCAAGTGCATATCGTGCGGTCCGGGCACAAACGGCCCCGCGTCGCGCAGCACCGCATAACTGTCATACGGATTGTGTCGCAAATGCGGTGCGACGCTCTGGACGACCGCCAGCTGAACCGGGGTCAACTCCTCGACCGCGGAATGGTCGGAACTCACCGGCAACTCCTGAATGGAAAGCGAAATGGACACCGGGCGAAAACAATTCCGGTCCATCGTGGTGCCGTCGCACCCGGCGGTACGGCGCCGATTGTCCGTTCCTATCGCGCCATAGCGCGAATACCTTATCGGGCAACGCGATTGAATGATCGCGGATGTTTATCGCAGACCGTAATTCACAATGCGTTCAATGCGCTGTCACAATTCACTGTTGTCGTGGCGGACATGAATTCTGCGGAATCGGTCGAAACGCTGCCGGGGCGGCTGGCCCGGATCGCGGCCGAGCACCCCGAGGTGACCGCCACATTTTGGTCGGTTTCGGAAACGCTGACCTACGCCGAACTCGAGCGACTCTCCCGCGCAGCTGCCACGGCGCTGGTCCGGCGTGGGATACGCCGCGGCGAGCCGGTGGGCATTCTGTGCCCGAACGCGCCCGAGTTCCTGATCGGTCTGTTCGGTGTCGCTGCGGCGGGCGGTGCCGCGACTCCGCTGCCCCTGCCCGCCGGTTCCGCGCAGCTGAGCGGATATCCGCAGAAGCTCGCCACCATTGTGGCGGCCGCCGGGATGCGCACGGTTTTGGTGTCGCACCGCTTCGCCGAGCTGGCAGCTCTGCTCGACACGGCGGTGGACGTCGAATTGGTGGACACCGCAACGCTGTTCACCGAGGACGGCACTGCGCTGCCAGCCATCAACGCCGACGACCTGGCCATCGTGCAGTTCACCTCCGGCAGCACCGCCACTCCCAAAGGCGTTCGCCTGACCCATCACAACGCCCTCAGCGGGCTGGCCTCGATCCGCACCGGCATCGCGCTCGACCTGACCGATCAGGGCGGGTTCTGGCTGCCGCTGTTCCACGATATGGGCCTGTTCGGTACGTTGTCCGCGATCCTGCGCGGAATTCCGGCGCATGTCTGGTCGCCGCTGGCATTCGTCAAGGATCCGGCACGCTGGCTCGCCGAATTCGCGACCAGCGGCACCACGATCACCGCCATGCCCAATTTCGGCTACGAGGCACTGCTCAACGCTATCCCGGCGGACGAGGTCACCGACTACGACCTGCGGCGCTGGCGCATTGCCTGCAACGGTTCCGAACCGATCTCCCGCGACGTAGTCGACGCGTTCTGCGAGCATTTCGCGCCCGCCGGCTTCGCGCCCGCAACCATGTTCGCGGTCTACGGCATGGCCGAGGCGACCCTCGCCGTCGCCTTCCCACCGCTGGGCCGGGAACCGCTGTTCGAATGGGTGGATCGCGCAACGCTCGCGGATGATGCTCGGGCACAACTTGTTTCACCGGGCACGCCTGGTGCGCGTGCCGTTGCCGGTGTCGGCTCCGCCGTGACCGATCTGCGGCTGCGGATCGTGGATCTCGGTACCGGCGAGGAACTCCCGGATGGCGCTGTCGGCGAAATCCACATCCAGGGTCCCTCGGTCACCGACGGCTATCTGACCGCCGACCCGTCGAGCGTGGTCGAACTGCATACCGAAGGCTGGCTGTGCACAGGCGATCTCGGCTACCAGCGCAATGGCGAACTCTTCGTCACCGGCCGGTGCAAGGACATGATCACCGTGCGCGGCGTCAACTACTACGCCCAGGATGTCGAATCCGCCGTAGGTGACCTCGACGGCATCTACAAGGGCCGCTGCACCGCCGCAACCGATCCCGCCGGCGCGGATGTGATGGCGCTGATCGCCGAATCCGAGTGCACCGGCGCGACAGCCGACGCACTCGTAGAGCAGATCCGCCGCCGCATCGCCACAGCGCTCGGGCTCGCCGCAGTCGAGGTATATCTCGTTGCGCCACGCAGCATTCCACGCACCAGCAGCGGCAAATTACAGCGCCTCGCCGCCCGCGACCTCATCTCCCAACGGCAATGACAAACGCACTCGACCGAACTGGAGTCTCCTGTGCACAGCTATGACGTCTTCCGTCACTACGAGCGCCTGCATTGGCGGCTGACCGATCTGGACCTCGATGTCGTCGACCGCGCATTGGTGCGGCCCGAATACGTGACGCTGGCCAAGAGCGCGACGATGGGCGAATCCAATGTCATCGCCGCGGTCCACGGCTTCATGAACGAATTCGTCGACGACTACGACTTCTCCACCTTCGCCGTGGTGTGGGGCTATCAGGAAGTGCAGCACCACTATGCTTTTCGCTCCTGGCTCGGCGCGGTCGGCGAGAGCGTGGACGAGAAGGCCGTCGACTCCATGCGCGAGCCGTACGCGCCCGGCACCACCCCCTCGGCCACCCTGGCCACGAATATCATCTCCGAACTCACGGTGAACCACATTTACCGCGCCGTCGCGAACTGGGTGCAGGAACCGGTGCTGAAGGGCCTGCTGCTCAATGCGAGTCGCGATGAGGCCGGACATGCCCGCGAATTCATCCACTACGCCACCAAACGGCTGCAGCAGCGGCCCGAGGAACTGCCCTCGGTGTTGGAGACCCTCTACGTCTACAGCTCCGAGGCCAAGATCAAGCATCCGGTGAGCACCTTCAAGGCGGGCATCAGCGAACTCGGCGACCACGAGACCATCGACACCGGATTCGATCTGTTCCTCGAACAGGTCGCCGCCGAGGGCGAGCTGGATGTGCTGCACGACAAGGTGCGTCGCACCTTCGCCAATATGACCGGCCTCGACCTGTCCTCCAACGCGAAGGTCCGCCGGGCCCTAGCCGACGCGATCGCCTAGCTCATGGAGCGACATAGTTCGGTTCAGGTGCCATGGTCGGTGATTCCGGACTACCACTGCTTCGGCTGCTCCCCGCACAACGCATCCGGGCTGCGGCTCGAGTTCGAACCGCATCGGGACGGTCTGCAGGCCCGGTTCCGGCTCGGACGCAGCTTCGAGTCCTATCCGGGCGTGGTGCACGGCGGACTCATCGGCGTGATCTGCGATGAGGTGATGGGCAATCTGATCGTGCTGGCCCGCCACCATCCCGCATTCACGGTCTCCCAGCGAACCCGGTTCATCTCGCCGCTGCTGATCGACCACGAATACCACTGTGTGGCAACGCTATCCGATTCCGAGCAGCCGATTCAGGCATCGGCCGAGATCCTGGACGCCGAGGGCAGCGTGTGCGCCACCTCCAGCGCGGCCTATCAGCCGTTCGAACTCGATGCGGTCCGCCATCAACTCACCCTCCGCGACGACGAGGTCGCCCTGCTCTCGCACGCATTGACCACGGCGAATGCCCTCTCTTCGAATGGAGTCCAACAATGACCCGCACCGCCGACGACATCCTGCGCACCGTCACCGATATCGCCGCCACCGAGACCGGCATCGCCGAGGCCGACCTACGACCCGACGTCGACCTGCGCGGTATGGCGGGTGTCGATTCGGTGCGCGTGCTGCGCATGGTCGCCAAGATCGAACGCACCTACGACGTCGAACTGGAGGACCAGGATGTCTTCGGTCTCGCCACGCTCGCCGATGTCGTCAAGGTGGTCGATCGGGCCCTGCACGAGGTGCAGTCATGAGCGTGCGAACCAAAGACACAGCTCGAGCAGTCATGGCGAAGCCGACCGCTAGCGAGGTGCAGCCATGACTGTCACGGCCGATACCAACCAGCACTACGACCTGGATCCGGATATCTTCGGCCAGTTCCTCGATCCGCTGCGTAAATACAGTTCGGCGCTGTACAACTCGCCGACTGTGGGACGGCAGCCAACGGAGTCGGCGGGGCGGGTAAACACCGAAACCCTCGAACAAGCGCAGCGGCAGAAGCTGCGCTTCGTCGCCGATCGGCTCGGATTGCGCGGCGGGGAGCGACTGCTCGATGTCGGATGCGGTTGGGGTTCGCTGATCCTGTTCATGGCCGAGGAATTCGGTTGCGACACAATGGGAGTCAGCCCGGCACCGCGCCAGCACGAGTACATCGCCGAACAGGCCCTCGCACGTGGTGTCACCGAACGGGTGCACACCAGGGTCGGCCACTTCGAAGAGCTCGACCTGCCGGTTCGCAGCTTCGACGCGG
This sequence comes from Nocardia sp. NPDC050408, assembly GCF_044458905.1. Taxonomy (NCBI): domain Bacteria; kingdom Bacillati; phylum Actinomycetota; class Actinomycetes; order Mycobacteriales; family Nocardiaceae; genus Nocardia; species Nocardia sp. NPDC050408. The sequence continues at coordinate 666,323 of NZ_JBITIL010000003.1, read as the reverse complement.
TGACCCTGCTCGGCTCGATCGTGCACATGCCCGACCTCAGCGCGGTCTTCCGGCGCGCACGGTCGGTGCTGCGGCGTGGTGGCACACTCTATGTCTCGGAGAGCTGTTTCCGAAATGCCGCCGCCCGCAATGCCTTCGACACCCGCGTCGGCACCGAGTTCGTCCGCGAGGACATATTCGGCTGGGGTGATCTACGCCCACTGTCGGAGTTGCTGACCGCCGCCGAGGACGCCGGTTTGTCGATCATCGCGGTGGACGATCTCACCGAGCACTACCGCCGCACCATCGACGACTGGATCGCCAATGTGGACGCGGCCGCCGAACACATCGACGCGCACGGTCCGGGGCTCGCCGCGAAGCTGCGGCACTACCTGGAGATCGCCAATGCCGGATGGGGCTATACGACCAAGCATTACGCGCTGACCTGTCGCAATGCCCGGTAGGAGAGGCAGATGAATATGAAGTCAGCACTGATTCCGGTCGACGAAGTGGCGGCCGCGGTCGACGGCTTCCTCGCCGCCTCCCCGGCCGCGCGGGCCTGGGATGTGGAGACCGCCTTCGACTGGTCGCTCGCGGATGCGGATCGGCTCACCGAGGGGCAGCGCTCGGCAGTGCAGTTCGTCACCCTCATCGAGGACCATCTGCCCGGCTATTTCGATGTATACCACCGGCATTTCCCGGTAGACGACACCGTGGATCGGGCCACCTTCATCCACAACCGCGAGCTCTACCACTTCACCGCGCGATGGGCGCTGGAGGAGGACACCCACGCACGCGCCCTCACTCGATACCAGGAAGCGTCCGGACTCGCCGAACGCCATTCTCTCCGTGAAGAATTGGCGATCGAAGGACAGAAGCCGTTCGATCTGACCTACGACCATCCGGTGCAGTTCTTCGCCTATGCGCTGGTGCAGGAGAAGGCGACGCAGATGTACTACCAGCACCTGCGCGATGTGGTCGACGAACCTGTTCTCGCGGCGGTACTGGCACGGTTATCCCGTGACGAGGCAAGGCATTTCAGCTTCATGGCCGATGTGGTAGGGCGCTATCTGCGGGTGCAGGGCGATGCGACGGTAGAACCGATCCGCGATGTCATCGCCAATTTCCGCATGCCACTGGCCGATACCATGCGCGGCTACTGGCGGTGGGCACTGAAGATCGCCGATGTGGCCTCCTACGACCACACCGAGGCCTATGAGCATCTGGTGAAGGTGATCGACCGGACGGTAGATGCCAGATCCGACCGGCTCGACGAATTGGTTCGCTTCATCGGCGAGTGCAACGCGCTGGCCTGATAAATGGCCCTGCCTCCACAGACGCGGAGGCAGGGCTACTTGCTCACTGCTCCTGATTCAGCACCAGAATCGTGGTCGAACCATGTGCGATCAACTTGCCGTTCGCATCCACGATCCGCCCCTCCGCCGTCGCGGTGCGACGCCCGAGGTGAATCGCATTGGCTTCACACGTGAGTCGCGATCCGTCCAATGTCACCGACCGAATGAAATTCACCTTCAGCTCCAACGTCGTATAGGCCACGCCGTCACCGAGTTTCGTGAAGACCGCACTGCCCATCGCGGTATCCATCAGCGTCGCGATCACCCCGCCGTGCACGGTGAACATGGCATTGATGGTGGCCGGATTGGGATCCAGGTAGTACCGCGTGTACCCGTCCCCCGCGGTCTCCAGCCGAATCCCCAGCGATGCGCCGACCCCCAGATTCTCCTGCAGCCCCCGCTCGAATACGGTCGTCAATTCCTCGACGCGGTTGGCGACGGTATGAGTATCAATGCTGGTCATGGACTCTTCCTCCCTGGCGAACAATGCCACCCATTCGACCAGCGCCCGGTGAACTTCACCTGGCCACCACCCACTGCATACCGAGCTTCGATCGGCTGATCGAAATCAGAGGTCGGCGACAGCGTGTACCAATTCGGCGATCTGCTCGAAGTCCTCGTCCACGAACGGGCCGGGGCGGCCGAGTACGACGTGCTGTATGCCGACCTCGGCGAAGCGGGCGAATGAATCCGCCTGTTCGCTAACCGATTTATCTGGATACCAGTACGCGACCATGGTCTTTTCGATGTCCGCATATGGACGGCCGACGGCTCGGCAATGTCCCCGCAGGACTTCGAGTTTGGCTGCGACGGTGTCGACGGATCCGCCGAAGAGGTTGCAGGCGTCGGCGTATTGGGCAACCAGGCGCAGTGTCTTTCGCTCGCCTTGACCGCCGATCATGATCGGCGGGTGCGGGCGGGTCAGTGCATTGGGTACGTTGAGCGGGCGTTCGAGGGTGTAATGCTCTCCGTGGAAAGGCTCTTCGGAGCCCGTCCACATCTGCTTCGCGATTCGCAGCGTCTCCTCGAGTCGCTCGTATCGCTCAGAGGTCGGCGGGAAGAACAGGCCCAGACCCGCGGCTTCATCGCCATTCCATGCCGCGCCGATGCCGAGCCAGGCGCGGCCACCGGAGAGCACGTCGAGGGTCGTGACGCTCTTGATCAGTAGCCCCGGGTCCCGGTAGCTGACGGCGGTGACCAAAGCACCGAACCGGACTCGCTCGGTCCGCGCAGCGATATATCCCAGCGCGGCATAGGCCTCGAGCATGTCGTGTTCCGCCGGGCCGTTCGAACCGATCTGGAATAGGTGATCCATGACGAATACCGAGTCGAGCCCGGACTGATCGGCGGCGCGCGAAATCCGGTCGACCCGCGGACCGATCGCGTCCGGCGAATCCGGCCAGGTGAAGTCGGCGAGGGAAATACTCAGTCGCATGAACCGAGCCTGACACGCCCGGCGCGTGCCGGGGAGGCATCGTCGGTCCTAGGACAACAATGGCGGGGAAGGCGGGAACGTGATCGGGAGTGCGGTGAGTGCGCGGTGGAACGGTCCCGGCCGCCAGGTCAGCTGTTCGTGCGGCACCGCTAGGCGGATCTCGGGCAACGCGTCGAGTAGTTGGTCGATGGCGTCCTGCGCGATCAGGTAGGCCATCGAATTCGCGGGGCACACGTGTGGTCCGGCGCCCCAGGACAGATGGGAGCGATTGCCCGCGTACTGATTCGCGACGATCGCCGGGTCGGTATTGCAGGCGGCGATGCTGATGACGACCGGCTGATGGGCGGGTAGCCAGACATCGTCGACGAGGATCGGCTGGCGCGGAAAGCTGAAGCAGAAATTCGCCATCGGCGGATCGTTGAACAACACCTCGTCGAGCGCGTCCCTGGTGGACAACGTTCCGCCGAGCACACTGCCGCCAAACCGCTCGTCGGTGAGGATCAGCAGGAGGGTGTTGATGATCAGATTCTGTTGCGGCTCAATACCCGCGCCGTACAGCGTGCCGAGCTGATGCACCATTTCGATATCGCTGAGTGCCGCCGGGTGCCGCAGCATCCGCGTGGTGATGTCGTCGCGGGGCTCGGCACGCTTGAGCTGGGTCAACTCCAGCATTGCCCCAGCCAGTAACTGATTGCCGTGCTCGGCATCGATGCCCTCGAAGATCGCGGCCATACCGGTGGCGGCCTGCTGTGCGATATCGGCCGGACAGCCGAGCATGGCGTTGAGCACCGCGAAGGCGAGCGGAAACGCGTACTGGCGCACCAGATCCGCCGACCCGTCGGCGCAGAACGAATTGATCAGCGGAATAGCGAGTTTCGCCACCGTCTCGTGCAGTCGGTACTGATCGACCTTCTCCAGGCCCGCGACATTGGCCTGCCGATACCTGGCATGTGCTTCACCAGCATTGCGCAAGGCATTCGGTCGCCACTGCATCATCGGCAGCACCGGGCATTCGGCGGCCACACTCCGCTGCCAGGTGCGCGGATCGGCCGGAAAATGATCCGGGTCGTTGAGGATCTGCAGTGCGGAGTAGTAGCTGACCACCAGTGTGGCGGGCACCCCCGGCGCCAGATCCACCGGCACCAGCGCCCCATACCGCTCCCGCATCTCCCGATACGCCCGATGCGGATCCGTCGCGAACTCCGGCGTATACAACGCCACCCGCGGCCCATCGGTATCGATCGGCGAAGTGAACGGTGCACGGCCGTGCGCCGAAGACGGCATCGTCATCGAGAAACTCCAGGCATTCGAACAGACAAACTCCGTGAGCCTATGCACTCACCCCGCCCCACCGCACCCCGAACGCAAATAAATGGCCGTGCGCCGGTGGTGGCATCACCCGAGAGACCGCCTACACCGACGCATGATGGTCATCGGTCCAAATCAGCCCTGGTTCGCATGGCGGCGACGATGGTGTGGCCCAAGGGGGTGAGGGATGCGGCGGCCTCCAACTGGGTAATACCTTCGACGGTGAGCGTGTGGGCCTCGACGTAACGACGCTCGGCGGCCTCGGCGGCGGCTCCGGTCGCGATGGTGCGCTGGACGCGCCGGAAGTCGGTGATGGCGAGGTGAGCATAGGTGCTGTGCAGAAGGCCTTCGATCGGGCGTGGATGCGAAAAGCACGGTGGGTGGTAGCGCGGGTCGATATCGGCGCGGTCGTACAGTTCGAAGGCATCCATCATCGCGCCGAGCTTCACGTGCTGGAATTCGTGTACCAGCAGTTCGGCGAGTGATTGCGGATCCAGGTGTCGGGCCGCGATACCTACCGCACCGAATGCCAGCCTGGCCGAGGCGCTTCGGTCGGTCGGGCCATCCGGTTGCAGCGGCAATATCGTGCACAGACCCACGCGCAAGCCGGGCATATAGGCAGGCAGATGCGCTTCGAGGAATTCGACAGCGCCCCCGAATGCCTGCTGCCAGAGCTCGGCCTCCGCATCGCTCAACCGCCCGGTCGGGTGAATTTCGCTGCCGAGATAGGGCAGCGCCCGATAGGGATCTGTGTCTTCCAATGTCACGGTCAGCTCGCCGTAGGTCAGTTTGCGCACCGCCTCGGCCAACGCGAGCTCCCGACCGGTATCGATCCACACCCGCTCGGAGGCCCGCAACGCACCGAACATCGGCAATGGCGCCATACCGTCGCGCACCGGCACCGGAAGTCGCAGATCCGCACCTGCCAGCAGCGCGGCGCTGGCCGCAATCGACTCCAGGTGATAGACATCCGCGGCGACGAACTCCCCGCGACTGATGTTTTCGAGCAGTGCCGACGCCCACACCCGGGTGTAGGGGTGTGCGAGCACCGCCGCCACCGCATCCGGTGCCGATGCGTCCAAACCCACCAACACATCCCACGCGGCGGCGAAGCGCGGATCGTCGTGCGGGCCGAACCCGCCTACCGCCGCCAACAATTCACGTTGCACCGACGCTTGGGCCTGCACCAGCCAATTGACCGTTGCTGTATCACCGAAACCCGCTGCCAGCTGCGCGAATTGATTCTCCGACAGACTATGCGCCTCAATCGCGGTCACGGCTGACCTTCATGCGCTCATCGAATGCGGCGCGGTGCGCTCGGGCGGCACGCACGGCAGTAGTTTCCGCGGCTGAATCCACCGATTCGGCGAGCCATCGCTGCACCGTCGCACTCATGCCCGCGACGAACCGCTCCCCCAGCGGGGTCAGTGATCCGGAATCCTGAAGTTGGCGAATGGCTTCCGCGGTCATCATGCGCCACCGCACGAATTCCCGCTCCGACTCCTGGCGCTGCGTTCCCTCGGCTTGTGCACGATGCACCCGCCAGAAGTCGGTCACGCCGATATGCGCGTAGGTGCCCTGCAACAGCCCCTCGATCGGACGCGGATCCGGCCGCCACGGTGCGTAATACCGCAGCGCCGTATCGGAGCGGTCGAACAATTCGAACATGTCGAGGATGGCGCCCATCTTCACGTGCTGGAATTCGTGGATCAGCGGCAGTGCCGCCGATACCAGCGCCCGTCGCAACCCGATGCCCACAGCGCCGAAAGCCAGTCGCATGGAAGCACTTCGGTCGTATTTCTCATCCGGCTCCATCGGCATGACCGCGCGTAAGCCGACGCGCAGGCCTGGCGCGTATATGGGCAGATGTGTGTCGATGAAGTCGATGCCCTCGGCGAAGGCGAGCTGCCACCGGTGCGCCTCGGCATCGCTGAGCCGATCGGCGGCATAGCTGTGGCCGACGCGGTAAGGGTCGGTGTCCTCCAGCGGGACGGTCAGGTCGGTGGCCGTCAGCCTACGCAATGGGTGTAGCAGATCCAGTTCCTCGACCGAGCCGGTGTCTATCCAAACCTGTTCGTCGACACCAGCTTTCAGTGCACCGAAGGTCGGAAGTGGTGCGAGGCCATCGCGCACGGGCACCGGCAGCCGCAAGTCCCTACCCGCGTGCAGCGCCGCACTCGCGGCGACCGCTTGCAGGTGATAGACATCCTCGGCCGCCGTCTCGCCCTTGCTCACCCCCTCCAGCAGGGCGATGGCCCACACCCGGGTGTACGGATGGGCGAGCACCGCGGCCACCGCTTCGGGAGCCGAAGCGTCCAGCGAGACGAGCACATCCCATGCGGCCGTGAATCTTTCGTCATCCTGTGGACCGAATCGGCCCACCGCGGCCAACAATTCGCGTTGCAGCGAAGATTGCGCCTGCGCCAGCCAGCGCACCGTGGCCGCGTCACCGAAACCGGCTGCCAGTTGGTCGAATTCGTCATCGGACAAGCTGTGCGCCGCGGCAACGGCGTCATGTGCGGAGGTTTGCGCGCCGCCTCTACCCGCTGCGGCTTCGGACTCGGCCACGTGATCGATCATCTCCTTCAGATCGGCGCAATAGACGGACGGGTTGTCGAAGCCCGTGCCCGGGCGGTATCTATGCGGATAGAAGCCACCACCGCAGACCTGAACCACGTCACAGGACCGGCACGTGGCGCTGACGCCATCGATGCCGTCGCGACGCACGGTGATTCCCGGGAGCACGGCGGCCTCGTCGAGGCTGTTGTCCCATACGTTCAGTCCGGTCGCCGCGGCGCCTTCGAAGGCGGTTTTGAGCGAATCGACCTGCTCGAGTGTGCCATCGGTTTCGATCACCAGCAGATCCACCGGATCCAGTCCGATGGCCTCAGCGGTACTCGGACGGCCGTACATGGCCGCCACCACCGATTCGAAGGTGCGCAACGGCACTGGTCGCCCGTCGGCATTCCATGCGTCGAACATAGCGATGAGCCATTGCGCGTACTCGCCACCACCCCGCGTCGGATTCTCCGGGTCACGTGGTATCCGCAAGCCAGGCGGCTGATGCTCCCAATTCGAGTGCGGCAGTAGGAGATCCATGCGTGGCGGCTCCTGCTCCAGCAGCCCGCGATAAACGGCGATCGGATCGTTGGCGATATCCACCGTGCACAGCAGACCGGAATACAGCGGGCGGTACTGCGGCTTACGCAACAGCTCGAGGCTCGCGATCACCTGGTCATAACTGCTGCGTCCGTTGCGGTACAGCCGATGCCGGTCGTTGGCGGTGCGATCGCCGTCCAGCGAAACACCAACCCGCACATGGTATTCGGTGAACAGGTCGAGGTATGCCTCGCTGAGCAGGACCGCGTTGGTATGGATATGCAGATTCAGGCGGGCCACCGGAGCGATGGCCGCGTGCAGCTCAGCCAGGAATTGCCTGGTCCGGTCCACACCGAGCAACAGCGGTTCGCCGCCGTGCAGCACGATGGCGACCTCGGGCAGCCCATGGGCCGCCGCATGTTCGGCGATGCGGAACGCAATCCTGGTGGCCGCCTCCGGGGCGAGCCCCATCGGGCGGCCACGCCAGGATTGGTCGACGTGCTCATACATATAGCAGTGATCGCACGCCAAATCGCACCGGCTGTGCACCTTGATCACAAACTGACGAAAGGGAAGCGGTTTACGGTTCACGGGCCAGCCGGTATCGACGGTGAATACCTGATCAGATCAGATCAGAGCGGAGCTGAACGAAATACCGGTGGTCGAGGAGTTGGCCAGATTCGCCAGCAGGTCCGTCAGGCTCTGCCCCGAAAGCTGCCCGAGCGGAGTGCCCCGCAAATCGGACACAGCGGACACCACGGTGCGGTTGGTTGACTTCATCAGTAATTCTCCTAACGAGCGAAATCGTTTGTCGCTCATGTCAAATGATACGAAATAGCGGTTACCGCCCTTCCCAGTTCTGAGAGTCCAGTCAGGCGTTGGTGGCGTCGCCCGAGATAGCAACTCGACCAGTGCGTGCCGGTCCAGGCGCGGCCGTACCGACCGATGTTCACCCGCCTTCAGCGGAACGGGCGAACCGAAGGGTGACGAGTTGGAAAGGCCGCAGCCGCAAGCGAACTCCAGCGCCCTCGGGCACAGCGGCGGCGTCCGTTCGCAGCGGGCGTTCGAGTAGATCGCAGGTGTGGAACCCAGCGACACCGAAACCTGCGGTGACCAGCGCCGAGGCCCGGCCACCGTGAGCCTCGTAGACGCGGAGCACGACATCGCCACTGCCGTCGTCGGCGAGTTTGACGGCGCTGGTCACCACCGCGTCATTGTCGATAATGAACAGTGGCTCAACCGATTCGGCGACACCGGGGCGCGAGGTCGCGAGGTTGATGCGATAGCCCGCACGCACCGCATCCGCGATCGAAGCGCCCGGGAGCAGTGCGTGCCGGAAGTGGTGCGTACCCTGGTCGGTCTCCGGATCCGGAAATCGCGGTGCCCGCAGCAGTGAAAACCGGAATGTTGTCGTCGTTGCACCATCGGCGCGAACGGTTCGAGTGACGTCGTGGCCGTAGGTGGAGTCGTTGACGAGCGCCACACCCCAGCCGGGCTCGGCTAAATGAACGAAGCGGTGATTGCAGGCCTCGAACTTCGCGTACTCCCAACTGGTGTTGGTGTGGGTGGGCCGGAAGATATGCCCGAACTGGGTCTCGGACGCATATCGGTCGGCGTGAATGTCCAGGGGGAAGGCGAGTTTGAGGATTTTCTCGGTCTCGTACCAGTCGACGGTGGTGTCGATATCCAGTCCGAGCGCGCCCGCCCGCAGTGTCAGGGACTGCTCGACCTTGGAAGACCCGAATGAGCGGCCGACCCGCACCACCGCCGCGCCCTTCGAATCCGTTTCTACTGCAACGAATTCCGCTTCGGTAAGGTCGGTGACCCGGTTTCGGTAGAAGAGATCGACATCCCAAGCGTCCCAAGAATTCGGGAAATCCGGGTGCAGCTGCAACAGATTCGCGGCCGAACCCGGTGGCAACGTCTCGCGCTGATGGTCGAGGTCGAATACCGATATGACGAGGCCGCGCGCGTCCACCTCGATCCGCACCAGGCCGTTGTCGAGGACGAACCCGCCACCCGCACGCTCGACCACCGAGCACGGGTCACCCGCATCCATCGCAGCCGCCGCACCGGCCGGAACCGATCGCCAGGTGTGCGGCGTCGGGTTGAACACATTCGGCCCCGCCCGCTCACCGCCGAGCACCCATTGCGACCGCTCGATAATTCCCGTCAATTCTTCGGCCACCGCCGCATACGTCCGCTCCGCCTCACGGTGCACCCATGCGATCGAAGAGCCGGGCAAAATATCGTGAAACTGGTTCAGCAGCACCGCCTTCCAGATCCGGTCCAATGCCGCGTACGGGTACTCGAGGTTCTTGCGCACCGCCGCGGTGGCGGCCCACAGCTCGGCTTCCCGCAGCAGGTGCTCACTGCGCCGGTTTCCCTGCTTGGTCTTCGCCTGACTGGTCAACGTGCCGCGGTGCAACTCGAGATACAGCTCCCCCACCCATACCGGCGGGTTCTCGTATTCGGCCTCGGCCTTGACGAAGAAGCCGGATGGGGAGTCCCACAGCACTTTCGGCGAACCCTCGAGGTCGGCCATCCTGGCGGCCTTGGCGATCATCTCCCGTGTCGTACCGCCACCGCCGTCACCCCAGCCGGTCGGGGCGAGTGACATCGACGCGCGGCCTTTTTCTTTGAAATTCCGTGCGGCATGGGCGATCTCACGCCCGTGCATCGAGCAATTGTAGGTATCGACCGGCGGGAAGTGGGTGAAGATCCGGGTGCCGTCGATCCCCTCCCAAAGAAAGGTATGGTGCGGAAACTGATTGATCTGGCTCCACGAAATCTTTTGTGTCAGTAGCCATTTCGAACCGGCCGCCTTGATGATCTGCGGTAGCCCGGCGGCGAACCCGAAGGTGTCGGGCAGCCAAGCCTCTTCGTTCTCGACACCGAATTCCGCCAGAAAGAACCGCTTACCATGCACGAACTGCCGCGCCATCGCCTCCGAGCCCGGCATATTCGTATCCGCCTCGACCCACATCCCGCCGGTGGGTACGAACCGCCCCTCCGATACCGCCTGTTCGACCCGCTCGTAGACCTCGGGACGGTGCCGCTTGATGAAGTCGTACTGCGCGGCTTGAGACATCGCATAGATGAACTCGGGCTCGTCGGCCAGCAACGCGGTCATATTCGCGGTCGTACGCGCGACCTTGCGCACCGTCTCGCGCAGCGGCCACAGCCACGCTGTATCGATATGGGCGTGCCCGACCGCGGAAATCGTATGCGCGGACGGTACCGCGGGCTTCGCCAGCACATCGACCAGGCATTCACGCGCCGCCGTGGCGGTGGCGTTCACGTCCCGCAGATCGACGGTATCGAGTGCGTGCTCGATCGCACGCACGATGTCATAGCGGCGAGCAGGCTCCTCGGGCAGCTCGTGCATCAGCTCGCCGAGGACCTCCAAGTCCTGTACCAGCTGCCATACCTCGTCGTCGAAAACCGCGAGATCCATTCGGCCCAGCCGGTATTGCGGCTCGTCATCAGCTGTGGACTTGTCACCGAGAGCCATCGGCGCAAAGAAGGGGATGATCGGATTCGAAGCCGCCTCGACATGCAACAACACCTGCTCGCCACCGACCGCCGGGGACGCCACCCGCACCCACTGGTTGCGCGGATGCAGCCCCTTCACCGGCGATCCGTCCGACCGATAGACCAGACCCTCGCATTGAAAGCCCGTCATATTCCGGTCGAAACCCAGATCGATAATCGCCTCGACGGTTTTGCCCGCCCACTCGGTAGGAACCGTGGCTTCGACCGTCAACCAGCTGGTCCCCCAGGGTGCGCCCCACCTGGCACCGGATTCGATAGGCGTCCGGGGCGCGGCCAAGCCCTCGGCAACCGGCACCGGCTCATCCGGCGCGACCCAGATCGACGCCCGCAGCGGCACCGATTCCGGATATATCGCCGGAACGATCCGCTCTGTAAGAACCCGCCCGAGGCGGCTTTCGATCAACCGACGGTCATCGTGCACAGCGCTGGCTCCCATCGGACCGGAGGAGTGATCACCAACCGCCCTATTCTCCGACACCACAGTAAATTCCGGGCGATAACCACCAGCCACCCTTCCACTGTTTGACGTGCCGTTACTTAACGGCTCAATAGATTCGGTTCATCGGATCAGGCGGAACCGGCTCCGGCGACGCCGACGGACATGCAGCTCTGCGCGGCTCCACCCGAGATGAGGAAGACTCGAACCCATGGCCACCATCCGCACCGAAATCGTCATCGATGCTTCCCCACAACACATCTGGGATGTGGTACGCGATGTCGGCGCCGTGCACACACGCCTGCTCCCAGGCCGAGTCGCCGACACCCGCATCCAGGGCGTGGAACGCTTCCTCACCTTTCCCGACGGCCACGTCATCCGGGAACTGATCATCTCCATCGACGACCGAACCCGCCGCCTGGCCTACTCCGTCATGGAAGGCGCCAGACCATCCCTGGACTACCACCACGCATCCTTCGAGGTCCACAGCGAGGGTGAGCGCGGCCGCCTGATCTGGACAACCGACATCCTGCCCGACACCATCGCCTCCGATATCCGAATCCGCACCGAATACGGCATCAAGGAAATGAAACAGGCGATAGAAGCATCAGTACTGGACGGCATCGCTCGGACATGATCGACGTCCTCGGCGTCGGCGGCCGAGCCGAGCATCTCGTAGGCGACGGTGAACAGCAGCTTGCGGTGCGCGACGAACGCCTCGGTGGCGGGGTCCAGGCGCTCGACTTCGCCTGCGTCACTCGTTGCTCTCGACTGTGCCATACACACAGGACGCCGGTCCCGCCCGCTTTGTGACACCACTATCGGTGATGCACGTCACGTAGCCGCGGGTGTTACAGGACCGCGGCCGCGAGCGTCTTGTGTTCGTCCAGTTACCAAAAAACAGGAGGCCGACATGCAGGTCGTCGTTGTGGGCAGCGGTTACTCGGGCACGCCGGTGGCGAACCGGGTGGCCAGGAAGGTCAAGGATGCCGAGAGGCCGCAGGTGGCGCTGACACTGCGCGAAGACTTCGTGAACTCCGCCGACTTCCAACCGCGTGAGCTGCACATTGCGGCAGTACACGGGCTGATCGACGAGCTGTTGGCGTGGGCGCGGGCGCTGGCCCCGCTGCGCACGGCTCTGGTGTCGTAAGGACCAATCTTCATGCGTATCACAGTCTTCGGAGCAAATGGTCCCACCGGCCGCCTGCTGACCGGCCAGGCGCTCGCCGCCGGACATGAGGTCGTCGCGGTCACCCGGCAGCCGGATTCGTTTCCGCTGCATCATGATCGGCTCGAGATAGTTGGTGCCGATGTGCTCGATCCGGGTGCCGTCGACGCCGTTGTCGCGGGCCGGGATGCGGTGCTGTCAACGCTCGGGGTGCCCGCCGGTAAGGAACCTATCAGCACCTATTCGCGTGGTGTGGCCCATATCGTCGCCGCGATGGAACGGCATCGAGTGCGTCGGCTCACCGTCGTCAGCTCGAGCGGGGTCGATCCGCAGCCGTACTCCGACGGCGGGTTCCTGTTCAACCGCGTCCTACTGCCATATGTGACGCGGGTGGTGGGTAAGACCCTGTACGACGACATGCGGCGAATGGAATCCCTGATCCAGGCCACCGATCTGGACTGGACGATCGTGCGCCCGAGCGGGCTCTACCATCTGCCGTCGGTCACCGACTACACCGTCGTCGAGGGCCACGCCGACGGCAGGTTCACCGCCCGCGCAGACCTGGCCGCGAGCATGCTCGCCCTGCTGGACGACGACCGCTACATCCGCACCACCATCGGCGTCATCACCACCGCCGACAACCCGACCCTGCTCGAGTGGATCCGCGGCGAAGCGCTCGCCAAGAGTTGAGCCGACCAGGGTTCGGCGTCGCCACCGTCTGCTGCGACGCCGAGCCCGATACGCTCGAAAACGTGATCATCTGGCTGAACGGCACCTTCGGAGTCGGAAAGACCACGACAGCAGGGGAATTGGCCGCACTGCTGCCCGCTCGGCTTGCTCATCACTGTCAGTCGAATCTTCCCCACCGTTGTCCTCAGCTGCGGCGCAACCCCCGTTCGCGGCACATGTGCTGCCTGGTACAGCCTCAGGTTCCGGGTCGCAAATCGTCGGTCGGTACACCTCCTGTCGACGGGTCCACGCCGCAGCCGCGGCGTGCTCGGCGACATGTTTGCTCCACTCCCACATAACCAGTCCCCCTCAGGATCGAAATCACTTGCGCACACGCGGTTTACAGACAGCCCGCCCCGCGCTGATGCGTCGTGATCACGATATGAGCGCGCTCCTTCTCGATCGAGAAGCCGCACCGGCTCACACCCTGAACCCCCTGGTCCACCGGCCGGACAGGAATTCCGGACCGGACCCCGGGATTCCGGACCGGAACGCAAAGATCGGCTGACCTGGGACTACGATCGCGGGACAGTCATCACACGCGGACAACGCCCAGGCAGGAGTCCCATGTGTCGCTTGTTCGGTTTGTCGGCCGCACCGCAGCGAGTGCGGGCCACATTCTGGTTGCTGGATGCTCCGGACAGTCTGTCGATACAGAGCAGACGTGAACCCGATGGCGTCGGTCTCGGCACCTTCACCGCCGACGAAGCCCCACTGGTGGAGAAACAACCCATCGCCGCATACGAGGACGTCCAATTCGCTCGGGAAGCGCGCGAACGAGAATCGATGACGTTCGTCGCACACATCCGCTACGCCACCACAGGCGGCTTGCAACCACGCAACACCCACCCATTCGAACAACGTGGCCGCCTGTTCGCCCACAACGGTGTGCTGCACGGCCTCGACGAACTGGACTCCGAACTCGGCGACTACCTCGACCTGGTACACGGTGACACCGATTCCGAACGATTCTTCGCACTGATCACCCAACGCACGGACCAACACGACGGCGACGTCACCGCAGGCATCACCGACGCCGTCAGGTGGATCGCGGATCGCCTACCGGTCTACGCCCTCAACCTGGTACTCACCACGGCGACAAACCTATGGGCACTGCGCTACCCCGACACCCACGGCCTCTTCGTCCTCGAACGCGCCGCGGGCGGCCCGCAAGGCGATCGTCACCTGGACCAGGCCGGACGGGCCGGAATCCGCACCCGCAGCGGACACCTGCGCGACTTCCCAGCGGTCGTCGTAGCCAGCGAACGCACCGACGAGGACCCGTGCTGGCGAGCACTCGCCCCCGGCGAACTACTCCACGTCGACGACCACCTGCGCGTCCGATCCAGCACCGTACTGGATCACGCACCACGCCATCCGCTGACGCTGGCGCAACTCGATAACCGCGCCGCGGCAGCCCAGTCCGGGCGATGACCACCCGTCGTCCCCCTCGACGGCCGTCGCTGGATGCGCCTAGATCCCCGACGGCGACACGGCAGCGGCCGACTCCGCTATCGAGGGATGTCTGTCCCCGGTGCAAGACTCAGCGATGTGAGATGGGCGGTGGCGGAAACGGGCGACGGTGGTGCGCGCCTGTGTCCACTCGATCAGGACGGTCGGCCCGCGGGACCAGTGGTACGTGAGCCCTCGCTAGCTGAGGCAGTGCGCTCACGCCCGGAGGTCGAGCGGTGGGTGTGGCGGTCCACGGCCGAGATCTACCGGCCGTTGTCGGCGGCGGGGGTGCGGGTCGAGCGGTGCTATGACGTGCAGGCCGCGGAGGCGCTGCTGATCGGACATGAGGAGGGACAGTCGGGGCAGGCTCGCTCGTTGGCGGCGGCCTGGGCACGACTGCACAACCTGCCTGTCCCGCCGGATGCGCCCACACGTGCCGCCGAGACCCAGCCATCGCTATTCGAATCGGGTCCGGTACCTCTGCCACCAGGCACGGATGAGTTCGACGCTCTGCTGGCGGTCTACGCGGGTCAGCTAGCACGTACGGCGAAGACCGAACATCCGGAGCGGATGCGGCTGCTTCTCGCTGCCGAATCGGCGGGCATACTGGTTGCCACGGAGATGTCCCGAACCGGTATACCCTGGCGCGCCGACGTCCACCGCGAGTTGCTGGAAAAGCTGCTGGGTGAGCGGTTTCCGGGCGGGATGGAGCCGCGCCGGATGGCGGAGTTGGCGGATGAAGTGTCGCGGGCATTCGGGGAAAGTGTGCGCGTTCGGCCAGACCTGCCCAACGACATCATCAGAGCCTTCGCCCGCGTCGGGATCTTGTTGTCCTCCACCCGAAAATGGGAGCTCCAGCGGATCGACCACCCTGCGGTTGCGCCGTTGCTCGCGTACAAATCGCTGTACCGCTTGTACACCGCCCACGGCTGGTCCTGGCTCGAGCAGTGGGTGCACGGCGGCCGCTTTCGTCCCGAATATCTGCCCGGCGGAACGGTTTCCGGCCGCTGGACCACCAATGGTGGCGGCGCCCTGCAGATTCCCAAGGTGATCCGTCAAGCGATACGCGCGGACCCGGGATGGCGGCTGGTGGTCGCCGACGCCGACCAAATGGAGCCACGAGTACTTGCCGCGATCTCCCGCGACCCGGGATTGATGGAGGTTGCCGGTCGCGGCGAAGACCTATACGCCGGTGTCTTCGGCGGCGACCGCGCCCAGGCCAAAATCGCCCTGCTGGGCGCCATCTACGGCCAGACCTCCGGCGATGCCCTGACCCACATGGCCGAACTCCGCCGACGTTATCCGGCCGCGGTGGCATATGTCGACGACGCTGCCCGCGCCGGTGAAGAGGGCCGCTTGGTGCGCACTTGGCTGGGCCGCACCTGCCCGCCAGCCTCCATCGCATCGCCAGAGGCGGAGGCGCAGGCGGAGGGGGGATATGGCAGTACCTCCGCCACGCGTGCTCGTGGCCGCTTCACGCGCAACTTCGTCGTGCAGGGCAGCGCCGCCGACTGGGCCCTGCTGGTGCTGGCGGGCGTACGTCATGCGATGACACACGCCGGACTCCGCGCCGAACTGGTCTTCTTCCAACACGACGAGGTAATCGTGCACTGCCCCGCCGAGGAAGCCCCGACGGTCGCCGAAATGATCGCGACCGCGGCCGAGACCGCAGGCCGGATCGCCTTCGGGACGACACCGGTGCGGTTCCCGTTCACGACAGCGGTGGTGGAGTGCTATTGGGACGCCAAGTGAGATTCCCACGCGAACCCATCCGGATCGGTGAAGGCGCCTGCATTGCCAGCGATGACGATCCGATGCGACCCGGTTCCCTCCTGGGACACACCGGCATCCTTGGCGGCGGCACGTCGTCCGTAGAGCGCCAGCTTGATCGAGGATGCGGGGGTGTCGAACTCGACATACTTGCTGCCGAAGCTCTTTGCCACGGTCAGGCCCCGATCGACGTAGAACTGCTTGGTCGCCTTGACATCGTCGACCCCGAGCAGAACCACGAAATCGTCGATCTCACGGGTGGCCGGGCCGGTGTCCTTCTTCGACGACGTCGCGATCTTCCAGATCGCCCCATCCGGAGCCTGGACGACGCCGCCGTAGCCCCAGAAGCTCTTCTTGGCAGGCTTCACTATCGTCGCGCCCGCGTCGACAGCGGTGCCGATGAGGTTGTCGACGGTACTCGGCTGCGAAACCACGAGCGACAGGATGAAGCCACGAAAGCCGGTCGTCGGCGCCTCCGATGCGCGGACGCGCAGCTTGTCGCCGAGACCGAACGCGGCGGTGTAGAAGGCCTCTGCGGCCGCGGTGTCGGGCACCTCGAGGATGACGGATTCGATAGCGGCTTGGTTAACGGTGATGTTCATGTCAGCAACGCTATTTTCTACCCCGTAACCGGCGCTTCTCGATTCCTGATCGCTTCCGGTCCGCGCTCTGGATCAGATCCGGGCCGTGACTGTGTCCCACCGCCATCGCCCACACGCCCGATGATCGGGTGATAGTCGTGCAGATGGGCACTGCCACTTGATATTTCACGATCGCGCACGGTGGAGTCGAGCCACCGACGACGTCATTCGATATCGAAGACGAACGAATACCAATCTCCAGACAGCTTTTCGAACCGTCGCCCGCCACTGCCTACCGGTTCGCTATCGGGCGAATAGACCCAACCGCGGACAGTCGAACCCACGAAACCATCGGCCTCATAGAAGTAGACGCGCCCATCGGACTCACGGTGAACCAAACTGATGTCGAGCCCGCCGGGACTCACGTCGCGGCGGGTACTCGGGCCATCCTCGCGCAGCATCTCGACCGCGACACCTTCCATCTCCGCCCGTGCGGAGCCGAAGCTCGCAGGCCGAAGAATCAACCCGGCTACCAGCCCCGCGACCACAATCAACGGCACCGCAGCGACTTTCCAGGACCACCGATGCTCTCGCCCGAGCAGATACAGCGTCTTGATCGCCCACCTCAGGAGCGAAACACCCAGCAGAACCCCGCCGATCACCAGAACTACAAGCTGATCAGGACCGGTTAAGTTCCCAACGAACGGAGCCCAGTCGAGGTGGACGCACAGAAGAAACGCAACACCAACGATTGCCCCGGTCAGGACTATGGAACCCGGCGCCGTGGCAGCGCCTTGCCCGCCGTCGGACTGCCCATGATGAGCGAATGATGTTTCGATCGGGAATCCTGTCTCGACTACTGCAACCAACGCATGACTCGCGCTCAGTGATCCCTCAACCGAACGGCGAACTCGGCCGGGCCAGGCTCCGGTGGCCGGTAGGGTCGCTATATACCCAGGCGCTCCATCCCCCAGTCCAACGCGGCATTCTCGTCGCTGGCCGGGATAGCGCGGGTGTAGTACATCGGAGGCGTAATCCACCGCCACCGACGCCAGCCACGCAGTGGGCGCACGGCCCACCCACCGAACTCCCGACGCACCGGGTAGCCGGTTGCTGCACTCGGCGCTAAGCGTTCGGTCAACACCCCGATATCGCGCCGGAGCCAGTACCAACGCTGTGACCAGGTACCTCGTCGGAGCTTCATTACCGGTCCCGTCTTTCAGCAAGTGATGATGGGGGCATGGTCTGCGTCCCGGGTGAGCTGACAGTCACACCATTCACGGCCACCCACATCGTAGCCACGCCCTGCCATGCTCCGGGCTCACATTGGGTCCAAGTCGCGATGTTGAGGCGCGGATCGGGCATCTTGGAATCGGTTGCGGCCGCATAATTCGCAAGGTGAAGTACCACGTTCGGCAGCCACTACTGGCTGTTGGATTGCCAGGCCGACGGCTAAAGCGGCGCCGATCGTAAGGAATTGGACGAGTTTGGTCATGACTTCCCCTGAGAATGACCGAACCGCGACGTTCGCCCGGCGGTTAGTTGCAAGGTCTGTTCCCCTGTAATCCCTTGGTGGGCAGCAAATCTCGCGTACAGGCAACGGCCGCCGATCACACTCATGACCTTTCTGTGTCGTGAACGCTGGTCGGCATGACGGTGATCGCGTCGTCTTTATCCAAATCCGCGTCCAAATCGGAAATCCAGCCGTTTTCGTCAACCCGGCTCAGCCAGCCATCGGAGAACCGCTCATAGATCGGAGTGCTGTCAGTAGGCGCGAGCGCGAGCTTGTGGCGAGTGTCCTCATGGAAGACGGCGAGCAATGCCCGCACGGATGGGGCGATTTCGCTTCGATGGGACAGATCTATCTCGACCATCTGATCTACGCCTCCAACGAGTTCGGCAGGTCCGTCAGATTGATCAGCGCTGCCCAGTAGTCGTCACGAAGCGCGTCCCACAGGTCGCCGTGCTTGGGAAGTAACTCCCGAGCAGCGGCCAGATCTGGGTACGGCTCGAATATGACTGTTCCCGGTTGCACTTCCGGAAGCGGTGTGCGCGAAGGCAAGCGGTACGCGGTGAAAGATTCGGAAATGAATTGCACGCGCACGATGCGCGCGGACTTCCCCGCCAACCGCCACACCGCGACCTTGCGTCCATCCCGAGTTCGACTGGTGCGCAACCTATCTCGGCGCATCACACCCCTTTCTGGTTGGTACGCCCGATGCCGGAGGAATCGACACCCCGGCACCGAGACGACTGTGCGGACACAGACCGCTCGGCCCACTCACGAACCGCATCCGCGAACATCTCGACCACATCCACAGGTGCGCCGCTATATCCCGCTACCGGCCCGATTAACGGAACACGTTGCGGCAGACTTGCATTCGTCATGGTTTCCTCCCGCCGATGTTGCGATCGTGGTACCCGACGCCGAGAGATGTACGCCATGATCGCGGGCTCGGATCAGCGGATGACATCGGAGAGACGGCCGAGTGCCGCGCGGAACGGCCGGCACGGCGGTCCACGTCCGCTATGAGTAGTGACGATGGACGGGGCTTGCTCCCGGTCGATGTCCTCGATGAGAGCTGCGCACCGCAGTCGCGAGTCGTCAGTTCTGCGATGTCCAATCGCGTCGGCATCTTGTCCCCTCTTACGGCAATCGATGCAGCCCCGGCAGTAGCGTCCAACCGCGTGCCTAGAGCTCGGACATCTCGCGCATTGGATGGAAATTGCCTGCGACCTGCGTCAGGTGTTGAAATGAGCCTGCAGCAAAGGAATCGGTCCATAACAGTGCGGAACCGGCGTGAGAATGGTTAAGAGCGGGTAATTTGCTGTTCTGCACTGGTCTACATGTCGCGTCGGCATTTCGACAACTCGCCGATCTCGGGCCCTTGCCAGCGCTTGCAGCCGGGACGAACGGAAACTGACTCACATGGCTGAAGGTTCAACGCATGATCATTGGTGGTGGCGTCCAGGTTGGAGAGTGGGCCGGTCGTTCTATACCTGGCACGTGACCTTCACCGACAACTCCCAGGTTCGACGTCTCGTCGACCTGTTCGAACCAATGCTGGCGCAAATTCCGACGATGGACCCTGTTGGCAAAGAGGGACTACACATCACGATCCAGGGCATCGGGTTCACCGATGAGGTCGCGGCGCGAGACACCGAGCGAATCGCTGATGCCGCCGCCGAACACCTTTCCCGGCGTCAACCGTTCGACGCGCGGATCGGGCCGCCCACAGTGGATGCAGAAACCGTCGGGATGCCGATTTCGAACACCGAAAGCTTCCAGCAAGTGCGCCACGCGCTCCAACAAGCCATCGCGGACGTGTGGGGCATCGACAACGTGCCCGAACGCCACGACCGGTTTCAACCCCACCTCACTCTCGCCTACTCCACCGGCGCGGCACCGATGGCCGTCCTGCGTGACCTACTCACCCGAAATCAGTTGAGCGACATCGAGGTTGTCGAGCAGGTGAAAGCCGTATCACTGATCGAGCTGAATCGGGACAACCACAAATATGAATGGCGCGAGATCGCCAAGGTGCCGCTGGGCACCACCAACTCAGCCGGAATCCAGTAACAGTTCGACGCTGTCGACTATCACTGGTACCCCAGGAACACACCGAGATCGAACGGACGACTAGTACCGATACGCTCGAACCGACGGTCTTCACACCTGGGGGGGTCGATTGCGATGTCAGAACACCGCGAGGCGGAGGTCAGGTTGCGGCTCGCGGACGCTCGTGCCCGCCTGCTGTCGACCGGCGAGACGTTCGCACGCGCCGAGGGCGGTCGCGAACCAGAGCGCTCGGAAGTATTCCGAGCCGCTCAGAACGAGATCCACGCGGCAGAGCAAGCCCGCAATCGTCTGCTCGTCGAGCTGATCGGCGACGCTGAAACAGTGCCGATCGAGCTGGCAAAGCGACTCGGGCTGACCGGGCGCGAGGCCGCGCACATCATCGACACCGCGCGAGCGGGTTCGCAGCGGATGAAGGCTCACCTGTTGGGAGAAGCATCGAACTCCGAGACCGCCCGGCCCGTCTGGACTAGCGAGACGGACTCGAAGCAGTAGGCGCTTCTCCCTTTTCGCTCCCCGAGCGGTGGGCACCGTGCCCGGTGCGATCTCTGACACGATGGGCAACCGATGAACGCCACCACCGAAATCATCGCCCGCGCTGTCATCCGTGACGGCGCTCGGATACTCGTGGCACGCGAACGCGGCAAAAGCTGGGTCTTCCTCCCCGGCGGGCACGTCGAGCCCGGCGAACCGGTCGAATCCGCACTGATCCGCGAACTCGCCGAAGAACTCGGGACCGCCAGCAGGATCGTCGGCTTCGCCGGTGTAGTCGAGCACGGGTACAGCGATCGTGGCACTGCACACCACGAAGTCAATCTCATCTTCAATGCCGAACTCGACGGCACACCGGTCAGCCAAGAAGACCATCTCGAATTCGATTGGCTCCCAATCGATCAGATCGACAGAACCGACCTGCGCCCAGCAGCTGTGAAAACCGTCGTCGCACGGGGCACGCGGGCGTTCTGGCACGGCTGGAAGGCCGACGAATAGCACGGCTGCAAATGCGGCAAATCAGGCCAGCATTCGTGATTCGTCCAGCGCTGGCGGCGACCGAGCTACCCTGAATTGATGCGATCCCGGTTCCGTCGGTACGTCCTGGCCGCGCTCGCCGCCGCCGCGTCGACCTTGTTGCTCTGCACAAACTCCTCCGCCGTCCCGCCGATCCGCTCGAACGCCCTACCGGCACTCGACTCGGATTTCCTCTGGGGTGTCGCTTCCTCCGGATTTCAGTCCGAAGGTCATGCGCCGGACAGCAATTGGACGCGTTACATCGCGAATTCCGGTGCCGACGCACTGCAGGATTCGGTCGACTTCTACGACCGATACGCCTCCGACATCGACCTGGCGGCCGCGCTGGGTGTGAAGGTGTTCCGGATCGGAATCGAATGGGCTCGTGTGCAACCCACGCCGGGCACCTGGGATGCGGGCGCGTTCGGTTTCTACGACGCGGTGATCGCGAAGATCGTGGCTTCCGGGATGCGACCGATGATCACCCTGGACCACTGGGTCTACCCCGGCTGGGCGGCCGACCGCGGCGGCTGGCGCAACCCGGGCATGGTCGGGGATTGGCTGGCCAATATGCGTACGGTCGTCGACCGCTACGCATCGCGAAATCCATTGTGGGTCACCGTGAACGAGCCGGTCGCCTACATCGTGCACGAGACCAGCCGAGGCGCGGCGAGCGGGCCCGAGATGCTCGACCGCCTCGCGCAGGCCCACAACGCCATCTACGACTACATCCACGAGGTCGAGCCCGGTGCTCAGGTGACCAGCAACGTCGGTTACGTCGCGGGCTCGGAGGCGCAGGTCAACGGCGAGTTCGTCGATCGTATCGCGAACCGGCTCGACTACGTGGGCGTCGACTACTACTTCGCCTACGATCCGGTGCAGTCGCTGCTGAGTTCCATCACCAGGGCCATCGGGTCGGCGATGCCGCAGCTGCCCGGACAACGCATCTGGGAGCTGCCCGTGCGCACCGAGGGCATTTACTATGCGCTGCAATACTATTCGCGCCGCTTCCCGAACAAACCGCTCTACATCGTGGAGAACGGCATGCCCACCGAAAACGGCATCCCCCGCGGCGACGGCTACACCCGCAGCGATCACCTCCGCGACACCGTCTACTGGATCCAACGCGCCAAAGCTGACGGCATGAACGTCATCGGATACAACTACTGGAGCCTCACCGACAACTACGAATGGGGCAGCTACACACCACGTTTCGGCCTCTACACCGTCGACGTGCGCACCGACCCTTCCCTCACCCGCCGCCCCACCGACGGCGTCGGCACCTACACCCAGCTCATCGCAGCAGGCGGCCTCCCCGCCGACTACCGCCCCACCCGTCCCCCATCGTTCTGCGTCCTCGTCGACCCACCGGCCAGCTGCCTGAGCCCGGTCGCAAACCCGTAGCCTGCGGCACCGACTGCCTATTGCCGATGACTTTCCTAGATTTGCCGAGTGTTGCGTCGTGGCGGCACGTAGGGGCTCGAACGGGTTTCGAGGTCGCTTACTTCACCGCAGACCATGGCGGACGGCGGGTTGCGGGCGTCACCACGGCCACCGAGGGCAGTCAATCCTGGATTGTGGACTATGTGATCGACGTGGACCAATCGTGGTTGACCAGGTCAGCGCGAATCACCGGCCGGACTGAGGGCGTAACCCGCACCATCGTTATCGAGGCGGATGGCATAGGCCACTGGCAGATCGATGGGGTGCCCGCGCCGCATCTGCGTGGTTGTCTGGATCTGGACCTGGAGGCGTCAGCGGTGACCAATACCTTTCCGGTGCACCGGCTGAGCCTGCCGATCGGACATGCGGCGGCCGCACCGGCCGCATACGTCCGAGCGGTCGGGCTTGCGGTAGACCACTTGGAGCAGACGTATTCGCGTGCCAGCGAACAGGTTTACGACTATGCCGCCCCCGCATTCGACTTCGCCTGCAGCCTCACCTACGACCAACACGGCCTGATCCTCGACTATCCAGGCATCGCAACGCGTGTCCAATGAGACCGACACGTCCCCATCACAACTGGCCCAGGCATGCGCGCGGGGCATGACCCATCTGTCGACAGTGCTCGACCGCGCGCGCCGCGACGGGACGCTACGCGCCGACGCCACCGACGACGACGTGGTGAAGCTTGTCTGGGCCCTGTCGCTGCTCGGTGACAACGCCGGCGAATCGGCATGGCAGCGATCCCTGCGGTTCGTGCTGGACGGACTCCACGCTTCCTGAAGCCCACCGCGTCGCAACGACCTACACTCTCGCGCAGCATCTCTCGTGTGAACACCGGGAATTGCGCACGCCATCGTCCGCGGTCAGGCGCTTGCGGGTGTTTGCACGGCTATTTCGCCACCCAGTTCATAGCCGCCACTCAGCTCCAGTCCGTCGCCACTCCAAAACCGACCGGGGTCATACCAATTGGGGCTTCGCTGTTGCGATAACAGTCCCATCGACTGGTAGGTCGCGGCCACGATCTCCGCGCAATACGCGTTTTCCAACTCCTGGACAACCGCTCGACCCGCCCGGCGGCGTGGGAGCCGCACTCGACCGCGTAGCCATCGTCCAGCAAGACCGGCGGTGGAAGGAAAGGGAGTTCCATCGAGTCGAGCGATGGTGCGCAGCACGCCGTCTTCCATCTCTTTGGTTGCCGGACGGTTCAATTGGCGCAACCACGCCTGCTGACCGTAGCGATGTGTCCACACCAACACCGCGTCACGCAGGTTGTGCAACTGCACGCCGCGGTGCGCCACACCCGACCACATGTCGGGCAGTGATCGACCGAGCTCCGCATGCCAGATCAACGCGGGCAGATCATCGAGCACAACCGACATTCCCACATGGTTCACCGGACTGTTCGTCGTCATCCGAATCGCACGGTCGGCCGTCGAATGCCCACGGAACAACCAGATATCGCCAGTTCTGGTGAGCTCGAGCGCCCGATCGAGACTGATGCTCGTCCCCGTCATGGACGTAGCCTATTCGTATGAGGTGGTGGAAGGCAGTGGGATTGGCAGGTGCCGCCGGTGTAGTCGCAACCGGTGTAGTGATCGTGCGCGCCGAACGACGCCGCCGCGCCTACACTCCGGACCAAGTCCGCGAACAACTACACGTGCGATTCGCTCGAGCAACCTCGACCGAGGAACCCGTCACTCCCCTCCCTCAGGACACCCCCGGCATCCGAAGCCGAATCCGCCGGCTGTTTCAACGCCGACAAGCCGGTCGGCAAGGGTGAAGCCAGGCCAGCGGCTCACTTACCTGCGGCATCAGCACAACAGCTGACTGTCGAATTCCGCCCCTGGCCATGCTCGTGGCCTCGCAAAGAATTTTCGGCGGCGCGTCGATCTTCGACGTTCCCCGTTCGACTAAGGGGTGAGAGGGTCCGAGAGGGACCCGACTAGTCGAGGAGACAAACCCATGAAGTACATGCTGATCTGGCGCGCCACCGACGAGGCCTATGCGGGGATGGCGAATATCGACTTCGACAAGATGCTGGAGACCGTTGGTCGGTACAACGAGGAGATGATCCGGGCGGGCGTGCTGGTCGCCGCGGAGGGGCTCGATGATGCCGCCGATGGCGTGGTCGTCGACTATTCCACGGAGACGCCCGTGGTCACCGACGGACCGTACGGCGAGACCAAGGAGCTGTTCGGCGGGTTCTACATTCTCAACGTGGCATCGAAGGAGGAAGCCGTGGAGTGGGCCAAACGGTCGCCGATCACCGGTCCCGGCTTCAAGACCGAGATCCGCCGGGTCACCACGATCGATGAGTTCCCGCAGGACAACGAGTGGATCCAGAAAGAACGGAAGTGGCGGGAAGCGACCGGTCAGCTCTGAGCGGATCGAACGGCGATGGCTGATCACACCGACCGTGCGGCCGTCGCCGCCATCTGGCGGATCGAGTCGGCGCGGATCGTCGGTGCGCTCGCGCGGTACACCGGCGATTTCGCGCTGGCCGAGGACCTCGCCCAGGAGGCGCTGGCCGAGGCCCTGGTGACATGGCCACGTGACGGCGCGCCGCGCAACCCCGCGGGGTGGTTACTCACGGTCGGGCGGCGTCGGGCGATCGACGCGTTCCGCCGGCGTTGCGCCCTCGACGAGAGATATGCCGCCCTCGCCCGGGATCTGGGCGAGGGCGATGTGGTCTCCGGGAGCGAACCCACTCGCGAGTCCGAGGACATGCTGTGGGATCCGGACCGGATCGATGACGACGTGCTCGCATTGATGTTCATCTCCTGCCACCCCGTGTTGTCCCGGGAGGCGAGGGTGGCACTCACCCTACGGGTGGTCGGCGGTCTGACCAGCGATGAGATCGCCAAGGCGTTCCTCGTGCCGACTGCCACCGTGCAGGCCAGGATCACCCGCGCGAAGAAGACCTTGGCGGCGGCGCGGGTGCCGTTCGAGGTGCCGTCGGCCCAAGAGCGAGCCGAGCGCCTCGGCTCGGTGCTCAGCGTGATCTATCTGATCTTCACCGAAGGTTCCTCGGCCAGCTCCGGTGGCGAGCTGATCCGATTCGAGCTCGCGGGCGAGGCACAGCGGCTCGCGCGGGTGCTGGCCCGGCTGGTGCCGAACGAGTCCGAGGTCTTTGGTCTGCTCGCGCTGCTCGAACTGACCGCGGCGCGCTTCCCGGCCCGCACCGGATCGGATGGTGAGCCGATCTTATTGGAGCAGCAGGACCGTCGTCGCTGGGACCGCGCCGCGATCCGCCGGGGGCGGGCTGCCCTTGCCCGCGCGGGGCAGGTCGGCCGTGGCCTCGGGGCCTACGGCTTGCAGGCGGCGATCGCCGAATGTCATGCCGTCGCAGCCTCGGTCGAGACGACGAACTGGGAGCGCATCGTGGTCATTTACGAGGCGCTCGGCAGACTGGCCCCGTCGCCGGTGGTCGACCTCAACCGGGCGGTGGCGGTCTCGATGGCCCAGGGACCCGCCGCGGCGCTGCCGATCGTGGACAGGTTGGCGGCGGGTGGGGCGCTGTCGAATTCGCATCTGCTGTCGAGCGTTCGCGGTGAGCTGCTCACCCGCCTGGGACGCACCGATGAGGCGCGCGCCGAACTGGAGCGCGCGGCAAAGCTGTGCGGCAACGAGCGCGAGCGGACGGTGCTGCGGCGCAAGCTCGCCGAACTCGGCTGAGCGCCATACCACCGCCTGTTTCTGCATTTTTGCAGACCGTACCTGCGCATTTCTCTCTTGTCTGGACGCAACGGGCCCTCGATACTCGCCAAGCGAGCCTTGTGCGGTGCGTCACATGCATCGGGCAGCCTCGTGCGGAGAGAAAGATGAGGAACCACGAGATGACGTCCACCAGCACGGAAACCGGCCCCGAAAAGGCTGAAGCAATCAGCCGTGAGAAGGGCCTTGCGCGGGTTGCGCAGTCACTGGCCAGGTGGACGGAGAAGTGGTTCCCGGACGCCTACGTCGTCGCACTGGCGGGTGTATTCATTGTGGCCGTCGCCGCACTGGCCAATGGCTCGTCGCCGCGAACAGTAGCGAACGCCTTCGGCGACGGCTTCTGGGATCTGACCGCGTTCACCCTCCAGATGGCAATGGTGGTGCTCACCGGATACGTCATCGCCACCTCCCCACCTGTCGCCCGGCTGATCGACCGACTCGCCACCGTGCCGCAAACTGCCAGCAGCGCAGTGAGTTTCGTGGCATTCCTGTCGATGTCGATATCGTTTCTGAACTGGGGACTCAGCCTGGTCTTCGGCGGTCTGCTGGCCCGTGCCATCGCCCGCCGGACCGATCTGCGCGTGGACTATCGCGCGCTGGGCGCGGCGGCGTTCATGGGGTTGGGCGCGGTGTGGGCGCTGGGAATATCCTCCTCGGCCGCGCAGCTACAGGCCACCGCAACCTCGTTGCCTCCGGCCCTGTTGAAAATCACGGGTGTCCTCGACTTCGGGCACACGATCTTCACCTGGCAGTCCCTGCTCATGTGCGCCCTAATCATGGCGCTCACGGTGGTTATCGCACACTTCTCGGCGCCGAAGGACGCGGCGATCAGGACCGCACAGGATCTGGACATCGATCTGGATGACCGGCCCGAGGACGTGACACCACGGTCCCGTCCCGGGGAATGGCTCGAGTACAGCCGTGTCCTGCCGATCCTTGCCGGGGTGATGACGGTGGGCTGGTTGATCTCCCAGTTCACAAGCAAACCGGTACTTACCGTGGTCAGCAGCCTGAATGGTTATCTGCTCGTCTTCCTCATGCTCGGCTTGGTGCTGCACGGGACCCCGCGTAAGTTCCTGCAGGCCATCTCCCTCGCCGTACCCGCCACGGCCGGAATTCTCGTGCAGTTCCCGCTGTACGCCGCCATGGCGGCGATCCTGACCAAAGCCAAAGGCCGGGGCGGACTCACCATCTCCGAACACCTCGCGCACTTCTTCACGAACATCGGCGGCGGCGGAAGCTTCGCCATCGTCATCGCCGTCTACACCGTCGTACTCGGCGTTTTCGTCCCGTCCGGCGGCGGAAAATGGCTGGTCGAAGCACCTTACGTCATGCAGGCATCAACCGATGTCCACATGAATCTCGGCTGGACGGTACAGATCTACAACGTGGCCGAGGCACTGCCGAACCTGATCAACCCGTTCTTCATGCTGCCGCTGCTGGCAGTGCTCAAATTGCGGGCACGCGACCTCGTCGGATTCACGTTCCTGCAGTTCCTATTCCACCTGCCGGTAGTACTGCTTCTCGTATGGTTGCTCGGAATGACATTCGAATACGTTCCCCCGATCCTGCCCACCACTCCATGACCCCTGCCCCGATACGAGTCCGCAATAGACCTCGTCGCCGAGTGGGAGGCCGGTTGGTTCCGGCCTCCCACCGTGGTTACCGCCGCGCGGCCGGGGTGGGCGGCATCCGACGTCGGCCCGTGGATTCCGATGTGCGGCTTGTCGATTCCCGCATCACGCTCGCTGCCTGTACGGTTCCTCGATAGCGGCCCACGTGCGGGTCCGAATGTGGCTGCGCCACAGTGTGTTTTCCTGCCGAACTGCGGTCCAACCGGTGTAGCGCGAACGCCGCGACGATCCCAATGAGCGTTAGTCCGATCCACACCGCCCAATCCAAGCCTGCTGCGCGGGCCGCACCCACCACAACGCCGGTGGCCAGATTGCCGACCAGGATTCCGATGCCGACCACGGTGTTGTAGAAGCCATAGTGGGTCGCCACCAGCTTTCCGCCGGACAGCGATACAACCGTGTCCATCTCGAACGGGAATACCGCGGCCGTGCCGACCGCGAGCAGCGCCGCCACCAGCAAAAGCACCGCTGCCGCGGCGGCCACACCGAATCGCCCCGGGCCAGGTACTACCGCCAATGGCACGAACGACACCGCCAGCACGCCCATACCGACGACCAGACTGCGCCCGGACCCCCACCTAGCACGGAACCACGCTGTGATACGTAATTGTCCGGCAACGGCAACCGCGCCCGACACCACGAACATCGCGGAGGTCAGCGTGTCCGAGCGAGCACCGGCGATGAATTCGGCCTGCAGCGGCAGCGCGAGATAGACCTGGAACGACAGCACGTAGGAACCGATCATCGCCACCGCGAATGCGACGAAACGCCGGTCGCCGAATACCGTGCGCCAATCCTCCAGCACGGTGGTTCGCTCCGTGGTCTGCTCGCCGCGCCGGGTCGGCAGCGCGCACACCTGCGCCACCGTCAGCCCAGCGAAGACCACCGCCGCCGCACCGGCCGTGACTCGGAAATCGAGCGCCATCAATGCCAATCCGACCAGCGGACCCGCCAGGATCCCCGCCTGGTAGAAGATGTTGAACACGGCGAACGCCGCTACCCTGCGCTCGCCGGTATCGGCGGCAAGGTACGCGCGCACCGCTGGATTGAACAGCGCGCCCGCGAAACCCGTTGCGGCCGAGGCGATCAGCAGTCCGGGCAATGAAGTCGCGAACACCAGTAGCACGAAACCTACTGTGCGCAAAAGACATCCAGCGACGATCAGCGGCTTGTACCCCAGGCGGTCAGCCAATGTGCCACCGACCAGGAACATGCCCTGTTGGGAAAAGTTGCGCACTCCGAGCACGAGCCCGACGGCCCACGCCGCCAGGCCCAATGGGCCCGCCAGATACCCGGCCAGGTACGGCATCAACATGTAGAAGCCGAGATTGATGCCGAACTGGTTGATCATCAGTAACCGCGCGGCGAGATCGAAGCTGCGGAACTTCGCGAATACCGTCACGCCGCTGGCCCCTTGTCCCGCACGAGGTTTCGTGGGTCGACGACTGTGCTGCAGCGGGTCCATGAGCGAACCACCCGCTCCGCTGGATGACCGATGGTGTCGGGCTCGATCGGTGGCGTGGCATCCAGCAGGCCGTGCTCCGCGCAGTACGCGTCGTTGTAGACGGTGTCGAAATATCGGTGTGGGCCGGCCGGGAAGACAGCGGCGATGCGGGTGCCCGCGTCATGCGTTCGCGCCGCCCAACCCGAAACCAACGCGACCGCACCGACACTCCATCCGCCGCTGGCATGGTGAGTCGCGGCCAGGGTTCGGCAAGCCCACACCGATTCCGAGGGTGCGACCCAGTGCACTTCGTCGAATGCGGCGTAGTCGACATTCGACGGATGGATGCTCGAACCGAGGCCGCGCATCAGGCGCGGACCCGCCGGTTGACCGAAAATGCTGGACGCCACCGTATCCACGCCGATCAGCTTCAGGTCCGGATTGAACGCGCGCAGCACCCGAGCCACCCCCGCCGAGTGCCCGCCGGTCCCGACCGCGCATACGAGCACATCGATCCGGCCGAGCTGCTGTACCAGTTCCAGCGCAAGGGATTCATAGCCGATGACATTGTCCGGATTGCTGTACTGATCCGGGCACCATGCGTCCGGCTCGCGATCGAGCAGTTCCGCGACCCGTTCGCGGCGGGCCTGCTGCCAGCCTCCGGTCGGATGCGGTTCGGATACCAGATCCACCCGCGCACCGTAGGCGGCGAGCATGCGCGCGACGATGGGCTCCAGTCCCGGATCGGTCACCACGGTGACCGGGTTCCGATAAACCATTCCGGCCAGCGCCAACCCGAGACCGAGTGTGCCGCTGGTAGATTCGATAATCCGCGCACCCGGCGCCAAATCACCACGTTGCTCGGCACGGCGCACCATATGCAGTGCGGGCCGGTCTTTCATCCCCCCGGGATTGAATCCCTCGAGCTTGGCCCAGAATCCGCGATCTGCGGGCGCCAGCGGCGCGCCGACCCACACCACCGGAGTGTTGCCCACCAAAGCTTGTGGATGTCGGGCCGCCATCGGTGCGGTGACCAGAGCCAGCGCGGGTGTCTCGACGCGCTTATCGAGCACGATCTTGTCCATGACTGTCGCTTCCTGTATCGAATCCGCCCTTGGGCGGTAAGGACGTGAGCGGGCAGCGGACACCGGCCGACGACAGCAAACGTCGGCCTGGCGCTGACCGATCAGCGTCGAGCGATACAGAGATGCGTCAGAATGACGCGGCCGCGAGCAGCGGGCACACGGATGACCGGCGGGCCGCGCACGTTCAGCCCGGCTGGGGTCGCCGCGGCGACGGAACCCATGGCCGCCACTAGGGCCAACATAACCAACAGCAGGGCGGGAACCTGACCAATTCCGTTGGGCAGCAATGACTTCAGCACACAATGCCCGGCATGTAGCGAACAGGCACAAATGGGCGGATGGATGGCGGCGGCGTGCAGATCTGCCGAGAGCGGAATAGCCGATTGCGCCGCAGCGTGACTCGCGTGTGCGTGGGAGTGCTCTTCCGCCAGCGCACAGTCGAACATTGGCGCTACGAGCAGCACTGCGGCAAGCAGTGCGAGCGCAGAGCCACCGAGCCGCAACCGACCGATGAGGCTCACGATGGCGCCGCTGCCGCTCCCTCGCCATCCGAGTACGGACTGCGATGGCAGAGACAACACTGCGGTTCGGCGACGACAACCCGTCCGACTCACCTATGCAGCTCCTGCCCAACGAATCAACTTGACCACGAACAACTTTGGGACATTCAGCCTCGACGCCTCCAAGGTACCCGATCGACATCCCGCAGCAATAATCTACTGTCTCCGTACGTAGCTAGTTGGATTAATGTGATCAGATCCACGAACCGAGTTCGGGCACGTTCGACGGCAACGACTCCCCGGCTACCCCTACCGTGCGAGAAAGTGCCAGCCGACCCATGCCCACACGAGGACACCGGCAATCCTCGCCACCCGAGTCCGCGTGAGGTACGCAATCGTTTCACCCACCGGCGCGACCAGATCCCGGCGCACATGCGTGATCACGACTACGCCGAGCGTAACCACCAGCACCAGCACGAACCCGACGATGACGATCACCCGATCGCTCATCTCGACACCAGCCACCAGCCGGCGCCCAACCACACCAGCCATCCGACCACCCGCAGCGGCCAATGCTCGAGTGCCGGATCCAGCAGTGTCGACAAAGTCGGGTGCAGGTCGCTCGGCCGTGTCCAATCCGTTTGCCGCACAAAGGCATACACTTCCCACGCCGAAGCGCCGACCAACAGCGTTGACCAAACAGCCACTCCACGCCGCAGCCGGACGGTGCGTGGAATCTGCTGGGGTCTCGTGCGGAACGCCAACACCAACACCAACACCACCGGCACCACCACCAGCACGGTTGCCGACCAACTGAACGGTCGGGTGGCGGCCCCACCCACCGCCAGCACAGCACCGACGGCCAGCAGCAGCATCCGCCGTCGGATTGGTCGCGCCGAGAGCGCCGGTGCCCCTGCCATGTGGGCAGAATAAGTCCCGTAGCGCCGGATTCGGGCAGCTATCGGTGGCATCTCCACATCGAGTCGGTGACGAGAAGAGCAGCCACGTCGACCAAGCAGTCCCGCGATTCCAGCCGCGGCCAGCGCCACAGCACCGACAAAATGCATCGAGTATGCATCGTTTGATGACTGTCGTGAAGCAAGCCGACGCGGGGTATTCGGGCAGGGGTTCGCAAATCGGTCCAGGTCGACCCTAGTGCGGAAATCAGGCGAATTGTGCGATGGCGTCGTCGAGACTGCCGAGTGTGCGAACCGGCGCCGGCAGCCGCACCGCCTCCCACCCCGGACCCCCGACGAATACGTCCGCGCCCGCGTCGACGCAGGTACGGACGGCGGAGACGAGCGCAGTCGATTCCTGGTGGGACCACAGCATCACGGCGGTCGGTGCCGGCCGCCGGGTCAAGGCGTTCGCCAGGGCGCCGGCCGGTACGTCGGCGCCGAGCATGAGTGCGCCGACACCGCGTTCGACCAGGGCGGCGCGCAACGCCTCCAGCGGCAGCGCGTGCGCCTCACCGCTGGTGCAGGCGAGCACCACCGTGGGCTGTTCCGGAGCCGGCAGCGGCGGATAGTTGCGCTGCAGCACCGCGGTGACGCACCAGGACAGTAAGTGTTCGACGTCGATACAGCCGACGCCACGCCGCTGTTCGGCGACGATCTCGGCGAACGCGGGGCGGCACAGTTCGTTCCAGGTTTCGAGCACGCCGTAGTCGCGGAAATGCGCGGCCAGCTGCCCGGACACCGTAGCGGAGTCGAGGGCGAAGGCCGCTGCCAGCAAAGGTTTTCGGTCGCCCGCCGCGACGGCCGGCCCCTGCACCGCCGCGGCGGCACCGGCCGGGCTGGCACCGGCGCGCACGAGCGCGATCATGCGTTCCAGCGCCGCGATGTCGGCCTCGGTGTAGAGCCGGTGCTGCCCCGGTCGTCGGCGAGTCGGTCCGATGTCATATCGCTGGTTCCAGCTGCGCAGGGTGGCGATCGGGATGCCGAGGCGGTCGGCGACCGCACGCACGGTGTACCCCACTGCGGAATCGGAGGTGGTACCGGCGGTCATGGGCTCATTCTGCCTGCCCGCCACCGGATGTCGTGGACGGCACCACGTACCCAGTGGATTCGCATCGGGCTCTCCTACGATTCCTCGGTGTCGGGCCGGAGTCTACTCGCTCCGACTGCATCGATTATGCATCGATAGGTGGTAGGGTGGGAATTCCATCGACCTCGAAGGAGAACAGTGATCGTGCCTGGTCTACGTCCGCTCCGCCGACTCGCCGTCGTCGCCGCGTCCACGGCCGCGGCACTATCCCTTACCGCGCCGGCGGCCTGGGCCGGCCCGGCTCCGGTAACCCACCTGGATCTGAACCGCTATCTCGGCACCTGGTATCAGCTCGCGGCGGTGCCTCAGTTCTTCAATCTCAACTGTGCCCGCGACACCCACGCCGAATACGCGCTGGACCCGCAGGGCAACGTATCGGTGCACAACAGTTGCACCACCTGGGCCGGTACCCCGAACGAGATCACCGGCACCGCCACCGTGTCCGATCCGGTCACCGAAGCCCAGCTGCACGTGAGTTTTCCGGGTGTGCCCACGCAGGACCAGCTCTACGGCCAGCCGAACTACATCGTGACCTCACTCGGGCCGGACTATTCCTGGGCGCTGGTCACCGACCCACACCGGATCTCCGGGTTCGTCCTGGCGCGGACTCGAACGCTCGATGCCGACGAATGGCGCAGCGTACGCGCCGCGATAGGCGCGGCCGGGGAAAACGATTGCCTCTACCTGACCTCGCCCACCACAAGCGGAGTCGAGGCTGTCGCGCCACTGTGCACGGCCTGAGCGAGGTTCGATTCGATGACCATCACCATCGCACTGTTCACCCGCGACCTACGGGTGCGCGACAATCCGATGCTCACCGCCGCGGTCGGGGAAGGTGCCGCAGTGGTGCCGCTGTTCGTGGTCGACGAGCAGATCGTCGCCGGTCGCTCGTCACCGAATCGGGCCCGATTCCTGGCGGCTGCGCTGGCCGAACTGGACACCGAATTGCACGCTGCCGGTGGCCGGCTGGTGGTTCGCTACGGCGACGTCGTCGATGAAGTGGATCGGATCGTGCGGGATGTTCACGCCGACAGCGTGCACGTCGCCCGTGATGTCAGCTGGTACAGCCGCAAACGCGAGGCGGCGCTGCGGGAGCGGCTGGCCGCACGCAGTTGCCTGCTGCACGCCCATCCCGGCTCGATCACCGCTGTCGATCCGGCGGAGCTGTCCCCATCGTCCGGCCGGGATCATTTCGCTGTGTTCACCCCGTACTACCGCCGGTGGCTGAACACGCCGCTGCGCCGCCCGCTGCACGCACCACGGGAACTCATTGTTCCGACGCCGGTGACCGGTGAGCCGCTGCCGGACTACGCCGCCCGCGACCGTACCGGGTCGCCCCGGCTCGCGGTCGGCGGCGCGATCACCGGCCGAAAGTTGTTGACCGAGTGGCTGTCCGGGGCGGTCCTCGACTACGCGAACCACAGCGACGATCTGGCCTCCGACGCCACCTCGCGGTTGTCCCCGTACCTGCATTTCGGCTGTTTGTCGCCGACCGAGGTGCGCACTCGGACGGATCTGTCGAGCGCGGGCGGTCAGGCGTTCGCCCGCCAGCTGGCGTGGCGGGACTTCCACCACCAATTGCTGGCTGCTCGGCCCGATGCCGGATGGCACGACTACCGGTCGCGGCGCACGGCCTGGCGGGAGGATCCCGCTGCGGCCGCGGCCTGGCGCGGCGGCCGAACCGGCTATCCCGTCGTTGATGCCGGGCTCCGCCAACTGCTGGAGGAGGGTTGGATGCCCGGCCGGGCCCGGTTGATCGCCGCCAGCTTCCTGACCAAGACGCTCGGAATCGACTGGCGCATCGGCGCCGAGCACTTCCGGGACTGGCTGGTCGACGCCGATGTCGCAAACAATCAGCTCAACTGGCAGTGGGTGGCCGGCACCGGCACCGATACCCGGCCGAATCGGGTGCTGAACCCGCTTCGGCAGGCCGAGCGCCATGACCCGGATGGCGAGTACGTCCGGCGCTGGATTCCGGAGCTGGCCCATCTGCCGGGCGCTGCGGTGCACCGGCCCTGGCGTGCCGCAGTGCCGGCGGATATCTATCCCGCGCCGTTGGTGGAATTTCCCGGGATGTGATCGGTATCCCGATCGGATGGCCGGAAGGAGTTCCGGCAGCCCGCACCAAAGCCACGATCCCACACCGTCCGCCCACACTGCTGGAGCTCGGCCGGCGTCCGACATCGACGTCGCTCTCGCTCGTCGGCCACGCTCGCTAGGTCAGATCGAGCAGGGCGAGGTAGGCGTCGAGTTGGGCCGCGCCGGCGAGAAGGTTGCGGCTTCGTGTGGTCAGCCGATCCTGCCAGGCGTCGAGGAAGGCGCTCAACGCGTCCGTACCGCCTGCGTCGCGCAGCGCGTCGAGGAACTGCGCGACCTGGTGCAGCAGGTATCCGCCTCGGCGGAGTTGTTGTGCGATCTGCGCGTCGCGCACGCAGTCCGGTCCGTATTCGCGATAGCCCGTTACCCGGTCGCGTTCGGGGCGCAGGATGCCCTCGGTCTCCCAGGTGCGCAGGGTAGCCGGGTGCACGCCGAGCCGGCGCGCGAGTTCGCCCACGGTCAGGGGTCGACCACTGATGGGAGTGGGAGTAGTGGACAGGGCGCCGAGGGCGGTGGCGACCTC
Source organism: Nocardia sp. NPDC050408 (assembly GCF_044458905.1). NCBI lineage: Bacteria > Bacillati > Actinomycetota > Actinomycetes > Mycobacteriales > Nocardiaceae > Nocardia > Nocardia sp. NPDC050408. The sequence continues at coordinate 630,382 of NZ_JBITIL010000003.1, read as the reverse complement.
GGTGCGGGTGTTGCGCTCGGCGAGTAGCGCGACGTGCGCGGCGTCGATGAGCCGGTAGGCGGACTCGCTATCGCCTCGATTGGTCGAGCGCATGATCTCCATCGCCTGCTGGTGCCCGTGGCCGCCGCGCAACGCGAGGAAGGCACGCAGAGCTTGTGCGTGCAGGGGCGTGTAGCGCCGGTAGCCGGTCTGGCTGCGCTCGGTCGGCGGGAGGATGCCCGCGTCGTCGTAGTTGCGGATCGCTTGGGCGGACAATCCGTGTTCTCGGGCGAGGTCGATGGGCCGCAGCTCGAACCTCCGATTGAGGCTTTGATGTATTGATTCCAGGTAGAAGTCCTAGAAGCTTCACCCGATTCTTCAACGATAGCGTTGAGGGCAGTTCCTTCCGGAAGGGGTGTTCATGTCTACTGCCGCGTCACTACGTGGAATCGGCCACCAACTCGACGACCCGGCAAGCCTCGGCCAAGCCCTCGACGAACTGCTCGCCGCACACACCGAGCCGCCGACCCTGCTCGCCCTCGGCGAACCCACACACGGGATCGAGGCATTCCCGTTGCTGCGCAACGAAATCCTCACTCACCTCGTCGAACGGGGGTATCGATCGATCGTGCTGGAGACCGATTTCTTTGCCGCATCCGTTGTCGACGACTACGTGGACGGATCCACCGCCGAAATCGACGAGGTGCTGGCGACCGGGTTCAGCCACGGGTTCGGCGCTGTGCCGGGCAACCGCGAACTCGTCGAATGGCTCCGCACGCACAACGCCGGCCGCACACCGTCGGACCGGGTTCGCTTCTACGGCTTCGAGGCACCGGTGGAGTACGCCGGTGCACCGGGCCCGCGACACGCACTGTCCTCGGTCAACGACTACCTGCCCGCGGCGCTGCGCCCCGAATCGGCCCGCGACCTCGACACGTTGTTCGGCCAGGACACGGACTGGTCGAACCCGGCGGCCATGTTCGACCCGGCAGTGTCCATCGGCAACTCCGATCGCGCCCGCGCACTGCGCATCATCGCCGACGACCTCGCGAGTGCGCTGCGCCGCGCGGCACCCGACCTGCACGCCGCCGACCCAACCGGCTACGCCAGCGCCGTCGCACATGCGCGCACCGCCCAGGGCCTGCTGCGCTATCACGCGGCCATGGCCAGTCCCGTGCCCGATCGCATCGCGCTGTTGCTCAGCGTGCGCGCCGAGATGATGGCCGAGAACCTGCTCGCGATCGTTGCCCAGGAGCAGCAACGCGGGCCTAGCCTGGTGTTCGCGCACAACGCCCACCTACAACGCGCGCATGACGAGGGCGAGGTGAGCTGGGGAAGCGCCGGAGCACTCGTCAGACTCACCCTCGGCGAGCGCTACGCATTCCTGGCAACCGACGCCAACCCCGACAGCGCCCCGGGCACCCTCCAGGGCATGTTGGCCGAGGCGACGACCCGTCGTGCTCTGTTCCCGACACCGGCCCTGCGTGCCGCGCTGCCCCCGTCGATCGGCACGGGCAAACCGATTGTGCCCGGCCACATCCCACTGAACCCGGCAGAGCTGGGCGGCGCCGATGCGGTCATCTTCATCGCCGACACCGATGGAAAACGGTATCAATACTGGTAGCAGCAAACTCTAGCTCGACCGGGAACGGCGCCCGAGCATGCGGATGCCGGTGAGGATGAGGTCGATGCCGTCGAGGAACTGCTCACGATCGTCATGGTCGCGCAGCTGCCCGGCAACGTCACGGGTGAACGGGTACTGCTGGGGATCGAGGTTCGCCCACGCGACCGACACCGTGGTGAGGAAATCGGTCCGGTTCGTGCCCTGCTCCAGGACGCGGGCGTTCGCGGCGTTGAGCCCACCGACGCCGAGGATGTAGTTCAGCAGCGCGGACGCCGAGGTGAACTCGGCGGTTTCCGGAACGCCGAGCGCTCGAACCTGCCGTCCGATGCGTTCGAAGATCCGCAGCATCGCCGGCTGCGACGGGGTGCGGGAGAGCTGCGTGCCGACCCACGGATGCGCGTCGATCGCGTCGAAGACGGCGAGCGCGACCGCTCTGACCGCGTCCTCCTCCCGCACGTCATCGGCTACACCGGCGGTCATCGCGGGCGCGAGAACGGCATCGGTGGCGGCGATGAGCAACTCGCTCTTGTTCGCCACGTGGTGGTAGATCGCGCCGGGCCCGGTCCGCAGGTGCCCGGCGAGTCGGCGGAAGGTCAACCCGGCTTCACCCTCGGCGTCGAGCAACTCCACGGCTGCTTCGACGATGCGCTCCTGGGACAGAGCGTCCGCACGCCGCTGTGTCATGTCCTCATCTTGACATGTTTGGAACGCCGTACCAAACTATATTGGAACGCTGTTCCAAAGCTGCCCGGCGAAAGGAATCGAGATGGCCACACCAGTCACGATCATCGGCGCAGGACTCGGCGGGCTCACGCTCGCGCGCGTCCTGCACATCCACGAGATCCCGGTGACCATCTACGAAGCGGAGGCCTCCCCGACCGCCCGCGCACAAGGCGGCATGCTCGACATCCACGACCACAACGGCCAGCTCGCCCTGAAGGACGCCGGTTTGTTCGACCAGTTCCTCGGCCTCATCCACGAGGGCGGCGAGGCGATCCGGGTGCTCGATATGCACGGAACCGTCCTGTTCGACCGGCCCGACGACGGCACCGGCGGGCGGCCCGAGGTGCTCCGCGGTCGGCTGCGCCAGATGTTGCTCGACTCGCTGCCCACCGACACGGTCGCCTGGGGGCGAAAGGTCGCCGCTGTCGGTTCCCTCGGCGACGGCCGGCATGAGCTCACCTTCGTCGACGGATCGACCCGGACGACCGGCCTCCTGGTCGGCGCGGACGGCGCGTGGTCGCGCGTGCGTCCCCTGCTGTCCGGCGCTGAGCCCGAGTACTTCGACACGGTGTTCATCGAGACGTACCTGTTCGACAGTGACGAGCGCCATCCTGCGAGCGCGAAGGCCGTCGGCGCAGGCTCGATGTTCGCGCTCGCGCCCGGGAAGGGGATCGTCGCCCACCGGGAACCGGGCGGCGTCCTGCATACCTACGTCCAACTCAACAAGCCCCGAGAGTGGGGCGACGGCATCGACTTTTCCGATCCCGGCACGGCCACCGCCCGGGTCGCCGAGGAGTTCGACTGCTGGGCGCCGGAGCTCACGGCGCTCATCACCGACGGTGAGACCGCACCGGTCCTGCGGACCATCCACGCCCTACCGAGCGACCACCGGTGGGACCGTGTCCCGGGCGTCACCCTGCTCGGCGACGCCGCCCACCTGACGGCGCCCTCCGGCGAAGGCGCCAATCTCGCCATGTTCGACGGCGCCGAGCTCGGCAAGGCCATCGCCGCTCGCCCCGACGACATCGAGGCCGCACTCACCGAATACGAGGATGCCCTGTTCTCCCGTAGCGCCGAAGCCGCCGCCGATGCCGCACAACTTCTCCCGCTCTACCTCGACAGCAACGCCCCACACAGCCTTATCGACATGTTCACCGGCGCTGAACCTGTCGAGCGCTGATCGGACGCCCGTCGGCCCGGCCCGGCAGCAGCTGCCCGGCCAACGACGCCGGCCAAAGCGGCGTCTCACATACGACCGGGAAACCACCGGTTCGCCCGCGGCCGCGCGACCGACAGCCCTCGCCGAGTGCGTCGACGGCGTCGCTTCGGCCCCGTCGACGCTGGGCATTCGCAAATCCATCACCCTTCGGTCTCGCGCTGTCGGCGATGCCGCGACTGCTGTTCGTCGCCGCGATCGTGCTGAGTCTGCGCCGCATGAGTGCGCCCGGCGTGCGGTGGCTGCACCGCGCCGGCACAGCGGTGCTCGCGCTGAGCCTGGCGGGCAGCGCAACACTCATCCACTCCGCGCTGTTTCCGGTGCTGGCCGTGAGCACGCTCGCTTTCCAACTGTGGGTCGGTGTCGTCGCATGGCACTGGCTGCACACCGATTCCCCTCGCTGATCCCCTCCTCGAGGAGAGAACCGATCCGCGTTGGTTCGACGCCGCCGAGCGGGCGGGCATCGCGGTCCGCAGCATCGATGACACCATCAGTCCGTCATCTACTCACCCTGAGGAGAACCATGCTCGCCGTAACTGCCGATGTGACCGTCAAGGACGGGGCCGGCCCCGAGTTCGAATCCGTCGTCGCCGACCTCGTCACGCAGGTCCGGGCCAACGAGCCCGGCAATCACACCTACCAGCTGACCCGCTCGCAGGCCGATCCCAACAATTACCGCTTCTTCGAAATCTATTCCGACAAGGAAGCTTTGGAGGCGCACACCCGCTCCGACCACTTCCGCGCCGCCGGTAAGCTCATGACGCCACTTCTGGCCGCACCCCCGAGGCTCGAGTTCTTCGACACCCTCTGAACCCCAACCCTCTGCGGACCCGAACCGTCCGCAGAGGGAAATTTAACGTGCGTAACTAGGGCATTTCACGCCGGATAGGTGTGCGTTTCGGTGGCCTTGACCGCGGCCCACAAAGGCACACCGGTCTGCAGACGCAAATCAGCGACGGTCGCGGGAGTGACATCGGCGAGCACGGACGGGCTGCCATCGAGGCGAACCCGGGTGGTGTTGGCGTGCTGTTCGAGCCCGACCACGGTGACCGGCCAGGTATTTCGCGGGCTGCCCGTCGGCTGCTCAGGGTGCAGGCTCACCGCGGTCGGCGGGAACGCGACATGGACAGCGCCCTCGGCCGGTTCGGCCACAGTAAGTGTGCCGCCGTCGTCGAGATCGATCGTGTTGCCGTGGGCTGTGCCGCGATAGAGGTTGAGGCCCACCAGGTTTGCGACATAGTCCGAGCGTGGTCTGCGGGCGACTTCGCTGGGTGGACCTTCCTGGATGATGCTGCCGTTTTCGACGATGACGAGGCGGTCGGCCAGCACCATGGCATCGAGCGGGTCATGGGTGACCAGCACGGTATGTCCGTTGTAGTCGGCGAGATGGTGGGCCAGATCCGAGCGGACCTGCAAGCGGGTGCTGGCGTCGAGTGCCGCCAACGGTTCATCCAGCAGCAGCAGTCGCGGATCGGTGGCGAGCGCGCGGGCCAGCGCGACGCGTTGAGCTTGGCCGCCCGACAGCGCGCGCGGTTTGGCGTGCAGATGCTCGGCGAGGCCGACTCGTTCGAGCCAATACTTCGCGCGCTCACGCGCGGCCCGGCGGTGGTGCCCACGAGCGCGCAGTCCGAAGGCGACGTTGTCTTGGACGGACATGTGCGTGAACAGCAGATAGTCCTGGAATACGACGCCGATCGCTCGCCGCTCGGCCGGGATGAACAGCTTCGGCGGTGCGTCCCACGTATTTTCGTCGAGACGAATGTTGCCACCGGTGAGTGGGGTGAGTCCGGCCAGTGCCCGCAATGCCGTGGTCTTGCCCGCACCGTTGGGGCCCAGCAGTGCGACGACTTCACCCGGTGCCACGCTGACGGCGATATCGAGTTCGAATTTGTCTCGGGTGATGCGTATTTCGGCCTCGAGTGTCATACCGCTCCTCGCGTCCACCGATCCCGCAACGCCGCCAGTACGACCACCGACACCGTGAGCAGCACCAAGCTGAGCACGATCGCGTCCTCGGGATCGGTTTCCAATGCGAGGTAGACCGCCAACGGCATGGTCGTCGTCTTACCCGGAAAGTTGCCCGCGAAAGTGATCGTGGCACCGAACTCACCGAGCGCACGCGCCCAGCACAGCACCGCACCCGCGATCACCCCCGGCATCACCGACGGCAACGTGACTCGCCGGAAAGTCAGCCAACGCGACGCACCCAAGGTAGCCGCGGCTTCTTCGTAGCGGGGGTCGGCTCCCCGCAGCGCACCTTCGACGGAAATCACCAGAAACGGCATCGCCACGAATGCCTCTGCGACGACGACCCCGGCGGTGGTGAAAGGCAGTGAGACATCGAACCACTCATACAGATAGCGCCCGATGATCCCGCGCCTGCCCAATACCAGCAGCAGTGCGACACCACCGACCACCGGCGGCAGTACCAGCGGAACCGTCACCAGTGCCCGCACGAACCCGATGCCGCGGATCTCACCGCGAGCGAGCAGCCACGCCAACGGAATCCCGAACAGAACGCAGACGACAGTCGCCGAGCTCGCACATACCAGCGACAGCCGCAGCGCCTGGCCGACCTCGGCACTGAACAACCGCTCGGGCAGACCACGCCAAGGCGCGCGCAGCAATAGCCCAGCCAGCGGCAACAACAGAAACGCCAAACCGCAGACGGCGGGCAGCACGAGAACGAGCGGTCGCCGCCCGCGCGCTGCCCGCCCTCGCGCCGACGTCCGGATCACGGGTTGTCGAATCCCGCTTCGGTGAACACCGTGCGCGCTCGGTCGGACCGGACGAAATCGACGAACGCCGCAGCGGCTGCGGCGTTGGGAGCCTTGGCCAGCGGCGCGACCGGATAGTCGTTGATCGCCATGTCCGCCTCGGGGAAGTCGATGCCCTCCACCTTGTCACCGGCGGCCTTGACATCGGTGCGGTAAACGAGCGCCGCATCCACCTCTCCGAGGGTGACCTTCGTCAGCACTGCCTTGACGTCGGCCTCACGGGTATCGGGCCGCGGGTGCACACCGGCGACCTCGAATACGGTCTTCGCGGCGGCACCACAGGGCACCTGCTCGGCACACAGCGCGATCTTGGGTTCGGTCTTGCCGAGGTCCGCAAGTCCGGTGATATGGCCGGGGTTGCCCTTGGGGACCGCGATTTCGAGACGATTGCGTGCGAACGTCACCGGCGGCGCCGTGATATCGCCTGCGTCGAGGACCTGCTGCATATTCTTCGGCGCCGCCGAGGCGAATACATCGACTGGGGCGCCCTGCTTGATCTGCTCCGCCAACGCCGAACTCGCACCGAAACTGTAAACAACCTCGACGCCGGGGTGGGCGGCCTCGAACTGCTTGCCCAACTCGGTGAACGTCTCGGTCAACGACGCGGCCGCGAATACCGTCACCGTTCCGGAGATCTTGTCGGTGCGGGCCGTATCGGACGACTTGTCCGATCCACAGCCGATCAATGTCAACGCGACAGCCCCGGTCAGAGCAACCGCGCTCAGCGAACGAATCATCCTCGTCAACTTTCCGGGATTTCTACAACAACATGAGTGGACTTGACCGACGCGACCGCGACGCTGCCGACCTCGAGGCCGAGCTCGTCGACCGAGTCCCGACTCAGCAGCGACACCAACCTGAACGGCCCGGCCTGCATTTCGACCTGAGCCATCACCGTGTCCTTCACGATGCGTGTGACGATCCCGCGCATCCGATTCCGCGCCGAGATCGCGACCGTGGCACCCGGCTCCGGGGCGTCGGAGTTGGCTCGCAGAAATTCCGCCAGCTCTCGGCCACTCACACCCATGCGCCCGTTATCCAGCTGAATAGCGTTGAGTCGGCCCTGATCGATGTACCGCCGCACGGTGTCATCGCTGACACCCATCAACGCGGCAACCTCACTGATCCGCAGATTCGACACGATCAGCAGCATATTGCCGTATCCACGGAATGCATAGCCGAATGCACACGCACGTCCACGGGGCGTCGCCGCGGCGTTTGCGGCGCGTCGTGGTGGGCACGGCGGTCTCCTTCGTTGGGTGCAAGGTTCAGGCGGTGCGGCGAATGAGCAGGACGTGTCGACGCCGTCCCGTCGCGACCAGGTGTTCTGCGTCCCAGGCGCTAATTCTTGCCACGCTCACCACGATCTGGCACGCGATCTTGCTGTTCCGGCAAAATGGCCTCATGGGTCGGGCACGGCCGACGTTCTCGGCGCGGTGGGGGCCACAGCTGATCCGGAACCGTCAGCACCAATCGGTCAGACCGTGAGGACCATGCGGTATCGGGCCCGTCCCCGTTCCATCTCGGTGTATGCCTCGCCGGCTTGATTCAGCGGCCGTTGCTGGATCCGTGTGCGCACGCCCGATTGGACCGCGAATTGCATTGTTTCCTCGATATCGCGGGCGGTGCCGGAGGCGTGGCCGGTGATGCTGAGCCCGCGGGCGATCAGCTGCATCGGGCTGATCGGCAGCGGTTCGGCGGAGACCCCGATGGCGATGAGCTCGCCGCGCGGTAGTAGCCCATCGACGGTTTCGCCCATGGCTTTGGCGTTGCCCACGGTCCCGAGGACAACCGACGCACCGCCGAGTCCCCGTAGTGCTCGGCTGACATCGCCAGCGGTCGAGTCGATGTAGTGGTGGGCGCCGAGCGCGCGGGCATCTTCGGCTTTGTCCGCGCCGCGTGCGATCGCGATCGTTTCAAAGCCCATCGCGTGAGCGAATTGCACGCCGAGGTGGCCCAGTCCGCCGACACCCAGAATGGCGACGCGGTCGCCGGGCACCGCCCGGGTTTCGCGAAGCGCGTGGTAGGTGGTGACACCGGCACAACCCATCGGCGCGGCCTCGGCCAGCGAGAGCGCGTCGGGGATGCGGGCCAGCGCATTGGCCGGTACGGTCACCGACTCGGCGTATCCGCCCGGGTACTGCCAGCCGGGGACCTGGATGTTCTGGCAGTGGATGAAGTCGCCTTCGCGGCACGGCACGCATTTGCCGCAATGCCCACCGAACCAGCCCACGGCAACGCGGTCACCGACGGCATAGTTGTCGACGCCGGCACCGAGTTCGGCAATGGTGCCAGCAATCTCATGCCCCGGTGTCAGCGGCCACGACATATTCGGAAATGCTCCACTGACGAACGCGCGGTCGGTGCCGCAGATCCCGCAGGCCGAGACCGCGAGGCGCACATGGTCGCGCGGCGGTGCGTCTGTTTCGACATCGACCAGTTTCAACGCCGCATCGGCGGACTGCACGTGAACAGCCTGATGAGTAGACATCGGTATGCTCGCTTTCCCTTGGGGAGCGGCGGCGTCGCGGACCTCACCAGAGCGGACCGAGGCAGCGGCACCGGCATTTCTCGAACTATCGCCTGCAACGACGGTGCCAACAGCACCGTGTCACCCTCGTCGCACCACTTGGTCGTGCCAATGTGCAACCGACGAGCCGTCATCCATCCCGCGCGGCGTCGCACCCCCACTCGGCCCATTACGACGCCGTGAAAATCATACGTCCGCAGTTCTTGGCCCCAGGTGACAATCGTTGCGAGCTGGTAGATCATTTGCTCGATACCCCATCGACGGTCTCGATGCGCTATCGGACGGCCTTGCGCTGGCATGTACCGAAGCTCATGCTTCATCAATAGGAACACCGCGCACGTCGAGGGCGATCACTCGGTCCGAATTACCTCCGGCGAACGGGTGCTGTGGGCCGGTGCCAGCGTGCGCTACGACGTGCGCGAATACCCCGATGCAGCAGTCACCCAAAAGCAAAGGAGCAACGATGTCCACGATCCACTTCAAGGAGACCACGAGTTCGACACCGGAGCAGTTCGTGGCGGCGCTCACCGATTTCGGGCCGGGCCGCTCACAACTGTTCGGCAACAGCGCCGACAAATACCTCCAGGTGCACGACCAGGGCCGACGCGACGCTGATGTCACGGAGGGCTCGCATGGCATCTGGGAACGACTGCACTACGACTGGTCGAACCCCGACCGCGTCGTCATGACGACCACCGACTCGAACATATGGGGCGGACACTCGGGTCACACCTACACCTTCACGCGCCGGTCTGACGGGAAGACCGATGTGGATGTGGTCATGGTGCGCGAGGGAAAGAATCTCAAGGGACGGGTCCTCGGAGTCGTGGTCGGGACCGTCGGCAAACGTGTACTGAAACAAGCCCTCGATAAGACCGTCAAAGCTATCGAAACCCGCGGCAACGACCGGGGTGAGTCGCCTCGGTGAGTTCGAAGCCTTCCTAGTGCCGCGTCCCGATAGCTTCAGCCGTACCGAGCCTTGGCTCGGAGGGGTCCGTCGAACGCAGTCGAATGGTGGTCGACCACGCCGCATGCGACCGCCGCATCACTGCGCTCGGCGAGCAGCCGGAGCGGGTGGCGCGGCAAGCTTTCTGGACGAGGCACTTGCGTGACAGCCCAGCAGGTTTGGGTGAGCGGGTTCTGAGCATGTGGTCGGCACTGTGCCAGGGGCACGCAGCTTGATCAATTCCGTTTGATACCAGCCGTTTACGGTATCGGCGACACATCAACCACCACCGGCGTGGCGAATGCCGAGCACAACTATCCGCAACCGTATCGGCGGGCAGTGCCGCGACGATCGACGTCGTCCTCCGCAGGATCGGGACGGTCAGTTCGCGCCACCGCTGTGAATATCCCGGGTGGTCGACAGGCCGAATGAGTAACACCGCGCATGAGATCGGTTGTCCCGTAGGTGCGGTAGGGTCTGCCGACAGGTTCGAGTGCTGGTCCCGTATCGAACCTACTGGGCGGGTAAACACTTCGAGTCCGGTGTCGCGAGCGATCTTTTTTCGGAACAGTCTGTGTCGGTAATTAGTCGACTGGAGTGCTATGACCAGGAAGTATCTGAGGAGTATTGCAACGCTCACCGCGATTGTCGGTGCAGCGACTTGCATTGCCATCACACCCGCTGATGCGGCATCCGGAGAAGTCGATGCCGGTGGCATGCACGTCGTCGCAGCGGTGGATATGAACAATGTCGTCCCGGCCGGAGGCGATATAGCAACGGGAATCCCGTTCGTGCACGCAGTCAAAGTGTCCGGAAATTACTCGGTGTCTGTCGACGGCGTTTCATCCGTTCGCGACGGGGAAATTGCGATCGGATATCTGGTCGGTTGCGCCGTGGATATCAGCCAAGGCGTCTCCATCGGGATTGCGCCGAGCGTCGGTGTCAGCGCGGGTATCGCACCCGAGCTCGCATTGACCCTTGGCGATTCGCCCAGCGTCACTGTCGCAATTTCACCGAATGTCGGCGTCAATGCCAGTCTCACCGGAGCGATTACGGTAAGCCTCGCACCGGGAAACGTCACGGCGGTGGTTATCGGTGCCGCCAGCCTGGATCAGGACGTCACGTTCCCATACACATTCGGCCACACCAACACGCCACTGAACATCAGCGGATGTATATCGCCCGCATCAGCCATGCCTTTCGTCACCGTACGCGCCGACGGTACCGGCGGAACCGCCCAGACAACCGGCTACGGAACAGAATTCACGTTTTAGTACCGCGACCGGATGGCGTCTGCGGTATCGATCCTTGGTTCGGAGGGTTCCGTCGAACGCAGTCGAATGGTGGTCGCCCACGCCGCATTCGACGAGCAGCCGGAGCGGGTGGCGCAGCAAGCTATCCGGACGAGGCGCTAAGGGGCACTGCCGCAAACGCCTCCCCGGATTCCCGGACGTAACGACCCACAAGTAAGGAATCGAGCGCTGGCGCCACCGAGATCGGCCCACCACAGACTCGATAATCGATCACAAGCGGTGAGCGGCCCGTCGTGACGGGCCGCTCACAGTGTTCAGTGGTCTCGGCGGCGTTTTCGGCGTCGAACCGCGTGATCCATTTCGACCGCAGCAGGCGGGTGGGACTCATGAGATCTCCCGTAGCGCCGCGACTGGGCAGGAGTCCACGGCTGTACGAGCGGCGGTCACGAGATCACCGGGCACCTCGGCACCATCGAAACGGTAGATGAGCTCAGCGTTGTCACCGAGGCTGAATATCTCGGGCGCCTGCACGGCGCACAGACCGTGTCCCTCGCACCGCGAGTAGTCGATGGAGATCTTCATGATGGATTCCTTCTATCGAGCTGGAATGAGTTGCAGTGGAAGGCGTTCGAAGCGGTGAATGATGTTGTTGATCGCCCATTCGGGCTCACCGGCGATCTCGATGCGCTCGACGCGCTCGACGAGTGCGGCGAGCATTGCCTGGGTTTCCAGCCGCGCGAGACCTTGACCGGCGCAACCGTGCGTGCCGTGACCGAAGCCGAGTTGGCGGGTCGCGTCGCGGCGGATATCGAAGGTGTCGGGGTCATCCCATTCCAGCGGGTCACGATTGGCCGAGGAATAGATCACCACCACCCGTGCGCCCGCCGGGATGCTGGTTCCGGCGATGTCGGCATCACGAATTGTCTTGCGGGAGAACGCACGCAGCGGTGATTCGAAACGCACAACCTCGTTCACCGCGTTCGGGATGCGGGTGGGATCGTCCTTGAGCAGCTGCCACTGCTCGGGGTGGCGTGCGAACAGATACATGGCGCTGGCGATAGCGCTGATCGTGGTATCCAACGACGGGGCAAGGTAATCGATCAGCAGGGCCGGGCATTCAGCTTGGGACAGCTTGCCGTCGTCGGTTGCCTGCAGCACGTCCACCCCGACGCTGCCCGGCAGCAGGTCCCGCTCGCGGGCGAGCTGCCGCGTGAACTGCATCATCCCGACCGCCGACGGCGCGGTGCGAATGGACTGCCGGTTGAGTGGCCCTAGCGCGTCGAATGTTGCTCCCGCCCACCGCAGCAAGTGTTCCCGACCGTGCTGGGGCCAGCCGATCAGATCCGGTACCACCGACATCGGCAGCGCGGCCGCCAGTTCGGCCCCGTCGATACGTCCCCGCGCGAGCGCCTGCTCGACGGCCGCGACCGCCTGCTGGTCGACCGATTCGCGCATCGCTCGCAGTGCACGCGGGGACAACCGGCGGGCGAGCAACGCGCGGCGGCGTTTGTGCTCCTCGCCGTCACTGTTGAGGGTGGTGCCCTTCGAGAGTCGGTTGGCCACCGGGTTCAAGGCGACGCCGGCTCCGGAGACGAAGGTCTGATCGTCGAGCAGGACGGCTTTGCATTCGCCATAACGCGGCAGCGCATAGGCGCGTTGCTTGGCAAGCCACACCACCGGCCCGAGCTCGCGCAGCCGCGCGTAGTGCGGATAGGGATCGAGAATCCCCTGGTGCGAGTAGATGTCGGGGCGGTAGGCCGGGACATGGGCTCGATTACGCATCGGAATTCCCTTTCGAGCGGTCATAGGTGCGCACCGAACGCAGTCACGACATAGGCGACCGCCAGCACGCCGACGCCGATCGACGGTGCGTACTCACCGACACTGTCACCGGCTTTCATATGGGTGATAAGAGCGCCGATCATCAACAGCATCAGTCCGATTCCGGCCGCCGCCCCGAGCGGCCACCACATCGTGCCGGCCAGTATGCCCAGCGCCCCGGCAATCTCGAGGACGCCGATGCCGCGGAAGGCGGTCACCGAGTAGCCGAAATGTTCGCCACGCTGACGCATGTCCGCCACGGCCAACACCTTGACCACACCGAGCGGTAGAAACCCGATCGCCAACAGCACGGCGAACACGATGGATGCGACTGTCATCGGCGCACACCTACTTTCCATTCGATTGCATAGCCAGCTACGTCAGCCACCGACCTTCGTCGATGCCGGGGCGAGTTCGATGGTTGCGACGACACCGTCTTCGACCGCGGTGGCAAACGCCCCGCACTTGCGCGTTCACTGACGATATCGTCACTCACGAAGATACAGTCAGTCAAGAGCTTCTGAATATTTCGTCAGCGACATTCGTTCGGCCGTTGCCCGAGGAAGCCCAGACCATGACGGCACGACGCATGGCTCCGGCTCGGAAGTGTTGGGCACCATCCGGCTGGGCGGCATGGTTTTCGACTACGCCGCCACCGCGGCCGCGACACGCAACGTATTCCCGATGGGACACGAAAGCGTTTGGTTCACAATCGAATTGATCCGCGATGTGGCCGAGGAATGCCAGCAGCCGTGCTGTGGCTCCCGTACGAACGATTGTTTCTCGGGCCATGCCACGCGAGTTCCGTGCGGCCTACGGGGGATGCGAAGGTGCCGGAAGGCAGGAGTATCAGAGCGCGGGCGGGGTTCACGGGCGTGCTGCTGCCGTGCCGGTGACGCGTTCTCGCCGGCCGCTCAGGCAGCCGTACAGCAATTCCAATATGACCGAGTGACGCTGGGCAGCGAGGTCACCGCACACGCCAGTGCCGTCGGATTCACTGACCGCTCGGGTCGACGTCGGCCGCAGGCGCGAGGTCGCATGGGCTATCCGGGATTTTGATCTCCTGCGGATCTTTCAGCGCGCGACATCGCTCGACTCGGTACGCGCGCTCGTCTGTGAGAGCGGTTCGGCGAGTGTTACTCGGCTCGAGGAGCTCGAATCACGGGATCGACTGGTCCGGCGGAGGCTGCTCAGGCTGGGTCTGCTCTGGATTAGGCCGCTCTGGGTGAGGCTCGAGCAGCGGCTCATCGGGCGACGGCACGTGCGGCGGAGGCGGCACGGTTAGTGAGTAGACGGACTGAAGGTAGCCGGACCGGGTCACTGTGGCCGACGTAGCGCCGACTTGCGCGATCGCGGTTCCCCCGAGCACGAGCGCCACTGGAACCGCTGCCGCCACGACAATCGATACCATCTTCTGTCGACGCGGGTCGGAAGCCCGGCATTTGCTTGTGCCCATAGATATATCCCTTTCATACGAAAAGAGATTTGGAACCATATATTTATATCCGCCAGCCACACGAATTATCGAAAGACTTCGGAATATCTCCGAGCATAGGTGACAGTTTGCCGCATGTCCATGGCATATGTTCGATCCGTATGGTCGATGAAATAGGTAACCCACGGCTCTGCGCAAATGTACGCTCATCGGCATTTCTGGATGCTCGGGAGGCTCAGCGGGAACCGGCAATTCCCTGCCGCCACGCTGCACCATGACCGGGCGGACCGTCGCCCAGAGGATCTCGTCAAGGTGCAGATCGCAGCGAGCGCTATTCAGGGCCGCCATCGGTCACCACCCGCACCACCATCTCCGTGCGCATCACCTGACACCAGACATGCCGAAACCTCAACGCGCCCTAGCCCCACCAGTCGAGGCGCGTCAGTCGTTTCACGATCCGTCGGCCAACTCGAAGTGTTCAGCGACAATGTCGTCCGGGTACTCGGTCAACACGCGGCGATAGGGAAACGTTCGACGACCCGGTCATCGAGGAAGCGAGAGCGATTGCGGACGGCCCGAAGCTCTCGCTATCCATTGTTTCCCTCATGAAGGCAAAAGGACGTCCTACGGTGCAACTCGCGCAGGATGAGGCGTTCGACCGCCTATTCCACTCCTGCCAGCGTAGGCGTTCCACCTGGAAGTTCAGGACACCTACAAGCCTCCAGAGGAGTCCGAGCCGTTCCAGAAGTTCCTCCAGGACGAACCCGACGACTGTTCATGGTTCCGACCGTGGCTCGACCTCACGCTGCCCGCTGCCTTCTCGACACCTGCTAACACGGAGTCGAAAATGTGCACTAGGTCGATCAAACACTCTGGTTTATCCCCTGGTCCGCGTGGCCGCTACATCTTCCGTCCGGAGAGCCGTTGCGCTACGCGGACCGCGTGGTCAGCGAGGTGCGCCGACGTCGGCACGTGCCGTGGTGACCGTGGCTGCGGCGGCCGCCCGAGCGTCCTCGACGGTTCGTCGGCCGAGCCCGCACGCGGTGGCTACCCCATGTGTGGCTCGGCCGGAGGCCTGTTCGAACAGTGTCAGCGCGCGGATGCTGTCGTCGACATCGTCGGCAGAGACGACACCGGCGATCAGTTGCCAGCCGGGATCCAGTCGCCGCAGCGGGCGATAGAACGCCGGATCCAACGGGGCCGGATCGGCACCGTAGGCGCAGGGAACATGTACGACCGGCAGGGGCACTCCGCGTTTGCGCAGTAGCCGGGAGAGGTGGCCGAGTAGGTTCACCACTGGCGCCAAGCCGCGGGGGGTCAGCAGGTTCTTGTGCTTGTAGTCGCCGTAGCACAGGTGCAGGGTTGTTGCCGCGCCGATCTCGTGGGTGCGGATGAGAAAGCCGCCGAGCTGGCGTGCCAGCAGCGGTCCCAGTGACCACTGCGCCCGCAGTTGCTCGGCTTTGACCATGCCGAGCGTTGCGATCGGTGATTCCACCTGCCACACAACGCGATCGCCGTACCGAGCGGTCACCTCGGACATCTCCTGCAGCACTGCGTCCGTGAATACGGGCAGATGCTGAAGAGCGGTGACGACCACACCGAGGTTGCGGACTGCGGGCCCCATGGGAAGGCCGAGCGAGACCGCCGCGCCGGCGAAAACGTACAGGGCCAGATCCAATGGGTTGGGCTGGCTGATCTGAACCCGCTTGTCCGCCAACTCTGGACGGCTGCGCTGCAGCGACTCGAACTCCGAGACAATCGCACCGATCCGCTCGACTCGCCCCATCGCCGCATCGCGTGGTTCGAGGATGTGGCCGGGCCGCACACCGTAGCTGCGCATGTCGCTGTAGTCGGCGTAGTCGCCCGTGCGGACGATGCTGAAGGCGTCGCGTGCTTCGAGAGTACGCAGATAGGCGACGACCCAGTCGGCATCGAGGTCGCGCGGCACTGCGGTCAGTGGCCAACCGTCACTCTGGTCGGCGAACCATTCCAGGACGTCTCGATCGCTGGTCATCAGGGCCTCGGGCAGGCTACCGACGAAATGCGCGTATCTGGTCATGGCGGCTCCTTCGAACGAACGCAGGCAGCTGAGGGGGTATCCTTCGACCGACGAAATCCGTTGGCGCACTGCGTGAACGATGCGCATCGTATATCCGCCCGCGTGCGGCGGACTCACCACTGACGGGAAGCGGAAACACTGTCGGGCCTGCATATTGCGCAGTTCGGATCCCAGCGCATTCGGACCTCAGTCGCTACGCCGTGACGGGCATGGGACTTGAGCATCGCATCCACCCGCTGGCTGCAGCCCTTGCACTGCAACAGCTTTCACATCTGGATGACTACCTCGTAGGCCGTCATCGCATCGCCGAGCACATCCACGACGAACTCCTCGACCGGCACGTCATCGAAGAATTCACTGTCGTAGAGGATCGTGGCCAGGTCCGCTGTTCCCGGCCTTCACCGGCGAACTGGCCTACGCTCCCGGCGACTACCCAAGAGCCGAAGAGCTCCACCACACCACCCTCGTGTGCCGTTCAGGCCGACGTGACTCCCTGTTTGGCATCGAGACGAGGACCTGCCGCTCGTCGACCGCTACGTCGAAGCGCTCTACAAAGTCATCACCCACCACGCCGATTTGAAGGGGTAGAACTCGATGATCGAGACCACGCTGCTGGAGAAGTTGACGCGGGAAGCCGACCGGGACGAGGTGCAACAACTCGCCGTGGGAGCTGTCGTCCAACACAGCGGCAAAGTCCTTCTGCTGCAACGCCCCGCCGACGACTTCATGGGTGGGATCTGGGAACTTCCCAGCGGCAAAGTCGATTCCGGCGAATCCATCGACCAAGCCCTGATCCGGGAAGTCAAGGAAGAGACCGCAACTGGCGGTCGCAACAACGTCACGGATCAGGGACGGCGGACAGGAATTGCCACGCGCGCGTTGCGGCTTGGAGATTGAATCGGATATTCACATCACGTAGGTCGAAGCCGGTGAGTTCGCGGATGCGGCCGAGGCGATAGCGCAGGGTGCTGCGATGGATGTGTAACACGGCGGCGGAATCGTTATAGTTGCCGCCGCATTCGAGATACTGGGCCAGGGTGTACACGAGGTCCGAGTTCCGGGTGGCGTCGTAATCCAGGAGGGCACCGAGCCATTCGCGCATGAAGTCGTCGACTTGACCGTCGGCGCGCGCCGCGTCGACCAGACGATAGAAGCCGAGTTCTTCGAATGCCGTCGCGCCGTCCGGTATCCGCGACCGCAGCCGGATTTGGACGGCACGGAGTGCGTCGGCGAACGATCGCGCGAAATCGCTCGGCTGCTCGCACCGGCCGCTGATGCCGATGGTTATCGGCGTCGCGTCGACGCGTTCGCGGATTGCGTGGTGGAAGGCGCCCGGATCCGGTCTGCGGTCGGTGATCAGCACGACCGTGCCGCCGTGGCGGCCCAGGATATATTGCAGACTCAGGGCCGACGCGGCGTGGCTCGCGGCCTCTGCGATCGTGTCGTCGGCGCGGCGCGCGCTGTGCACCAGGACGACGTAGTGCGGTCCGCGCAGGTCGTGTCCCAATGCTTCTGCGCGGGCGTAGGCGCTGTCATTGTCGGTGCCGGAGGCGAGATCGTCGACGAGCTCGCGACGTAGCCGCAGTTCGATCTCGGCGAGATTGCGTTGATGTGCGAGTTCGAGGGCGAGCATGGTGCTGCCGTACACCAGTGCGAACAGCTGAGCCTCGACCACGCGCTGGTCCGGGTCGATCAGTGCGAGCGTGCCGAGGACCTCGGTACGTGGTTTCACCAGCATGATCACCCGATCTTGGACCCGCAGCGGCGCATTGTGGGTCGCGAGACGATGCAGCAGTTGATCACGCTGCTCCGGTGCGGCTTTGGGATAGGGTTCCGGTCGGCCGGGTCCAGACCAGGCCCGCAGATTGCCGAAGGGGTCCTCGACCGCGACGGGCAAATCGGTCAGCTGAGCGAGGGCGTCGGCGATACCCTGTTCGCCCTGTCCGTACGCGGCGGCTCCGGCGAGCACCTCGTGCACCCGCGTCTGCCGTTCGAGGCGTCGCACCGTGGCGGTCAAGCGCTCGTTGATCTGGGTGAGCTCGGTCGCGTGGGCGGAAGCCCGTTCGTGCGTGGTCGCATTGGCCAGAGCCGCACCGGTGAGCTGCGCCAGCACTTCCAGCAGGAATATCTCGTCTGGCCGCGGCGCGCGGTCGGAGCCGACAATGAGTGAACCGACCGCTCCGGACGAACTTCGCAGGACGAACGCCCACCCCCACTTCTCGTCGGCCAGGTTCACGCTGCCCTCGCCGCCCTGGGCACTGACCTGCGTGTCCAGGCCGGGCTGTGCGGGTCGCGTCTGCGGGTACCGCAGGAATTCGCCGTCTACCCGGTGATAGCTCGCCCGCGTGCGACACGAGCCGAGGGACGGGACAGCCGCACCGGCCATTCGAAGTATTTCGACTTCTTCGTGCTCGCTCGACAGCGCCGCCGACAGCCTGCACAGCCCGTGCAGCGACGCCAGTTGTGCGCGCACCAAGCTGTCGGCGATTGGATAACTCAACAATTGCTGATTCATGGCGGGTTCTGGCCTGTGGCAGCAGGTTTCGAGGTCGGACCCGGCGCTGCGGCGTCCTCGGCCGCGCCCACCCCGAAATTTTCGGCCGTTCCACTCGCCGCCACGCGCACCGATCCACTTCGAACGACAACATCCAGGTGCGGATTAATTCTGCGGGCGTTGATCATCGACGGTACACCGATCAATCCGGCGTTTGCCGCCCATGCCGAATATGCCGTTGCCGCATCAAAGCAGCCGATGAAATATCTCGAATACCACGGACCATTCGGCGGTTCCCGGATTCTTGACCTTCGGTGCGATCGCGACGAACGTCTGCGCGAGCGCCACGCTCAGACCACCGGCGATCAGCGGCAGCCGACGCTCGGTGTCGTCCGAGAGGGCGAGGTCGAGCGGCGGGCGCGCGGCGAGTTGGTCGAGCAGCGGTTGCAGCTCGATCTCCTCATCCAGCTTCTCGAACCGATGGATGCTCTGCTGCAGTCCCGCGGTGATCGGCAGGTCCCACGATTCGATCACATCGCGCGAGTTCGCCTTCGCCGACGCCTTGGCAACGACGAACAGGTCATAGATCTTGTCGTCGATGAATTCGGTGTAGCGCTTGAGATCATTGCGGTCCACCTGCAGCCCGGCCGCGGCTCGGAAGAAACGCTGAAATTTGACAACGCCCATTACCGGCATTTCGGTCAGCTCCTCTCGAAGTACTCGTGAATATGGCGCACCGCCATCGCGCCTTCACCGACGGCGGACGCGACTCGTTTGACCGAGCCACTACGGACATCGCCCACCGCGAAGACGCCGGGCCTGCTTGTTTCGAGCGGTAGCGGTCGACGGCCGGAATCGCGCTGATCCTCGGCCGGGTACACCGCATCCGGACCGGTCCGGACGAAGCCGTGCGCGTCTAGCGCGACAGTGTCCGCCAACCAAACTGTGCACGGCACGGCCCCGATGAAAACGAACAGGGCGCGCACCGCGAGCTCCTCCCGCTCCCCGGTGCGATTGTTCTCGACTACGATTTCTTCGAGTTCGCTGACACCGGCTACCTCGCGCACCTCGGTGTTGCGGTGCACCGTCACACGCGGGTGCTGCTCGATCTGCTCGACCAGATACCGGGACATGCTCTTGCCGAGATCGCCATCCCGGATGAGTAGGTGCACGTGCTCGACGTGACCGGCGAGAAACACCGTTGCCTGCCCTGCGGAGTTACCGCCGCCGACGATCGCCACCGGGTCCACGCCGCACATCGACGCCTCCTGATGGGTCGCGGCGTAGTACACGCCGGCGCCTTCGAAGCGCTCGATTCCGGTCACGGCGAGTCTGCGATAGCGGGCGCCGGTGGCCAGGACGACGGTGCGGCCGAGCAGCGCGCCGCCACCGGCCAACCGCAGCAGATGGTGTCCATCCTCGGCTTCCAGCCCGACTACCTCCGCGGACACCAGCAATCGAGCACCGAACTTTCCGGCCTGGATGACCGCTCGCTCGGCCAACTCGGTGCCGGAGATGCCCGCGGGAAAGCCCAGGTAGTTCTCGATGCGCGAAGAGGTGCCCGCCTGTCCACCCGCCGCAATCGCCTCCAGCATCGAGGTGTCGAGCCCGTCCGAGGCGCCGTACACCGAGGCGGCCAGGCCGGCCGGGCCAGCACCCACCACGATGAGGTCGCACACCTCGCGCAGCGTGTCCGGCACCGGTAGGCCGATGAGGCGCCCCAATTCGGCATTCGTCGGATTGCGCAGCACCCGCTCGCCACGCCAGATGACGACTGGAGTGTCCTCGGGTGCGACCCCGAGATCACGCAGGAGTTTTTCGGCCCGACTGTCGCGCTCGAGGTCGATCCAGGTGTGCGGCAATCGGTTTCGCATCGCGAACTCGCGTAGCCGCCGGGTGTCGGGCGAGTAGCAGGAACCGATGATTCGGAACCCGGAGACGATACCGAGCAGCCGGCAGCGGCGGATCAGATAAGCGCGCAGAATGAGGTCGCTGAGCACCGGATCGTGTTCGACCAGCGCGCGTACCCGCTGGATCGGGACGACCAGCACCTCGCCGTCTTCGATCATCTCCGCGGTGTAGAACGCGACCTGACCTTCCAGCAGGCCCAGCTCGCCGAGGAATCGGCCGGGCCCGTGGATGCGCAGCACCCGGCGTTCCCCCGCATCGTCATCGACGATCGCGACGTTGCCGGACAGGATCACGAAGAACTCGTCGCTCGGCGCGCCGGCGCGCACCAACGTCTCACCGGCACGCACCGCTCGCCGGGCGCCGCCGACGGCGAGCGTCGCCACCTGCGCGTCCGACAATCGCGGAAACGCGCCGATATCGTCCGGGGTTTCGACGTTCATCAGACGAAGTTCTGGTGGACGTAGCACCAGCGCCAATTCTCGCCGGGTTCCATCGATTGGACGATGGGGTGGCCGGTCCCGGTGGCGTGCGCTCGCGCGTGCCGCATCGGGGATGAGTCACAGCAGCCGACGTGCCCGCAGGTCAGGCACAGCCGCAGATGCAGCCATGGCGTGCCGAGCCGAAGACACTCTTCGCAGCCCTGCGGTGTCCGCGGCGCCACCGGCTGGATCGCCGCGACGTGGGGATCGGTATAGGTGGAGGTCATGCGGTCACCCCCTTATCCGCTCGATCGGAGAGGCCCTGGTCCAGCCACCTCCGCAGTTCCGGTACCGGAGCGGCGCCCGCCTGCCGGGCCAGCACCTCGCCGTGGTCGAGCACGAGCAAGGTCGGCACCGCCCGCACGACGAACCGCTCGGCGGTGCGGGGTGCGGCATCGACGTCGACCTTGACCAGCTTCAGCCGACCGGCACGTTCGGTCGCGAGCTGTTCGAGCGCAGGGCTGACCATCAGACAGGGCCGACACCAGGTTGCCCACAGGTCGACAAGGACTGGCACCGAAGACTTTTCGGTCACCTCGGTGAAGTCGTCGTCCCCCGCCGCGACGATCCATGGCAGCGGTTTGTGGCAGTTACCGCATCGCGGTGTGCCCTCCGCCGCGGCCGGAACCCGGTTGAACTTCCCACAGTTGGGGCATTTGATCTTCGCGGTTTCCATCGTCGTACCTCGTTTTCATGCCGCGATCGCGGGCGCGGTGTACGCGACCGCGAGATCGGCACCGTCCACGGTGACCGTGACGGCGCCGCCCTGACCGATATCGCCGCGCATGAGCGCCCGGCCGATCTTCGTCTCGACTTCGTGCGCGATGTAGCGGCGCAACGGCCGCGCACCGTAGACCGGATCGAATCCGTGCTGGGCAATGAGCCTGCGCGCCTCCGGAGTGATGTCGAGCCTGATCTGCCGTTCCGCCAGGCGCTGTCGGAGTTCTTCGAGTTGCAGCTCGACGATGTGCTCGATCTGCGGCAGCGTCAGCGGCGTGAACAGCACGATGTCGTCGACGCGGTTGAGAAACTCGGGACGGAAGTGTCCCCGCAGCTCGGCGAGTACCCGATCCCGCGCGTCCGGCTTGATTTCGCCGTGGGCGGTGACACCCTCGAGTAGATGGTGGGAGCCGATATTCGAGGTCATGATGATCACGGTGTTGCGGAAATCGACCTGTCGGCCTTGCGAATCGGTGATCCGACCGTCGTCGAGCACCTGCAACAGAGTATTGAACACGTCGGCGTGCGCCTTCTCGATCTCGTCGAACAGCACCACCGAATACGGCTTGCGGCGCACCGCCTCGGTGAGCTGCCCGCCCTCGTCATAACCGACGTAGCCGGGAGGCGCACCGATCAACCTGCTGACCGTATGCCGCTCCTGGTACTCGCTCATGTCCAGGCGCACCATATTGTCTTCGCTGTCGAAAAGCGCCGCGGCCAAGGTCTTCGCGAGTTCCGTCTTGCCGACGCCGGTGGGTCCGAGGAAGATGAACGATCCGATCGGCCTGCGTGGATCGCGGATTCCCGACCGGGCCCGGATCACCGCGTCCGCGACAAGTTGCACCGCCTCCTCCTGCCCGACCACCCGCTCGTGCAGGATTTCATCGAGCCGTAGCAACTTCTCCCGCTCGCCCTCTTTTAGCCGGGCTACCGGGATTCCGGTCCACGCGGCGACGATTTCGGCGATCTCGTCCTCGGTGACAACCTCTTGCAGCAGCGGCTGCTTGCCCTGCTTGGTTCGCAATTGTTCCTCTGCCGCTTGCAGATTGCGTTCCAGCTTGGTGATCTCGCCGTAGCGCAACTCGGCCGCGCGATTAAGGTCGTAATTGCGTTCGGCCTCTTCGGCTTCGTGGCGCAGTTGCTCGAGTTGTCCACGCAATTCCTGCACCCGCCGGATCGCCTGCCGTTCGGCCTCCCATTGGGCGTGTCTCGAGTCGGCCTCGGCCCGCAGATCGGCAAGTTCCTTTCGGAGCTCCTCGAGACGAGCCTTGCTTGCCGCGTCCGTCTCCTTGGACAGTGCCGCCTCTTCGATCTCCAGCCGGGTCACCTTCCTGGTGAGTTCATCGAGTTCCGCTGGCATCGAGTCGATTTCGGTGCGCAGCCGAGCACATGCCTCGTCGACCAGGTCGATGGCTTTGTCCGGCAGGAAGCGGTCGGTGATGTAGCGATGCGACAGGGTCACGGCCGCCACCAGCGCGCCGTCCTGGATCTTCACGCCGTGGAAGACCTCGAGGCGTTCGCGCAGGCCGCGCAGGATGGACACCGCATCCTCCATGCTGGGCTCGTCCACCAGCACAGTCTGGAATCGACGTTCCAGTGCCGCATCGGATTCGATGTGTTTGCGGTACTCGTCCATGGTGGTGGCGCCGATCATGTGTAGCTCGCCGCGGGCGAGCATCGGCTTGAGCATATTGCCCGCGTCGAGGGATCCTTCACCGCCGACCGATCCCGCGCCGACCACGGTATGTAGCTCGTCGACGAAGAGCAGAATGCGGCCCTCGGCCGCCTTCACCTCCGACAGCACGGCTTGCAGACGCTCCTCGAACTCGCCTCGATATTTCGCCCCCGCCACCAACGAACCCATATCGAGGGAGAAGATCGTCTTGTCGCGCAGGCCTTCTGGCACATCGCCACGGACGATGCGCTGGGCCAAGCCCTCCACGATCGCGGTCTTGCCGACGCCGGGATCACCGATCAATACCGGATTGTTCTTGGTCTTCCTGCTCAAAATCTGTGTCACCCTGCGGATCTCGGCGTCCCGGCCGATAACGGGGTCCAGCTTGCCCGCGCTGGCTTCGGCGACGAGGTCGCGGCCGTATTTCTCCAGTGCCTCGTAAGCGCCCTCCGGGGTCGCCGAGGTCACCCGCTGATTACCACGAACCGCGGTGAGCGCCTGCAAGAACGACTCTCCGGTGATGCCCTGACCCGCGAGGAGCCGGCCCGCCACAGTGCCCGATCCCTCTTCGGTCAGCGCCATTACCAGGTGCTCCACCGAAACATAGGAGTCCTTGAGCCGCTTGGCTTCTCGTTCGGCCGATTCGAGCAGCGCCGCCAACCGCCGGGTGACCATCACCTGCCCCGGCGCGGCGCCCGGCCCGCTGACCTTGGGTCGGCGGACCAACTCGCGATTCAGGTCAGCGCGCAACGCGTCGAGATCCGCGCCCGCCTGGTCGAGCAGCCGGGGCACCAGCCCGTCCGGCTGGTCGATCAAGGCGAGCAGCAGATGTTCGCCGTCGACCTCGCTGTGCCCCAATCGCGTCGCCGCGTTCTGCGCTTCGCTCAAGGCTTCCCGAGACTTCTCCGTCAACTTGCTGGTGTCCATCGGGACGTCCTCCTTCTACGAGGATCGGCTTCGAGTTCTTCGATTCGGTCCAGCAGATCGAGCACCAACCCGATTGCCGCATAGTTCAATCCGAGCCCGGACCGCAAGCGCTGGATTCGGGCGACAACGGCCACCGCGGACGGTTCGAAGCGAAGTTCGGTACCTTCGCGGGCACCGTCGAGCAGTCCGAGCGCGACCAATCTGCGCACCATGTCCGGATGCAGACCGGACCGCTGTGCGAAATCGTCGAGCCGCAGCCCCGGTTGCCGCACGATCACGTATTGCGGTGTGGGCGCGCTCATTGCTCTCTCCTCGGATCGAAGGTCGATTCGGCGGCCAACTGCTCGAACAGCTCCCGTTCCCGCGCGGTCGGTTTCGACGGCACTATGACCTTGACCTCGGCGTACAGGTTGCCGTCGGCGCCGCGGGCATTGGGCATGCCCGCGCCACGCAATCGCAGCTTGCGCCCGGTCGAGGAGCCCGGCGCCACTTTGACTTTTGCCTCGCCGCCCGGAGTCGGGACCGCGACGGTGGCGCCGAGCACCGCCTCCCACGGGGACACGGGCAGATCGACGTAGATGTCGCGGCCAACCAACCGGAAGCGCGGATGCGGCTTGATGTGCACGACCAGGTAGAGGTCCCCAGCAGGCGCGTCGCCACTGCCCCTGCCGCCCTGCCCGGCCAGCCGGATCCGCTGGCCGTCTATCACCCCGGCCGGGATATCAACGTCGTAGCTGCGCCCGTCGAGCCCGAGCTTGCGCTTGCCGCCGCGGTAGGCCTCCTCAACGGTCAGCTCCAGGACCGCCTCCTGATCGGCACCCGGAATCGGTCCGTATCCGCCGCCACGGCCACCGAAGACGTCGCCGAATATGTCGCTGAAGTCGACGTTGCCGTCGAAACCGCGACCGAAGTGCACGCGGGTCCCGCCACCGAAACCGCCCCTGCTGCCACCGAAACCACCGCTGCCGCCACCGAAACCACCGGTGGCCGCGCCGACCCGTTCGTCGTAGTCCTCCGGCACCCGCCGGAAGTCCTCACCGAAGCGGTCGTAGCGACTCCTCGTCGACGGATCGGACAGGACCTCGTACGCCTCGCTGACCTCCTTGAACCGATCCTCCGCCGCCGGATCGGAATTCACATCCGGGTGATATCGCCGCGCCAACTTGCGATATGCCTGCTGAATCTGGTCCTTGTCGGCGTCGCGGGGAACCCCGAGGACCTCGTAGTAGTCGCGCGCCATCGACGCTCACTCCTCGCGTCTGCTGACGATCACGGCCGCCGGACGCAGCTGCCGTCCGTTCTCGCCGTATCCGGGGCGCAGCACCTCGACCACGGTTCCCGGCGGGAAATCGGGCCGGTCGACCACGCTGACCACCTCGTGCATTTCCGGGGAGAACGGCACCCCGACCTCCGAATGCCTCGGGTAGCCGAGCTGTTCGAGTACCTGCACCGCCTGGTCCCGGATCGCGCGAACGCCCGCGACGAGTGGGTCCGCATCGCCTTTCGCGTGCGCCAGCGCCAGTTCCAAGTTGTCCAGCATCGGTAGCCAGGCACCTGCCACCTTCGATCGTTCGTCCGCGCGCTCTCGATCGAGATCCCTGGCGTAGCGCTTGCGTAGGTTGTCCAGATCGGCGGCGGCGCGGCGCCAGCGGTCTTCCAACTGTGCGATCTGGGCTGCGGGTTGTTCGGGCGCCGCATCCGGATCGGGGGTGTCGGTGGTCGACTGGTCTGCGGAGGTTTCCATCGGAAATCCCTCAGCTCCGGTCGAATTCGGCGTCGATCACGTCGTCGTCACCGGGTGAGCCCGCGCCTCCACCCGCGCCCGCGTAGCTCGACTGTCCGTCGCCGCCGCCGGTTTGCGCGGGCTGCAACCCGTACTGCAATTGCTGCAGTTCCGAGGTGAGCGACTGCACGCGATCCAGCGGCGCTTCTTCTTTGACGGCCTGTCTGGCGTCGGCGATCAGCATCTCGGCGCGTGCCCTCTCGTGCGGCGGCGCGCTGTCACCGAGTTCGGCCAGGCGCCGTTCCACCTGGTACGCGGCCGAATCCAACGCGTTGCGGGCATCGACGGCCTTGCGCAGTTCCTCGTCTTCGCGGCGGTGCTGCTCGGCCTCGGCGAGCATCCGGTCGACCTCGCTCTGGTCCAAATTGGACTGCTCGCTGATCGTGATGCTCTGCTCTTTACCGGTGTCCTTGTCGCGTGCGGTGACATTGAGGATGCCGTTTGCGTCGATGTCGAAGGTGACCTCGACGTGCGCCTGGCCGCGTGGTGCGGGCCGGATGTCCTCCAGTCGGAACCGGCCGAGCACGCGGTTGTCGGAGGCGCGCTCACGTTCGCCCTGGAGCACCACCACATCGACCGCGCGCTGGTTGTCCTCCGCGGTGGAGAACACCTCGCTGCGCCGGGCCGGAATGGTGGTATTGCGCTCGATGATCTTCGTCATCACGCCGCCCTGGGTCTCCACGCCGAGCGACAGCGGCGTTACGTCCAGCAGCAGCACATCGGAGACCTCACCCTTGAGCACACCGGCCTGGACGGCCGCGCCGAGCGCGACGACCTCGTCCGGGTTGACGCTCATGTTCGGGTCCTTGCCGCCGGTGAGCCTGCGCACCAGCGCCTGTACCGCCGGGATACGGGTGGAACCGCCGACCAGGATCACCTCGTCGATGTCATTGGCGGTGACCTTGGCGTCCTTCATGGCCTGCTCCACCGGGCCGAGGCAGCGCTGCACCAGATCCGCGGTCAGGTCATCGAACTTCGAGCGCATGATCGTGGTGGTGAGGTGCTTGGGTCCGTTCGCGTCGGCGGTGACGAAGGGCAGATTCACCTGTGTCTGTGACACCGAGGACAGCTCGACCTTGGCCTTCTCTGCCGCCTCGAAAAGTCGTTGCAGCGCTTGCGGATCGGCACGTAGGTCGATGTGCTCTGCGCGCTGGAATTCGTCGGCGAGATAGTCGACGATGCGCCGGTCGAAGTCGTCGCCGCCCAAATGGGAATCGCCCGCGGTGGAGCGGACCTCGACCACACCGTCACCGACGTCGAGCAGACTGACATCGAAAGTGCCACCACCGAGATCGAATACGAGCACCGTCTCGTGGGTCTGCTTGTCCAATCCGTACGCCAATGCTGCGGCGGTCGGCTCGTTGATGATGCGCAGGACGTCGAGTCCCGCGATCCGGCCCGCGTCCTTGGTGGCATTGCGCTGTGCGTCGTTGAAGTAGGCGGGCACGGTGATCACCGCTTCTTTGACCCGCTCCCCGAGATATTTGCTCGCGTCATCGACCAGCTTGCGCAGCACCAGCGCGCTGATCTCCTCGGGCGCATACTTCTTGCCTCGCACATCGAACCTAGCAACGCCGCCCTCACCCTCGACGACGTCGAAGCTCACCGCCTTGGCTTCCTCTGATATTTCGTCGAAGTGGCGACCGATGAATCGCTTCGCCGAATAGATCGTGCCCTTCGGATTCAAAATCGACTGTCTGCGGGCAAGCTGACCGACAAGTCGCTCACCGCTCTCGGTGAAGGCAACCACCGACGGTGTGGTGCGCGCGCCCTCGGCATTGGCGATCACCACCGGCTCCCCGCCCTGCCAGCTCGCGATGACAGAATTCGTAGTTCCCAGATCGATTCCTACAGCAGTGGCCATATCAATTCCTTCGGATCGGCGCGACCGGCCGGCCGCCGGATATTCGACACCGCCAATCCTCCCGACCGCGCCACAGGCATGAAACGGTCCGACAAGGCGAAAAACGGAAACCGATTGGTCCTGCCGGAACAGGGGCGCCGGTAGACGGCCTTCGGCAAGCTGTTTCGAGGCCCTAACGACCAGTGACGCTCCGCCGTCCACGCATGTCCTGATCGGAGGTCAACGGTCTCGATCGCGCTCGAGGTCCTGGCGATCCTGATGCCGATCCAGCTAATGCCAGTGAGGAGACCGGGGTTTTCATAGGCCAGCGCCAGCCGGCCGAACTGACGGCCTTCGAAGGCAATTGGAAGACAGACGACAACGGTGACAACCCGAGAGCGCCGGTGGTGGACATAGCAACTAACAAATGGAAGCGACAACCGGATGCGGCGTGATCGCCGGCGGAATAGTTCCGCTCCGACGCGGGTTAGTTTCCATGGAAACCAAATTGTGGGTCGGTGATCAGGCCGGCACCGATCTTGGAGGAAGGCACCTCATGAGCACCATCGACTTGACTCCCACCGTCGACATCCGCCGCGCCGAGGACCGGTTCAAGTCCGACTTCGGCTGGCTGGATTCCAAACACTCGTTCTCCTTCGGCCACCATCTCGACCAGGCCAACACTCATCATGGGCTGCTGCTGGTCAACAACGACGACATCGTCGATCCCGGTACGGGGTTCGACACCCATCCACACCGCGACATGGAGATCGTCACGTGGGTGCTGGAGGGCTCGCTGGTCCACCAGGACTCCACCGGCCACAACGGCGTGATCTACCCCGGCCTGGCGCAGCGCATGAGCGCCGGCACCGGCATCCTGCACTCGGAGAAGAACGACTCGTGGCGGCTCAGCGGCGACGTCCACCAGGACCCGGTGCACTTCGTGCAGATGTGGGTGGTGCCCGACGAGGCCGGTATCACCCCCGGTTATGAGCAGTTGGAGATCGAGGCGGAACTGCTGTCCGGTGGTCTGCTGCCGGTCGCCTCGGGTATGCGCAAACATGACGGCCACGCCGCGATCCGGATCCGGAACTCGCACGCGGCCCTGTACGTCGCGCGGCTCGCCCCAGGACAGTCGGTGCACCTGCCCGACGCACCGTTCCTGCACCTGTTCGTGGCCCGCGGCGCGGTGACACTGGAGAGTGCCGGCCCGCTGTATACCGGCGACGCGGTGCGCTTCACCGCTACCGGCGGCCAGCAGGTCACCGCGAGCGAGCCCGCCGAGATCCTGGTCTGGGAAATGCACGCCAGCGTCCAGTTCTGACCCTCGGTGTCCCCCGTCAGGGAGACCGTTCCGTGCAGCCGGCGTGGCAGACATTGTCGAGGCGGAGTGCTCCCTAACGTAGGCACCGCCGCCCCGCCGGCTTTCGCCGAACACATGGGTATGGAGATGCGCCTCAGTGGCAGAAGGTCTCGACAAAACTCTTGACCACATCTGGCAGTACCGACGTGGTTCGCGATTCAGTCAGCTGGCGGCGCCGAAGGCGCATGTTCAGACACCGCAGCGACAACCACGGCCGGGTCCCACTCATCAAGCCCAGCGAAGACGACCGCTGCCGCCGAGCGGGCTCGTTGCGCGCGTTGGATCGGCACGCGCAGCCACTGCCGCCCCGACGATCCCCGCAGTGTTCTGCAACGCGGCGGCCACCACCGGCGTGCGGTTCTTCAGCAACGGAATCCATTTGTCGCCCTTGCGGCTGACCCCGCCACCGGCGATGAACAGGTCGGGCGAGATCGCGTTTTCGATGGCGACCAGCACCTTCGTCACCTCCGGGGCCCACCGTTTGTAGCTCCAGGCGTGCCTTTCCTTGACCGACGCGGCGCCCCGACGCTCGGCCTCCATTCCGCCGACCTCGATGTGACCGAATTCAGTGTTGGGCAACAACACCCCGTTGTGGATTACCGCCGAACCGATGCCGGTGCCAAACGTCAGCAGCACAATGACGCCGTCGCTGTCCTTGCCGGCACCGAACTCGACTTCGGCCAATCCCGCCGCGTCGGCGTCATTGAGCAGGGTCACCGGCTGTCCGCCGAGTTCGGCGCTGATCACCTCCTGGGCGTTCACTCCGATCCAAGACTTGTCGAGGTGCGCGGCGGTACGGGCGACGCCGCCGCTGACCACACCCGGATAGGTGACGCCAAGCGGCGCGTCCCACTGGAAATGCTTCACCACCTCGTGGATCGTGTCGGCGAGAGCCTCCGGAGTAGCCGGCCGCGGGGTCGGGAGTTTGAAGCGGTCGCCGATCAGCTGCCCAGTGCCGAGATCGACAACGCCGCCCTTCACGCCGCTACCGCCCACGTCGATGCCGAAGCCCCAGCAATGCGGCCTAGCCTGGCTCGGCTTTTCGGTGACCGAAGCGGTGGTATCGGTCATGGACACTCCCGAGTACGTGGCGGCGGCCCGAGGTCGGCTCGCTCCACAGATTCCGGGCGGATGGTTGCCGTGGGATTCATCGAGTCCCCCTGGTCACGAATCGGATATCGAGGCAGAGATTTCGGGAGGCTGCCCGTTATTCCAACAAAAAGGGCGCAAGGGTTCATTCACAACGGCACTGCCCGCTTCGGGCACCCCGCTGGACGGACACGGCGCATGTCAGGGACATACCCAAATACTGATGGTGCACATAACATCAGGCATCTATTCTCTCCCCCGCACCGGTATCCCCGCTACCTGCAAAAGCGGCCGGTCCCCTTGCAGTTCGGCAGCGTATGTCAACACTGCAACACCCGCGGAACTGCGAGGGAACCGTCAAGATCAAATCAGCGCTCGGCGGCCTGCGCCTGTGGGATGCCACCACATCCGTATCGATGCGCACCTGAAACGGATCGTGCTCGACGACCACCGTGAGAAAGCGCGGCGACAGCGGGTCATTCCCTCCGAGATGATGAGCATGGCCGTCCGCCATGACGCCATTGACCGCACCCGGTCCGCGAGGTCGCGGACCTTCCTCGAAGCGCCAGAAATCGCGTGCAGCCGACATGGAGACCCTCACAGAGCTGCGCGCGCAGCTGCAGGCGTGGGTGGCCGGAAAAGCTATTCGATGGCGCGCTGGCCTACACCCACGGCCCCAAACGCAACCCGCGGGTCCTCGACGTCGCCGACATCGAACTCGGAACCGGCCCATGCCCCGGAGAAGCACTCGCCCTGCATTGGGCCGATGTCGACCTCGACAACAAACCGGCGCGAATCACCTTTTCCGGCACAATCATTCGAATCAAAGGCAAAGGACTTATCCGCCAGGAATGGACCAAGACCGACTCGGGCTATCGGACAGTGGTCCTGCCCCAGTTCGTCGTCGAGACCCTCCGGCGAGTCAAGCCGAAGCGGTCGACAATGACCTGGACCTGGTCTTCCCCAACCGCGACGGCGGGATCTGGGACCCGCACAACTTCAACCGGCTGTGGCGACAGGCCCGCGGGGAGAAGTTCGCCTGGGTCACGCCCAAGACCTTCCGCAAGACCGTCGCATCCCTCATCGCCGACGAATACGGCCCCCAGGCCGCAGCCCAACAACTCGGCCACGCGAACGACTCGGTCACCAAGCGCCACTACATCGACCAACCGACCGAAGCACCCGACTTCACGGCGGCCTTGGGACGCCTCTCCGGCTGAAAACGTGTCGTTTCCGTGTCGTTCGACCCCCAAAACGGACAAAACCAGGGTCGAACTGATAAGTTCGCCCTGGTCAAAGCTCCCCCATCTGGACTCGAACCAGAAACCTGCCGATTAACAGTCGGCTGCTCTGCCAATTGAGCTATAGGGGACTATCCTTGGCTCGTCCGTACTGGGCGGGCCGAGGTGAAACTTTAGCGTATCGGCGCTCGCCTTCCCAAATCGCGTCTCTACCTGGAGACATGCGGGGGCTTCGGCGTGTCTGGGGGTGGCGCGCGGTGGGGGTGGATCCGGATCGACAGGTGTACCCGGCGTCGGGCAGGATGGTAGCCGCGCACAGGCACTTTGGGAGGAGCTCTACGAGATGCTGCGGTTGATCATCGGCATTGCGGCCGGTTACGTGCTCGGGACGAAGGCCGGGCGGGGTCGCTATGAACAGATCAGTGCGGCGACCCGCGCGGTCACCGGGAGCCCGGTGACTCGCAAGCTGGTTCTCTTCGGGCGACAGAAGCTGTCGGACAAGCTCAGTACCCAGGCGAAGTTGGAGCCGATGGTGCCGCTGGATGAGCGGACCACGATTCTGGTGCCGCAGGATCAGCTGCGCCGCTGAATTCGGGGGATTCGAGCCGGAAATGTGCCGGTTAGCAGTCGAAGTGGTGCACCTAGTCGTCCTCGGGTGCACCGCTAACCGCAGCGGCTGGCCGTCAGCGCGGCTACTTCTCTGATTACGACATGCGCGGTAC
This sequence comes from Nocardia sp. NPDC050408, assembly GCF_044458905.1. Classification (NCBI taxonomy): domain Bacteria; kingdom Bacillati; phylum Actinomycetota; class Actinomycetes; order Mycobacteriales; family Nocardiaceae; genus Nocardia; species Nocardia sp. NPDC050408. The sequence goes on along the minus strand of NZ_JBITIL010000003.1, from coordinate 597,772 downwards.
GACGAATCGCACGCAGTGGCTACCCGGACTCCGGAGCTAGTCAGCCCGCTGCGAAATCGTCGTGATTCCCCATCGCCTGGGTGAGCAAACTCTTGCGGTACTGCTCCAGCGCCACGAGGTCACCGAACAGCGCCATATACGCGTCGGCCTGCTCGGTCGAGGACACACGCTGCAGCTTCGACTTCAGCTCCGCGATCTGACGGCCGACCCAGGCTTCCTGAACTCGGGCCAGCACCCCGGTGACGAACCGGGGAATGTCATTGGCCGACTTCACCGGCATCTGCTCGCCCGACAACTCGGAGACCAAGGCCCGCATGGTCAAATCATCGGTCCCGTCCGATACGGCGTTGACCCACTCGGCGCCGCTGAGCCCGGATGCCGTGCCACCGGCCTCGGCGATCATGGCGCGCACGGCCGCGTAAGCCGGATGGGTGAAGGCCTCGTTCTCGATCGAATCGAAAACCGCGCCCGCCATCGCCGGATACTGCAGTGCCGCGCCGAGCGCCTGCCGTTGCGGCAGCAGCGTCGGGTCGTTCGGGTTGGGACGGGCTGCGGGGTGTTCGGCGACGACCGCGCTGGGCTGCGGCGTGCCCGCTACTGGGCCACGACCGCTCGGGCGACCACCGTTGCGATTGCGCTTGGCTTCCTCACCGACGCGCCGCACGACGGTCTGGATATCGTCCCAGCCGACCCAGCCCGCCAGCTTGGTCGCGTACGCCTTGCGCAGCGCGTTGTCCTTGATCTGCGCCACCACCGGCACGGCACGGCGCAGCGCCTCCACCTGTCCCTCGGCGGTATCCAGGTTGTGGTCGGCGAGCAGACCGCGAATCACGAACTCGTACAACGGGGTTCGCCGGGCTACCAGGTCGCGCACGGCGCCGTCGCCGGAGCGCTGGCGCAGTTCGCACGGGTCCTGGCCGTCGGGGGCGATGGCGATGTAGGTCTGCCCGGCCAACTTCTGGTCGCCCGCAAAGGCTTTCAATGCCGCCGCCTGTCCGGCCGCGTCACCGTCGAAGGTGTAGATGATTTCGCCGCGCCAGAAGTTGTCATCCATGAGCAGTCGGCGCAACAGGGCGAGATGCTCGTCACCGAAGGCGGTGCCACAGGAGGCGACGGCGGTTTTCACCCCGGCCAGATGCATGGCCATCACGTCGGTATAGCCCTCGACCACTACCGCCTGGTGGCCCTTGGCGATCTCGCGCTTGGCGTGGTCCAGGCCGAACAGCACCTGAGACTTCTTGTACAGCAAGGTTTCCGGCGTATTGATGTATTTGCCGGGCATGGTGTCGTCGTCGAACAGCTTGCGCGCACCGAAGCCGATGACATCACCGCCGAGATTGCGGATCGGCCACAGCAGCCGCCGATGGAAGCGGTCGATCGGTCCGCGCTGGCCCTGACGCGACAGCCCGGCCGCCTCGAGCTCCTTGAAGTCGAAACCCTTACGCAGCAGATGCTTCGTGAGCGTATCCCAGCCCGCCGGGGCATAGCCGCAGCCGAATTGCTGGGCGGCATTGCCGTCGAAGTTGCGGTCGGTCAAGAATTTGCGCGCAACCTCGGCATCGGGCTCGCGCAATTTGGCCATGTAGAACTCGTGCGCGGCGGCATTGGCGGCAACCAACCGTCCCCTGGTGCCGCGGTCGCGCTGCACCGAGGTGCCGCCGCCTTCGTAGTTGATCTGGTAGCCGATCCGATCGGCGAGCTGCTCCACCGCCTCGACGAAACCGGTGTGCTCGACCTTCTGCAGGAAGGCGAAGACGTCACCGCCCTCACCGCAGCCGAAGCAGTGGTACAGGCCGTGGTTGGGCCGCACATGGAATGACGGCGACTTCTCGTCGTGGAATGGGCACAGGCCCCTCATGGAGTCCGCACCCGCCCGCTTCAGCGCGACGTACTCCCCCACCACATCCTCGATCCGGACGCGTTCGCGTATTGCCGCGATATCGCGATCTGGGAGTCGTCCGGCCACGGCGGTCAGTCTAGGCTAGTCCGGCCTCGACACGCCCAGCGGCTGGTCACGCGTCTACTCGCTCCAGTCGACTCTCGGTGTAGGACGCGATCTGGTCGACGATTACCCGGACCCGCGCGGTGTCGTCGGTCGCGGCGTGCCACCACGGGAGCAGCAGCGGATCCAACCCGTGCGGTGCCGTCGCCAGCAGTCGGGTCGCGACCGCCTGAATCCGCTCGCGCTGCTCGGCTTGGCGCTGCTTGTGCACGAGATCGGACATGACGTAGCGCAGGGCGACGGTTTTGAGCATCGCGACCTCGGCGGCGACGATCGGTGGAACCTCGAGATCCGCGGCATAACGGGACAGCGGCGCTGCCCCGGCGACCTCCCGTGTGGCCATGATCGCGGCCGTGGCGAAGCGGCCGACCAGTTCACTGGTGAGGCGCTTCAGCGCAACCGAGCTGGCGAGGGTGCCGTCGTAGGAGGCGGCTTCAGCCACTACGGGCAGTTCTGAAAGCCGCTGAGCGGCACCGATCAGGTCGTCCACCGAAAGCGTGGGATGCTGGCCGTGCCCGAGTTCGGCGAGTGCCGCCTGTTCGGACGGATCGGCCAGGGCGCGCAATTCGATGCGCCCCGCGATCACGCCGTCTTCCACATCGTGCACCGAGTACGCGACATCGTCGGACCAGTCCATGATCTGACACTCGAGGCTCTTGCGACGGTCCGGCGCGTCCTTGCGCACCCATTCCAGCCGATCCAGATCGATATCGTAGGCACCGAACTTGGTGCCCGAACCTGTTCTACCCCAAGGGTATTTGATAGCCGCGTCGAGTGCGGCGCGCGTGAGATTCAAGCCCGCGCTCGTGCCGTCCGCATCCAAAACCTTCGGTTCGAGCCGGGTGAGGATGCGCAGATTCTGTGCATTGCCCTCGAATCCGCCGTATGCGTCAGCGAAGAGGTCGAGGGCTTTCTCGCCATTGTGGCCGTAGGGCGGATGGCCGATATCGTGCGCCAATCCGGCCAGGTCGACCAGATCTGGATCACAGCCGAGACCGTCGGCGATGCTGCGCCCGATCTGAGCCACTTCGATCGAATGGGTCAAGCGCGTGCGCGGGGTGTCGCCGTCACGCGGCCCCATGACCTGGGTTTTGTCGGCGAGTCTGCGCAGCGCCGCGGAGTGCAGTACGCGGGCGCGGTCGCGGGCGAATTCGGTGCGGTGGCCGGTTTCGAATTCACTGCGCGGCGGGCCCAGTCCGGCGGTCTTGGCTCCCTCCACCACCATTCGCTCGCGGGCGTGTTCGGTATACATCGAATCTCACTGCCCCGCTGAGTATTTGAAGTCCGACGAGAAGTGCGTGAGCTGATACCAGAGCAAAGCCCCGGTCTCCCTTGCGATTCCGTGTGCCTGCGATTCTCTGGTGTAGACGGCGGGGCCGGTCCGGGTCGGGGCGGTCCAGGCATCCAGCCCGGCGTCGCGGGCCATGGTTCTGGTGCGCAGCGAATGCCACGGATCGCTGACCAGCACCGCCGAGGACATCTCACGGGCGCTCATGGCGGTCGCGACGGCCTCGATGCTACGTAGGGTGTCCGAACCCGTTTCCACCGCGAGGATCCGGTCGCTCGGTATGCCGCGCTCCGCCAGATAGTTTTTGCCGGAGGCGGCCTCGGTGTAAAGATCGCCCTCCTGCTTACCGCCGACGGTGATCACCTTGGGTGCGACACCGGCCTTGAACAGTTTGTAGGCCTGATCCAGTCGCGCCTCGAACACCGTCGACGGTGTGCCGGAGTATTGCGCGGCGCCGAGGACGACGATCGCATCCGCCTTGGTGTAGTCGTCGATTCGCGCCACCTGCCACACCCGGAATGCTGTGCCGCCGACGAGCACCGCGCCCATCAAGATCGCGCCCAGGACCAGCCGCCGCGCCCAGCGCACCAGCCCGCCTCCGACGCCGCGGGACGGGCCGGTTCCGGTAGCCGAGGCCAGGGTCGCCGAATTCACCTCATCAAGTCTGCCAGGTCACCGTCGACGAGAACGTAACCGGCGGATATCGATCGGCCAATGCTTACCTTTTGGTTAGTACTGAACTTATTAGTCAGTACTTGTCGATAGTGCAGCGGCTATCGAGAATGGATTCCGGCGCCGACCAGCATCTCGATAACTTTGAGGAGTGGATATATGACGACATCGGTGACGGTCCTCGGGCTCGGCGCGATGGGACAGGCGCTGGCCGCGGCCTTCGTACGGGCCGGACACCCGACAACGGTCTGGAATCGCAGTGCCGGTCGGGACGCGGAACTCATTGCGGCAGGGGCGAAGTCGGCGCGGACGGTGACCGAAGCGGTGACCGCGAGCGATCTCGTGGTTGCCTGCCTGTTGGACCATCGGTCCGTGCACGAGGTACTCGATCCGGTGACCGATAGCCTGGCCGGGCGCGCCCTGGTCAACCTGACCAGCACCGAGCCGCGCGGGTCGCGCGAGCTGGCCGAATGGGCCGCGAACCACGGCATCGACTTCCTCGACGGCGGCATTATGGCCGTCCCGCCGATGATCGGCCGGCCCGGCTCGTCCGTGCTCTACAGCGGCTCCCGCCAGCTTTTCGACGACCATTGCGCGACGCTCGAATTGCTCGGCAGCGCAGAGTATTTCGGCGCGGACGCCGGGCAGGCCGCGCTTGTCGACTTCGCCCTGCTCGCCGGGATGTATGCCATGTTCGCGGGCTTCTACCACGGGGCAGCCATGGTTCGCACGATCGGCATGTCGGCAGCGGAGTTCGGCCAACGCGCATCGGGTTGGATCGCCGCGATGACCGGATCACTCCCGAGAGCCGGAGCCACCATCGACTCCGGCGATTACTCGAAACCGTTCCAACCCTTGGATTTCACCAAGGCCGCCGTGGATGCCATCGTGTCGACCAGCCGCGATGCGGGTGTGGACCTGGACATTGTCGGCGCGATCAAGAATCTCGTCGATCGCCAGGTCGCCGACGGCTACGGCGCCCACAGCAGTGAGCGGATGTTCGAAAGCCTCAACCCGCGCACCGCATAAGTCCTACCAGCCGCGTTCGCGCCATTCGCCGAGGTGCGGACGTTCGACGCCGAGCGTGGTGTCATCACCGTGACCGGGATAGACGACGGCGTCATCGGGATAGCGATCGAAGATCTTGGTGGTGACGTCGGTGTAGAGGGAGTTGAAATCTTCCGGGTTGGTGGTGCGGCCGAGGCCGCCCGGGAAAAGGGAGTCGCCGGTGAACAAGTGCACGCCCGGGCCGTCTACCAGGGCGAGGGCAACCGAACCGGGGGTATGACCGCGCAGGTGGACGACCTCGAAGGCCAGGTCGCCTACCTCGATGAGGTCGCCGTCGGCGAGTAGTCGATCGGGGCGCACCGGCAGCGGTTCGGCATCGAGTGGATGCGCGGCGGTCGGCGCGCCGATGGCGGCGGCGACCTTTTCCAGGGCCCACCAATGGTCCCGATGCTGATGGGTGGTGACGACCAAGGCGATGCGGCCCGGCGTCTCCTGGTTGACGAGTTCGACAATGCGGTCGGCTTCGTTGGCTGCGTCGATGAGCAGTGCCGCGCCTGTGGCGGTGCACTGCACTAGATAACAATTATTGTCCATGCCACCGACGGACATTTTGATAATGCGGGCACCGGGGACGTCCCGCTGTTGCGGATTCGATCCAGGGGACACGTGACCGGTGTACGGCAGGTCGATCGTGATCACGCTTCGATGCTAGCCGTGCTCCCAATTGGCTGGGCGACGGCAACTTGACGGACAGTCAGATTTTGATCGTGACGGTGTGAAAGCCGGCTGGCCCGGAGGGGAAGGGTGAGCGTGGGGCGCCGTCCTGGATCTCGCCGGAGCGGCTGATGGCGCGGGCCTGCACGGTGTGTTCGCCGGGAGGCAGGTCGACTGTGGTGCGCCAGCGGCGCCAGGCGGCGGGGGCGAGTTCGGTGCCGAGATCTACTGGGCGCCAATCGCCTTCGCCGATGCGGAGCTCGACGGACTCAACGCCGTGCGGGGGCGCCCATGCGACACCGGCGATGTTGGTGGTGCCCGCGCCGGGCGAGCTGACGTCGATGCGGGCCTGCGGTGTCACCCAGATCGGATCCGAGGGCCAACCGCGCTTCCACCAGTAGTCGACATGGTTGTCGTCGGTCAGTTCCAGTTCAGCAAGCCATTTCGCGCCGGTGTACTGGCCGTAGAGGCCGGGCACGAAAACGCGCGCCGGGAATCCGTGCTCCGGGGCCAGTGGCTCGCCGTTCACACCGATCACCAGATATCCGGGCCACGCACCGGAGCGCAGCGGCTCCACCGGCAGTGAGATGGTGTAGCCGTCGGTGGCCCTGGTGACCAGCCGGGTCGCACCGGTTTCGGGTATGGCATGCTCGAGCAACTCGGCCAGCGGAACCCCGTACCAGCGGCCGTTACCGGCGCGACGCTCACCGGGCCGATTATGCACGCACACCATGACCGCATCGAATTCCACTGCGTCCGCGGCCAATTCGGCCAGCGACAGCCGCAGCGGATGCGCGACCTTGCCGGTCACCGACAGCCGCCAGCGCGTCGGATCGATCCGCGGCGGACTCAGATTGACATCGGCCACGTAGAAACTTCGGTTCGCGGTGATCAGCGACGACAGACCGGGCTCGTCCTCCAACCCATCCCGCGGCACCATCGAAATCCCACCCACCGGGCCGACCCGACGGATCGCATCGCGGTGTCTGCGGTCGTGGTCGCGAATCAGCGCCCGCGCCCCGGCCAACAGTCCGGCACCGGCGCCTGCCCACAGCAGCGCGCCGAGCGGTCCACGCGGGCGCCTACGCAGCCCGAGGCCGAGCACACCTGCGGCGGCGACCGCACCGGCGACGGTGGCGGACGATCGGGTCGATCGACGGAAACCCAAAGCGGCTGCGGCGGCACCGACGGCTGCGAGGGCAGGGGTACGCGCTTGATCGGAAAGCACACCGAGCCCGACCGTCGCGGCGACCGCACCGGCCCCGACGCCGATGCGCGTCACGACCTTGTCGTGCTTACCGGATAAGGCGACGGTCGTCTCCACCACCGGCACCGGCGCGGTATCGGCCATGACCCGACCGATCGCATCGATCAGCGAATCACCGCGCGAGGCCGCGATCAACTCGCCGACGCCCAGCGCCCCGACGCCGATCGCGGCGGCACCGAGCACGCCCCCGCGTTCTCCGTTGGTCCGCACCGTTCGAACACCCGCTCTCCTCGACACATCTACGAACCTACCGCCTCCTCATTCCTGCAGCGCCTCGATGAACCGGGCCAACAACTCTCGCAACAGTTCGCGCTCCTTCGCACTGAAGGCGGCGGCCACACGGCGCTCGATCGCGGCGGCCTTGGCATCGGCCTTGGCGAAAGCTTTGCGACCCGCGGGGGTGAGGCGGGTTTCGAGCACACCGCGGTGCCAGGGATGCGGTGTGCGCTCCACGAAACCGCGCTCCTGCAGATTTTTGAGGACCACCGTCATCGCCTGCGGCGTCACCAGACATTCGCGGGCGAGGGCGGCAGCGGAGATGCCCGGGTTCTCCGACAGCGCGTAGAGAGCGGCGTACTGCGGCACCGTAAGCGGTTTGACCGCCTCGTGTTTGACGGCCATCAGCTCCTGCTCGGCGCGCTTGAGGTCCAGACCGAGCCGCTGCTGCGCAGGCAATTTCATAAGTGTCAAAGATAGCTGAACTATCAAAGCCTTGATAGTCTTTGAAGTATGGATAACCCCGTAATCCCCGAGAGTCACGCCGATTTGCTATCCCGGCCGCTGTTCGCCCATCTCGCCACGCTGAACCCGGACGGCACTCCGCAGGTGACGCCGGTATGGCAGGTGTGGGATGGCGGTCGCCTGCGCTTCACCACCACGATCGATCGACGCAAAGCCGTCAATACCAAGCAGAATCCCGAAGTCGCGGTGAGCATCAACGATCCGGACAAGCCCTACCGCTACCTCGAGGTCCGCGGCGTCATCGAGGCCATCGAACCCGATCCGGACGGCGAATTCTTCGATGTGCTCGCACGCCGCTACGACCTGCCGTATCAACGCCCGGTCGCCGACCATCCGCGCCGGGTCGTGCTCGTCATGCGCCCGACGCACGCCACCTATCAATAGTGGCCTCAGGAGTTGACGGCCTCCCCCGCGAGAGCCGTCAATTCACTGCGCACCGCGGACACGAGCCGGTCGGCGTCGCGGCCGAGTACCCCGACCGTTAGTCGGCCTTCGAAGGTGTAGACCAGGAAGGTGATTGCCGCCGAGGCACCCGCGGACGGACGCGGATGGGCGGAGACGTAAACGATCTCGTAGTCGGTGAGCGCGATATTCGCGGGGATGCGGAAGGCAGGCACGGCACCGGTATTCGTCACCGCGATATGCCCGGCCAAGGAGTGGATCCGGTTGGGGCCGAAGTAATCCGGAAAGTGCAGCACCGATTGCTGGACAATGCCCTCGGCCAGGTCATGTTGCAATCGAGCCGAAATGTGTTGGGCCAGTTCGAGGATGTCCACGCAGAGGTCGACCGTCGCGGCGAAAGAGGCCAGACCCGCCATATTTGTGCCCTCTGCGCGCGCGACCGGCGGATCCAGTCGGGTGCGCATATCCACCGGATACAGACAGCCGAGCAGCACCGGATCGCCGGTGGCCCTGGCCTTTTCCGAAGCGAAGGCACGTAGCAGGGCGGCGGTTACGAGCCCGTTGACGGTCACTCCCGGATAGCGCCCGAGGCCGATGATGCGGGCGCTCGCATCCTCGTCCAAGATGATGCGTCGCGGCCGGTCCAGCGCGGGCGGCGCGGGGATCGCGGGTGCGGGCGGAATGACCACGGGTTGCAGCGGCTTGGTGACGTCCTCGAAGCCGGAGACCGAAGAGCGGGCGATCCCGCGCGCCGATACATGCCATTCCAGCGACTGCGGATAGTCGTGCGGCACAACGGTTGTCGTCCCGGATTCGACGTAATCGGTGTAGAAGTCCCATAGTCGGGACAGCAGTTCGACGCAGTGGCCCGCGTCAGCGATGCTGTGGTGGGCGAAAAGTGTGACGCGCGAGCGGCCCCGCTCGGAGTGCACCACATCCAGGTAGGCCAGCTGTCCGGCCGGATCGATAGGCTCCGGAATGCGGACGGGATCCGGATCACCGAGACTCGACGTCATACCGATCTCCGGGGTTTCGCCACGTCGGAGTAGATATCCGCGGCCGGTGGCGTCCTCGCCGATCCGGCAGCTAACCACCGGGTAGGCATGCTGTAGTGCGGTGAACGCCGCCCCCAATGCATTCGTATCGAGATCACCGACGACCGTCACGGATCGTCCGGTGTAGGTCCCCGCCCGCACGAAACGTTGTTCCGAGGCACCCAACACCCGCACCAAAACCTCCTCTTCCCACAACACATGGCCCAGCGTGCGGCAACTACAAGCGGGGCGCAATCCCGAAACCCCTCCGACTGAGAGAGACTGCCCACATGAGTCCCGCGGCACACATCAGTCTCTCGGCGCACCTGGAGGAGCTCGGTTTTCCGCTGGTTATAAGCCAGCTGGCGCATCCGACGGTGGCGGGCATCGCCGGAGGCGATCTGCCCGCATCGGTCTTCCGGTCCTGGCTCGAACAGGACTATCTGTTCCTGCTGGACTATGTGCGGGTATTCGCCCGGCTGGCCTCGCAGGCGCCCGCAGCGCATCTGGGCGACCTGGTGGATCTCGCGCACGCTACTTATCACGAGGAGCTGTCCCTGCATCGGTCGCTGGCCGCCGAATTCGGCGCGGATCTCGACGGTGCGACGAAGGGTGCGCCGTGCGCGGCCTACACCGCATTCCTGCTGGAGTCGGCCGCGTGCTACGCCGACGGACTGGCGGCGCTGTATCCGTGCATGTGGGGCTATTCGACCCTCGGCGCAATCCTCGCCGAGAATCCGCCATCGGAACCGCGCTATCGGCGCTGGGTCGACACCTACGCCGACCCCGGATTCGCGGCGCTCACCCGCCGCTGCGGGCAGATGCTCGATGAGGCGGGTGGCGACCCGGCGCGTGCGGAAGAGTTATTCCTACAGGGCATGCGCCACGAATACGAATTCTGGGACGTGTCCGGCTAAGGGTGCAGCACGATCTTGCCGCGCGTGTGGCGCTGCTCCAGTTCGCGATACGCCTCCTGGACCTTGTCGAGCGGATAAACAGCCGCGATGGGTACCTCGACGGTGCCAGCGGCGGCCAGATCGGCAAGTTCGGCAAGCACATCGATGGTGCCCGCGGCAGCGTTGCCGTCGGTCTTCACGCCGTACCGCTCGGCAGCCTCCCAATTGATGATGGTGTCGATGCGATCGACCGCAATGCCGAGTTCGATTGCGAGATCGACATATTCGGCACCGAAGGTATCGATGAACGCGTCGACGCCCGCAGGGGCGGCCGCCCGGATCCGGTCGATCAGCCCCTCACCATAGGCCACCGGAATCACCCCGACCTTGCGTAGCCAATCGTGATTGACCTCGCTCGCGATGCCGAGAACCGTTGCGCCCCTGGCCCGCAGGAGTTGTACGACGACCGAGCCGACGCCACCCGCGGCACCCGAAACCGCGACGGTATCGCCCGCTTGCGGGTCCACTGCCCGCACGGCGGCGAAAGCCGTTGTCCCAACGACATACAACGATCCCGCGACATCCCAATCCAGTTTCCCGGGCTTGAGTGTCACCTGTTCGGCGGGCACCACCACGTGCGTGGCATGACTGGCCCGCTCATCGGTGAATCCGAGCACCTCGGCGCCGATCTCGATCCCGCCGACGCCGGATCCGACCTCGACGACGCGACCCGCGAAATCGGTGCCCTCACCCGAAGGAAATGTCGCGGGCCAGCGCTCGTGCAGCGCGCCCGAACGGATATACCCCTCCCCCGGATTGATACCGGCCGCTACCACCTCGACGACGACCCGACCGGGCCCCGCCTGCGGTGTCGGCACCTCGACCACCTTCAGTTCTTCGATTCCGCCATAACGATCGAACTTCACAGCTCTTGCCATATCCGGCTCCCGCCTACTCGGTGACATACGCCGTCAACCGAGTAACCGCGTGGGAAATTTCCATGCACCGACGACCGTCGAGGCGTACTGCCACCGACGGCACCAGCCCTGAGCTGACACCCGTGGGTGAGGAAAGGCTGCTGGCAGAGGACGCAGACCGTGCGAAAATTGATACTTCTGGCCGTTCTGGTCGCGGTGTCCTGGGGCGCTACTGCTACCGAGCGGGAACGGACTGATCCTCCAGTCGGACCGGAAACCGGACAGGCGCTGAATTCACCTGCGGTGCAAGCTACGAAAACGCCCTGCCGCAGCGCGACAGGGCGTTGATCGCTATCGAATTCAGGCGCCGATGAGGTGCTGCGCCAGGTAGCCCTCGACCTTGTCCAGCGCGATCCGCTCCTGCGTCATGGAATCGCGCTCGCGGACGGTGACCGCTTGGTCCTCGAGAGTGTCGAAGTCGACGGTGATGCAGAACGGCGTGCCGATTTCGTCTTGGCGCCGGTAGCGGCGGCCGATGGCGCCGGCATCGTCGAATTCGACATTCCAGCTCTTACGCAGCTGTGCGGCAAGATCTTTCGCCTTCGGCGTCAGATCCGCATTCCGCGACAGCGGCAGCACCGCCGCCTTGACCGGCGCGAGCCTGCGGTCCAGCCGCAGACTGATGCGCTCCTCCATGACGCCCTTGGCGTTGGGCGCCTGGTCGACGGTGTACGCATCGACCAGGAACGCCATCAGCGAGCGGGTCAGGCCTGCCGCGGGCTCGATGACGTACGGGGTGTAGCGCTCATTGGTGGTCTGGTCGAAGTAGTTCAGGTCATTGCCGGAATGCTCGGAATGGGTCTTCAGATCGAAGTCGGTGCGGTTGGCGATGCCCTCCAGCTCACCCCATTCATTGCCCTGGAAGCCGAAGCGGTACTCGATATCGGTGGTGCCTGCCGAGTAGTGCGACAGCTTGTCCTTCGGGTGCTCGAACAGCCGCAGGTTCTCCGGGTCGATGCCGAGGTCGGTGTACCAGGCGAACCGGGTGTCGATCCAATACTTGTGCCACTGCGCGTCCTCACCCGGCTTGACGAAGAACTCCATCTCCATCTGCTCGAATTCACGGGTGCGGAAGATGAAGTTGCCGGGGGTGATCTCGTTGCGGAAGCTCTTGCCGATCTGCGCGATGCCGAACGGCGGCTTCTTGCGCGCGGTGGTCATCACATTGGCGAAGTTGATGAAGATGCCCTGTGCGGTTTCCGGACGCAGGTAGTGCAGGCCCTCTTCGGACTCGACCGGGCCGAGGTAGGTCTTGAGCATCATGTTGAAGTCACGCGGCTCGGTCCAGCGACCGACTGTGCCGCAGTCCGGGCACACCACCAGCTCCATCGAGACGGAGTCCGGATCGTCGATCTTGTGCTTGATCGCGTAGGCCTCCTGCAGGTGGTCCTGCCGGTGCCGGTGGTGACAGTTCAGGCATTCGACCAGCGGATCGTTGAATACGCCGACGTGGCCGGAGGCGACCCACACCTGACGCGGCAGAATCACCGACGAGTCGAGGCCCACCACATCCTCGCGGCTGGTGACCATGGAGCGCCACCACTGCTTCTTGATGTTCTCCTTGAACTCGACACCCAGCGGACCGTAGTCCCACGCCGATTTGGTGCCGCCGTAGATCTCACCACACGGGTACACCAGACCCCGGCGCTTGGCGAGGTTGGCAACGGTGTCCACCTTCGACTTGGGTGCCACGCGAGAATTCTCCATCCAGTACGAGTCGGATTCAGATCGGCCGGATCGGGTGAGGCCCGATGCGGTATGCCCCGACGCCACAGCGTTGATCACAAACATATAGCGTTGACCACAACCTATAGCGTTGACTACAGACTATCGCCCAGGTCCCAGCCGTCTTCCACCGCACGGGCCATTCGGTTTTCGCGCCGCATTCACCGACGTTCGTTCGACACTCCGAGGCAGGCCTCGTTTGACATGCGCACCTGTGCATATCAAAATGGTAATGCTTTCCAATAAGGAGTTGGTTCGATGACCGCCGAGACCGCCACCGCCCATCCGCACAACCCGTACCGATCACCCGCGCCAGTGCCGGTGCCGACGCGGAGCGTCCTGGAGGACGCGGGCGAACTGCTGCGCGCACTCGCCGCCCCGGTGCGCATCGCCATTGTGCTGCAATTGCGTGAATCGCCGCGTTGCGTACACGAATTGGTCGATGTCCTCGGTGTCACCCAACCGCTGGTCAGCCAGCATCTGAGGATTCTCAAGTCCGCGGGCGTGGTGCACGGGGAACGCTCCGGCCGCGAAGTGCTGTATGAACTCGTCGACGACCACCTGGCGCATATCGTTGTCGACGCCGTGGCCCATGCCGAGGAAGGGTGATCGTGCCAGATAAGACGGCCTTGCCGGAGAAGCCGGTTGGCATTCGCAGTACCCGACAGCGCAGTGCGATCGCCTCGCTGCTCGGTGATATCGAGGAGTTCCGCTCCGCGCAGGAGTTGCACGACGAATTGCGCCGCCGCGGCGAGGGCATCGGGTTGACCACCGTCTACCGCACCCTGCAGTCGCTGGCCGATGCCGGACTCGTCGACGTATTGCGCACCGACACCGGCGAATCCGTCTACCGGCAGTGCTCCACCGGACACCATCACCATCTGGTCTGCCGACACTGTGGTCGTACCGTCGAGGTCGAGGGCCCGACGGTCGAGGCATGGGCCGAAACCATCGCGGGCGAACACGGATTCACCGAGGTCAGCCACACCATGGAGATCTTCGGAACCTGCTGCGAATGCGCGAAGGCGGACCGCTCCAACGTGTGACGACAGTCACACAGTTAACGGCGCCGGTGCCGAGGAAGATTTCACTGCGAATCACATAACGTCCGGGGGTTCCGGGCGTCGCGCACTGAGATCGAAATCTTCTGGGAGGCAGCGTGCGATCGACCATTTTTGCGGCGGACAGACGCCGGAAAATCACCACAATCGGAGCGGCCGTGCTCATCGGCAGCTCCGCCCTGCTCATGACCGCGTGCAACGACAAGGACGCCAAGTCGGGACCGACCACGACGGCGTCCGCGCAGAGCACCGTCGGCCAGAGGCAGCCGGGGGCGAAAACCGGTCAGTCGACCGTCCGCAGTATCGGCAAGACCGGATGGTACGAGGGCTTCGATATCACGGTGGACAAAGCGACCGTGGTGCCCGACGAGTTCGGCGGCGCCAAGGTGCTGATCGATATCACCTACAAGAACACCACGCCCGACAACAAGACGATCAGCAATAACACCTACCTGCAGGTCGACAAGGAGATCGACGCCGGAGCGAGCTTCGACTCGCCGACCGTGCCCGGAAAGGGTTCGGCCACCGGAAATGTCACCACGTCGGTCAAGACGCTGCACGATGCCGAGCACCTGCTCGACACCATTACCGTGATCTACGGACAGGCCTCGGATAACCAGACCAAGATTCCACTGAAGGCCTCGACTCAGGTCGAAGGTGTCGCGCCGAAGACGCTGAATGTCACCGGCAAACTGGTGCAGGATCAGACGACGATCGAAATCACCAGCGGCACAGTGGCTCCGAGCTACACCAAGAACGAGCGCGACAAGATGGATCTCTCGTTGCGCATCAAGATCATTGGTGGCCCCGGGATCTCGGCGGGCGGACTGAATGTCTTCTACGACTACTTCACCGTGAAAACCCCGGACGGCCAAACGATTCCGGCCGATATCCGCGGGCCGATCAACGAACTGCTGAATACCAACGAAACTATCGACAACGCAAAGAATTACGTCGTTTTCGTGGTTCCGTCCCCGCCCACCGGTACCTACGTGGTGGCCTACGACGCGGAGAAGGGTGCGGGCAGCGCCCCGAATTTCTCCTTCACCATCTCCTGAGAATACCAGCGGGCCAATATCATTCGGATAACTCGAACGGCGCTGGCCCGCTTGTCTCGCCGCTCCTTTATAGGCGCGCACAACAAGTGCGGGTCCCAGGGATACGGATCGCTCACGCCGTGAACGCGATGCGTCGCGGCTGACACATGACACAGGCCGCCACCGCCGGATTACCCGGTAGTGGCGGCCTGCAGTCGATTTCGGAGCGTTTTGGGATCAGACGGCGACCGGGTCGCCGGAGCGGACCGGGGTCGACTCCGCAGCCGAACGGCGTTCGCGAAGTGCGCCTACACCCAAGAGGGCAAGTGCGGCCAGAGCCCAGATGCCCAGGACCACAAGTGGTTTGGTGGCGGCGGCGCCGTCGAAGAAGGCAACCGAGCGCAGCAGTGATGCGGCGGCGCCCGGCGGCAGCAGTTGGCCGATGGCTCCCCACGGCTGCGGCAGCAGTTCCGGAGCCGAGGTCGCGGCCGAGAACGGGTTGCCGACCAGGAGCATGGTCAGCGCGGCGATACCGATGCCCGCGCGGCCGATCGCACTGGACAGGCCGACGACCGCACCGGAGACCGCGAAGGACACCAGGCCCGCGACGGCGGCCAGCGTCAGATAGGGGCCGGGAACAACCGACATCCAGGCCTGGATGATCACGATGCTCAACAGCCCACCCGCGATGCCGAAGGTGATCAGTCCGATCGTCTTACCACCGACCGACGGAATCAACAGGCTGAGCACGACACCCGCCGCGATACCGGACATGACCAGCGGCAATACCATCGCCCCGAAGGCGGTGCCGCGCGGATCGTCCGGATCGGCGGCCACCACATCCTCGACCGCCGGGGCCGGCGCACCGGACAGCTGCTGGGCGATCGCGGTGAGCTGTTGTGCCACAACGGGACTCGCGCCGGAGGCGACCAATACGCGCGGGGCGCCGCCGCCGGTGATGACGGCACCGTAGACGTCCCGGTTCTCGATCGCCTCGCGCGCCTCCGCTTCGTCGGCGGGGTTGCTGATATCGAAGGCATCGGGATCGTGCTGGGTCAGTTTGTCGGCGACCACGGCGGCCAGCGGGCCGCTGACGGCGATGGGCAGATCGCGCGGCGCGATATGGGCCGCTGGCCAGGCGAAGGCGATCAACATCAATGCCTGGAGCAGGGCCGCGGCGACGCCGACACCGACTGCCCGCTGGATTGTATTCATGACGTTCTCCCGAAAATCGAATGACCGTTCTCTTTCGATGTGGATACCGTCGCACGACCTCTCGAGGTTGTCAAGAACGAGCATTCGTTTTACTTTGGAGCCATGCCCAGAGTCAGTGAAGAACACCTGGAACGTCGCAGGCAGCAGATCCTCGACGCCGCGCAGCTCTGCTTTGCCCGCAAGGGTTTCTACGAGACGTCGATGCAGGACATCTTCACCGAATCGGGCCTCTCGGCCGGGGCGGTCTACCGGTACTTCAAGAGCAAGAACGACATCATCGCCGCCCTGGCCGCCGAGACAACGGTCGAGCTGCGCGCCACGATGACCAGGGCAATCCGGTCCGATCCGCTGCCGACGCCGGCCCAGCTCGTCCGGGTCATCGCCGAGTACATAGTCGAGCGCAGCGGTCCGGAAGGTCCGGTCCGGCTCGCACCGCAGGCGTGGGCGCTGGCGCTGGTGCACGAGGAGGCAGCCGAATACGTCAAGGACGCCGTGCGCGCGATGCGCGATCGGTGGTACGAATACGTCGAACGCATGGTGGAGGTCGGCTGGTTACCGCCCGATACCGATATCCACGCGGTCACAACGGCGATCATCGGCTTGGTGCCGGGATTCATGTTGCAGCACTTGATCATCGGCGACGTGGATCCGGAAACCCTGGCTCGCGGCGTCGCGACCCTGCTGCCCTTCGGCCAATTGGCCGCCCACACCGGCGACACATAGTCCGAGGTGCACTCCGGCCGTTCGACGCGAGCCTCGGATCCGCGGGCGCCTCAGTCAGAGCGAGGCACGGTCGCATATCCAGTTGCTACCTCGCACTAGTTGCAGCCTCGCAAGGTAGGCATTGGTTATGCGGCAGCACAGTCCGGCTGTCACCCGCCGAGCGCTCAGAGCCAGCCGAGGCGTTCGGCGGCGCGGACGGCTTCGGCGCGGGTGCTGGTTCCGGTTTTGCCGATGACGGATGAAAGGTGGTTGCGGACAGTGCCTTCCGACAGGTGTAACTGTTTGGCGATGGCGCCGGCGGTAGCACCGTCGGCCGCGGCGGCGAGGACCTCGCGTTCGCGGGCTGTCAGTGGCGAAGTACCGACGGTCAAGGTTTCGGTGGCGAGGGCGGGATCGACAACGCGTAAGCCCATGTGGACTCGGCGCACCGCGTCCGCGAGTTCGCGGGCCGGGGTGTCCTTCACGACGAATCCGCTTGCGCCCGCATCGATTGCGCGCCGCAAATAGCCGGGACGGCCGAAGGTCGTAACCATGAGGATACGGAGATCCGGATGAGCGGCATGCAGTTGCGCCGCGACCGCGATGCCGTCCATGCCCGGCATTTCCACATCCAGCAGCACCACATCGGGTGTGGTGCGCGCGACCGCATCGAGGACTTCATCACCGCGGCCGACCTCCGCGACGACTTCCAGATCGGATTCCAGGCCGAGCAGTGCGGCGAGTGCGCCACGGACGAGTGCCTGGTCGTCGACGAGGAGCAGACGGATCATGCGAGGTGGTCCTTCGACGACGGGAATTGGCCTGAGCGTGCACTTTCGGCCGAATCGCAGCGGAAACTGCACGAGTGCAAACCCATTTCCGGATCACTCGGGCACCGTTGCACGAACACGAACACCTCCCTCGGACGACAGCGTCAATGTTCCCCCAGCGGCCCGCACCCGTTCGCGCAGGCCGGACAGTCCCGACCCGGATTCGACGGTCCCCAGCCCGCGACCATCGTCGACGACCTCGATGCTCGTATCGGTCACCGTGACCGTGCAGTGTCGTGCGGCACTGTGCCGAATCACATTGGTGACCGCCTCGCGCAGCACCCAACCGAACAATTCGCTGTGGCGTGTATCGGGTACGGCATCCGGCAGCGCGGCGTCGATATCGGCGGCTGCCAGTGCGGTTCGCGCATTGGCTAATTCACCGCGCAGCGATACCTCACGCAGACCGCCGACGGTATCCCGCACTCCAGCCAGCGCCTCCCGCGCCAGCCGCTCGACATCGGCCATCTCAGCCTTCGCCCGCGTCAGATCCACATCGATAAGACGTTGTGCGAGTTCGGTTTTCACCGTGATCACGGTAAGTGAGTGGCCGAGGATATCGTGTACGTCGCGCGCGACCCGGTTGCGTTCCTCGACAATCGCGAGTTCGGCCTGCTGCCGTCGGGCCAGCTCGGCCAACCGCTCGCCACGCACGCCCAACTGCCTGGCCATCCAGATCAGGGCGGGTACGAACGACACGTAGAACGGCACCCCGGACAGGCGCGGCAGCACCATCGGCACGAGCAACATCGCGAGCGTCACCGTGAACGCGACATAACCGGATTCCCGCGAGGGCATATGAAAGATCGCGATCACGCTGACAAAGATCAATGTCGGCAGTGCGACCGCGCCTAGCAATGCCATCAACCCCGCGCTGCACGCCGTCATACCGACGAGCACCGGCCACATGCGCCGATCGACCGGACGCTCCACCAACTGGCTGGTGCCATCGGTCCGCCGGAAGACAATAAAAGAACCGACGATCAGCGCCGCGTACGCGAGCAGTGTCGCGGTCGCCAGACTCGCCGTCGGCTGATCCGCGTCCTGCCAGCTCTGGATGATCGGTCCGATCATGTACGACAGCCAGATGACCGACATGAACCCGCCGAACCATCCGCGCCGCTTCCCGTTCGCCCCGATTCCGCCGTCGCGGACCACCCGATCGAGTAATTCGGATGCCGCACCACCCCGCAGCACGGACTTCACCCGCATCGGCACTCCCACACCAACAGCACACACGCCGAACCCAGACCCCGGTTGCGCGCACAGTGGTCGATCACGAGTCTCGACGCTACCGAACCCGCACTTGTCCGCGCCGCCGAAACCCCACGCCCCGCACGATCTCCCCAGCCGAGCGGCTCCGCCGCGCCAACCGACCCAGGATGACCGCCCGGCATCACCCCGCCGCCTCGCATGTGACTGTCGCCCGGCACGTCAACGCCGCCTCGTACAGTCACCGCCACACCATCGCCTCCTAGCTGCGCACTTCCGGACCGACACTGCATCGCTACCCTGCACAGCGCAACCACCTCGCGCATCACCACCGCCTCGCACAACGCCCGGCGCGCAATCTCCTCTTCGCTCCGCACTCCGGACGACACACCGCATCGCTACCCCACACAGCGCAACCACCTCGCGCATCACCACCGCCTCGCACAACGCCCGGCGCGCAATCTCCTCTTCGCTCCGCACTCCAGACCGACACCGCATCGCTACCCCGCACAGCGCAACCGCCTCACACAACATCCAGCACGCCACAGCATCCTCACTCTGCATTCCGGACCGACACCGCATCGCTGCCGCGCACAGCGCGCACTAACGCTGCCTCGCACCGCGCCCGACACGCCATCGCCTCTTGGCTCCATATGCCGGGCCGGGGCCACATCGCCACTCCGCATCGCGCAACTGCCTCGCACGCCACGGCATCCCCGTCCGAACGCCGACACCGCATCGTGTACCCGACTCGCATGTCAGCGCCGTGCACGGCGTGCCACCCTGCACGGCACAGCCGCCCAGCACCGCACACCCGCCCAGCCTCGTGGCCGCGCGACACCGTATTGCCCGCCGATGCGGAATCGCTGAACAGCCGCGCCCGGCAACCTCGCATCACATGGTCAACTCGCACGACGCCACCGCACAACACCGCCCAGCACGTCACGGCGGACCCCGGCACCGTAGGGCCACTGGCCGCGGGCACTGAGCACTGCATAGCCGCCCACCCTCCTGGGCAGGCGGCTGGTCGTGCCCGATCGTTCAACGTGCGGTGTCACGGCGGAACAGAATGGCCGCGCCGCCGACGAAGATCGTGGCCCAGACGACGACATTGAGGATGGCCAGCGCGATCGATCCTGCGCTGGTGTCGCCGAAGGGCATGCGGGCCAAGGTGGCGACGCCGTTTGTCGGGAAGATCTTGGAGACCGTCTCGAACCAGCCGTGCAGCGGCATGAACAGGCCGCCCGCGAAGGACAGGCCCGCGAGGGCTGGACCGAGCAGTTGCATGACATTCTCCGAGGGCAGCAGGTAGCCGACGAACAGGCCGAAGGCGGCGAAGACCAGCGAGCAGATCCACGCGAGCAGGAAGCAGCTCACCCAGGCGGTGACCGTCAGGTGGGCGCCGAAGATTCCCCCGATGAGGAAGACCGCAGTAACCGAGACCAGCCCGAGCACCATCGCGACGGCGACCTTGGTGGCTATGTAGGCGACGGGACGCAATGGGGTGAGCCGCAATTGGCGGCTCCACCCCTGCGCGCGTTCGATCGCGACCATGGCGCCGCCGCTAGTGGTGGCCAGCATCGCGCCGTACACCGCCATCGACACCATCACATAGCCGGTCACATTGCCCGATCCGAATGACTCTGTCCGGTAATCGGATTGCACGCCGAAGATGACGAAGAACAGCGGCGGCATGACCAGTGTGAAGATCATGGTGCGCCGATTGCGCAGCATGCGGCGCAGTTCCAGGCGCAGGAAGCCGAGACTGAAGCCGCCGAGTGAGATGCGCGTCGAAACAGCTTGTGGGGCAACGGTTGTCATTTCAATTGTCTCCGGTGGTGAGCGCCAGGAATGCGGATTCGAGATTGTGCGAGGTGATTTCGAGATCGACTGCGGTGGTCTCGGTGAGCAGATAGCGGGCGATGGCGTCGGAATCCTTGGTGTGCACGATGATTCGGTCACCGCGCAGCTCGACGTCATCGATGCCCGGGACCGCGAGCAGGCGGGCAGGATCGGCACCGGGCAGTGTCGCACTGACGGCGCGTCCCGCGGCCAGGTTCTTGATCTCGGCGGCACTGCCGTCGGCGACGACGCGACCCGCACGCACCAGCACGATCCGATCGGCGTATGCGTCGGCCTCGTCGAGGTAATGGGTAGCGAACAGGACGGTGCGGCCGCGATCGGAATCCTCGCGCATCGCATTCCAGAATCCCCGGCGCCCTTCGACATCCATGCCGGTGGTCGGCTCGTCGAGCACGATGAGATCCGGATTCGGCAGCAGCGCGAGTGCGAAGCGCAGCCGCTGCTTCTGGCCGCCCGAGCATTTGCCGACCAGCCGACCGCCGATATCGGCGATACCGGCGCGCGCGAGCACCGCATCGACCGACCGCGGATGCGCGTGCAGGGTGGCCACCAGTTGCACGGTCTCGGCGACGGTCAGATCAGGCAGTAGGCCGCCGGACTGCATGACCGCCGAAATGCGGCCTGCCGCAAGCGCTTCCGCTGGTGGGCCGCCGAAAACCCGGACACTGCCGGAGTCCGGCGTTGCCAGCCCGAGCAGCATATCGATGGTGGTGGTCTTACCCGCGCCATTGGGGCCGAGGAAAGCGATGATCTCCCCCGGAGCGACCACCAGGTCGAGTCCGTCGACGGCATGCACCTCGCCGCCGCCCTGGAGTCGGAAGCTCTTGTGCAGGTCGCGCAGTTCGATCGCAAACGACGCCCGGTGCCTGCCCGAGCCGCCCGCCGCGGCCAAGATGGCCGTGGATGTCAGTGCCGATGTCATGACTCAACGGTCACGCAAACCGGGGGCCGATACCTCGCACGTGTGTCACGAACCTGCCATGACATCTGTCATGCAGTCAACGGCCATGCAGTCAGCGGCCATGCGGTCGACGACTCAGGGCAGCAGTCCCTGCCGCGCCTTACCCGCGCCGGAGAGCACCAGCAGCAGCATGGTGGCCAGCGCCTGATCGTCCAGACCGGCGGCCGGAAAGGTATAGCGCAACATGACATCGGCCTGATTGCCGCGGGTGATCAGCGTGATCGAACCGAACTGAAGCGCACTGTTGCGCTCGGCGACTCGCTTGTGCAGCTGCGGCTTGAGCGGGCGGTCCCAGGCCAGCACGCAGGTCAGCGTCAGCACATCCAGGCCGGGTGCCAGCGTTACCGCGCGCAACGAGCACAGCGCGCCCTGGTATTCGAAGCCGATCGAACCCTCCGGGTCGACGCGCACATCGACGTCGTAGAGCGATAGGCAGGCGCCGGCGCGGGCCTGTAGCTCTTGTTCGGGGGTGACTGCTGCGTCCATATCGGTGCCGCCGTTCATTTGCTGCCGCCGTTCACTTGGTCCCCCCGAAGCGGCGATCACGCGAAGCGTACTGGAGACAGGCCTCCCACAAGTTGCGCCTGTCGAAATCGGGAAACAACGTGTCCTGGTAGACGAACTCGGCATAGGCGGACTGCCAGATGAGGAAGTTCGAACTACGGAATTCGCCGGACGGGCGCAGGAACAGGTCGACGTCCGGCATATCCGGCTCGTCCAGGTATTTGGCGATCGTCGCCTCGGTCACCCGCTCCGGATCGATCTCACCTGCGGCCACGCGACGCGCGATTTCCCTTGCCGCATCGGCGATTTCGGCGCGACCACCGTAGTTGACGCACATGGTGAGGGTCATCACCGTGTTGTCCTTGGTCAGCTCCTGCGCGGTCTCGAGTTCGTTGATCACGCTGCGCCACAGGCGCGGTCGCCGCCCCGCCCAGCGCACTCGCACACCCATTTCGTGCATCTCGTCGCGGCGGCGGCGGATGACGTCCCGGTTGAACCCCATGAGGAAGCGCACTTCATCCGGGCTGCGCCGCCAGTTCTCGGTGGAGAAGGCGTAGGCCGAGAGCCACTTCACACCGATCTCGATGCAGCCCTCGACGGTGTCCATCAGGACAGCCTCGCCGCGCTCGTGCCCCGCGGTGCGCGGCAGCCCGCGCTCCTGCGCCCAACGACCGTTGCCGTCCATCACCAGCGCCACATGATTGGGCACCAGCTCCGGCGGCAGTTCCGGTGGCGTCGCCCCCGATGGATGCGGCGACGGCGGACGGACGGTGCGTTCGGCACCCGACCGTGCGCTGGTCGACCTGGTCGGCGCGGCAGAGTCTCGACGGAGGATCACGGCAACTATCCTGCCTGATGGTTGTGGAGAGATTGTGCGGACCACCTGATCGGATGTGCAGGCGGTTTGGTCCGAGCGACCATTCAACGCAGAATTCCGCGGGATCCCCCGTGAGTGGCGAGGGAATGGGCGCTCAGGCCCTCGGACCTGGCGCCGTTCAGCCCGCTTGTCCGGCCGTAGCGGATACCGTGCTCGTTCCGGGTGAGCGCTCGACCAGCGGCAGGGTGCGCAGCTGACGCTCCAGATGCCACTGCAGATGGGCGGCGACCAGGCCGCTGGCCTGTCTGCGGACTTGTTCGGGGACCTGCTCGACGTAATCCCAGTCGCCCTTCAGCAGGGCGATCAGCAGGTCGAGCACGCCCGGGGCCGGGGTGGCCGAACCGGGTGGGCGGCAGTGCACGCAGACCGCGCCGCCGGCGGCGACATGGAAGGCACGATGCGGGCCGGGCGTCGCACAGCGCGCGCATTCGTCCAGTGCGGGAGCCCAACCGGCAAAACCCATGGCGCGCAACAAATATGCGTCGAGAATCAGCTCGTGCGGGCGCTGTTTGGCGGCGATCGCCCGCAGCGCGCTCGCGGTCAATGCGTGCAGCTTCGGTGCGGGTGCGCGCTCCTCACCGGCCAGCCGCTCGGCGGTCTCCAGTACCGCGCATGCCGTGGTGTAGCGCCCATAGTCGTCGACGATATCGGCGGCGAATGCCTCCATGGTGTGCACCTGGGTGACGGTGTCGAGATTGCGCCCCGGATGCAACTGCACGTCCACATACGCGAACGGCTCCAACCGCGCCCCGAACCGCGACTTGGTCCGCCGCACCCCCTTGGCCACCGCCCGCACCAACCCGTGCTGCCGCGTCAACAACGTGACAATGCGATCCGCCTCCCCCAGCTTATGCTGGCGAACCACAACCGCCTCGTCCCGATACAACCGCACGCCCCTATCCTCCCACGAACCCCCGACCCTCACGCCCAGGCACGGCCTTCGGAACACATCGACGCCATTCGCGGTGTTCGAGCACGCCTCACTCGTCATCGAGCGCAGGCGACGGCGTCGACGAAGGCCTGATCTTTCTGCTCGTATGGGTAGTCGGCGAGTCGAACGGATTGCCGGTGCCCCTCGGGCGACGCGGACGAGTATGGCTCGCGAGGACCGTCATAGATCCAACTGGAGGGGAACGTGCGTGGAGATCGAATTCCGTTCGACGTGGCTGCCTACCTAACGCGGGTGCGATCGGGTGGCTGCTTCATCTGCGGCCTGGTGGCGGGTGCACCCGGTTCCGAGCACGAGGTCGTCTTCGATGACGGCACGCATATCGCATTTCTCGGGAGATATCCGACGATGTACGGGCACGTCCTGGTGGCTCCGAAGGCGCATATCGAGCATGTTGTCCGGGATTTCGAACAGGACGCGTTCCTGCGATTGCAGGCGGTGGTCTATCGGGTCGCGCGTGCTGTAGAAGCCGTCGTGCCGTCCGAGCGCACCTATCTGCTCTCGCTCGGTAGCCAGCAGGGGAATACGCATGTGCACTGGCATGTGCAGCCGCTTACGCCCGGGACGCCGTATGAGCGTCAGCAGTTTCATGCGTTGATGGCGGAGAACGGGGTGATTCCGTGGTCGGCTGCGGAGGCGGCAGAGTTGGGCGGGCGGTTGCGCGCGGAACTCGGTCCGAGAACGTAGATCGGTGGTTATGATCTGCGAATGCGCGGAATTCGGTTCTGCTCAGCGGTTTTGGCGGCGGTCGCGACTGTCGCGGTCGCGAGTTGCACAGACGACCCGAGCTCGCCCGCGGCCGATGAGACGGCATTCGTTTCGGTGACGGAGCTCGATCCGACGATCGTTGTCGATGCGCGGTACTTCGGGGAGCACAACTTCATCGGTGGGCGGATCAATGGGTATGAGGCGCCGAAGTGCTTGTTGACGAAGCAGGCCGGTGCGGCGCTTGCGGAAGTGCAGCGGGAATTGCGTCCGATGGGGTTGGGGCTGAAGACCTACGATTGCTATCGGCCGCAGCGGGCGGTGGACCAATTCGTCAGTTGGGCAAAGGATCTCGGCGATACCAAGATGCGCGCGGAGTTCTATCCGATGGTGGACAAGGCGAATCTGTTCCGGGACGGGTACATCGCGGAGAAGTCCGGACATAGCCGGGGCAGCACCTTGGATCTCACGATCGTCGCGCTTCCGCCCGCCGATCAGGAGCAGTATCACGGCGGTGATCCGCTGCGCGCCTGCACACTGCCCGCCGACCAGCGCTTCCGGGACAACAGCCTCGACTTCGGCACCGGCTACGACTGCTTCGACCCGCTCGCGCATACGGCCAACCCGACACCGAACGGTAACCAGCGCGCACTCCGGGAGTTGCTCGCAAACCTCATGGACGAGCACGGTTTCAAAAACCTCCCCGAGGAATGGTGGCACTTCACCTTGAAGACCGAGCCATTCCCAACCACATACTTCGACTTCCCTATCCAATAGCCGACTCGACACAACCCGTGCCCTCCCACACAAGTTGCGACCTATGTGTGGAGACCACCAGTTATGCGACACCGGGCAAATGTCAGGTGCGGAGAATCCCTCCGATGAGCAGCATCAGCGACTGCTGCGCCTGCGCTTGCGCGGCCGCCTTATCCGTGGCGTGGGCAACGATCAGTCCCGCTTCGGCGACCGCGCTGAAAATCAGTTGAGCCAGGACCGGAATCGGCGCGTCGGCGATCAGCCCCGCATCGCGGGCGCGTTCCAATTCGGCGATGACCAATCCCAGCCCATGGCGCGCCTCGAACTCGCGAAACGCCTGCCAGCCGAGGACGGCGGGGGCGTCGTAGAGGGTGATACGGATCATCTCCGGGCGCTGACAGATCTCCAGGAAGACATTCAGGCCGATGGCCATCGAGGTGAGGATGTCATCGGGATTCCCTGCGCCGATGGCTTTTTCGATTTCCTGCGTGGTCTCGACCTCTATTTGCTCGAGCACGGCCAGGAACAGTCCGCGCTTATCACCGTAGTGGTGGTGCAGGGCACCGCGAGTGACTCCCGCCTCGGTCACGAGTTCCTCGGCCGAGGTCGCCGCGAAACCGCGCTCGGCGAACAACCGGCGACCGGCTTGTTCGAGCGCGGCTCGGGTGGCACGGGAGCGATCCTCCTGACTACGGCGTTGCATGCGCCCGAGTGAACTCCAGAATCGTTTCGGAGAGCAACTCGGGCTGATCTTCGGGCAGGAAGGTGTAGGAGTCGTCGATGAACTTCAACGTCGCGTTCGGCAGCTCCGCGGCCAGGCGTTCGGCGAATTTCACCGGGAAGATTTTGTCCTCGCGGGCCCAGGCGATCAGCACCGGAATCCGCACCGACGGAAATCGGGTGGCGGCGTCGAGCGTGTAGCGACGATGCACGGTCTTCAGAAACCGGCGCAGATCCTTGCGGATCGCCGCCGAATTCCGGCTCGGCCACAGGTAGGAGTCGGCGATCTCCGGCGGGACCGGGCGCTTTGCCACCCAGCCGAAGGCGATCGGCAGACGATGCAGCGCACGAATCCGCATCAACTCGGTCAGCGGCCGTAGCGAGCCGGGCACCCGCGCCAGCACGGGCAGCGCCGCGAAGGCAGGCGGGAAGAACGCCTCGTAGGCGTCGCACGAGGTCAGCACGACGCGGCCGATCCGCTCCGGTCGACGGGTCAGCAGCAGTTGGGTGATCGCGCCGCCGGTGTCGTTGGCGACCACGGTGACGTCGATGAGGTCGAGTCGCTCCAGGAACTCGGCGATCAGATCGGCGACCCCGGTGGGCGTGAGATCGGCTGTGGGGACCGGGATTTCGTGTGAGCCGAGCGGTAGGTCCGGACTGAGGCAGCGATAGCCCGCCGCCGCGATGGTGGGAACGACTTTGCGCCAGAGATCGGAGTTGACGAGCAGACCGTGTACGAAAACGACCGGCGCGCCCTGCCCCGTGTCGTGAAACCGAATGCGGCCGCCGGGGAGATCCACCTCATGCGTGCGGCCGAGTGACGTACTGATTCCCATGGTTCCTCCATGTGTTGGCAGTGTGTTTCCACCATTACATACATACGGTATGTATGTCCACAGTTCAGCCTCCTACCTGGGGTGGAGATTCGTGAGCCGATGTGGACGGTTGACCAACTCCGCGCTACGGTGCAACGAACGATTGAAGGAGACGGAGCTCACATGACGGTGTCCGACGCCACCCTGCGCCCATTCGAGACCGCCGAACTCGGCCTCGCCGACTTCGCGGCCGCCCTCGCACAGGGCAGGATCAGCTCCGTGGCCGCGGTCGGCGCCGCGCTGGACCGGATCGAGGCGAGCCAGCCGACCCTCAATGCCTTCCGCATCGTCCGGCGCGAAAAGGCACTCACCGAAGCGGCAGCGGCCGACGAGCGCCTGGCCTCGGGTGCACGACTCCCCCTGCTCGGCGTACCGATCGCGATCAAGGACGACACCGATATCGCCGGTGAGCCAACGGCATTCGGCTGCGGCGGCGATCTCCCGCCGAAAACCGAAGACGCGCAAGCGGTTCGACGGCTGCGCGCGGCCGGTGCGGTGATCGTCGGCAAGACCAATACCTGCGAACTCGGCCAACTGCCGTTCACCAGCGGTGCCGCCTTCGGCCACACCCGCAACCCATGGGGTGCCGAATACACACCGGGCGGCTCATCCGGCGGCTCCGCGGCCGCCGTCGCGGCCGGATTGGTACCCGCGGCACTGGGTTCCGACGGCGCGGGCTCGGTCCGCATCCCGACCGCGTGGACCAATCTCGTCGGCATCAAACCGCAGCGCGGCCGCATCTCCACCTGGCCGGCCGCCGAGGCATTCCACGGGCTCACCGTGAACGGACCGCTGGCACGCACCGTCGCCGATGCCGCACTGCTGCTCGATACCGCCGCCGGACCGAATCCCGGCGATCTGCACACACCCGAACCACTCACCGTGTCCGATGCCGTCGGCCGCGATCCGGGACGACTGCGCATCGCCCTCTCGCTGCGAATCCCGTTCACCGCCACCAGAACCGCGCTGCATCCGGAGGTCGAAGTCGCGGTGCAGCGCATCGCCACCACACTGCGTCGCCTCGGTCATTCGGTAACCGTGGCGGACCTGCACTACGGCATCATGATCGGCGCTTCCTTCCTACCGCGCTCGCTGGCAGGGGTCAGCCACGTCCACGACAGAATGCCCGGCATACAAGTGGATCCACGCACTACCGCGAATGTCCGGTTCGGCCGTGCACTCAGCGGGCCCGCACTGTTCGCGGCACGTCAAGCGGAAACGTTGCTGCACAAGCGAATCGGCGGCTTCTTCCGCGACTACGATCTGGTGCTCGCCCCGACCACCGCGACTCCCCCGCCGCGTGCCGAAGAGATCGATGGCATCGGCGTCAACGCCACCAACGACCTCATCACAGCCGCATGCCCATACACCTGGCCCTGGAATGTACTCGGCTGGCCGGCGGTGAATGTTCCGGCCGGTTTCACAGATAATGGCCTGCCGGTAGGCGCGCAACTCATGGGCACCGCGAACACCGAACCACTCCTGGTTTCCGTTGCGGCACAACTGGAATCGGAGATACGCTGGGAACGCCACCGCCCCGAACCGTGGTGGTGAGTCAGCGATCGGGCGAGGTCCAGACCTCCCGCACTTGCGTCGCGAACCTTCCGAAGCACTCCCGGCGGCCCGGAATCAGCACGGACAGCCGCCAACGGGCCGACTATAACAGTGCGGGCGCATTGCCACAGCGGGCTCGAATGCTCCCCATTTTCGGGGTATCCCTGCCGTCAGAACCCCAGCTTGCCAAGCTGTTTCGGGTCGCGCTGCCAATCCTTGGCAACCTTGACGTGCAGGTGTAGGTAGATGCGGACACCAAGGATGTGTTCGATTTGTTGGCGGGCGTTGGTGCCGACCTCTTTGAGTCGCGCGCCACCCTTGCCGATGACGATGGCCTTCTGCGAGGGGCGTTCGACGTAGAGCAGGGCGTGCACGTCGAGCATGTCTTCGTTCTCTTCGCGCGGAAGGACCTCTTCGATGACCACGGCCAGCGAATGCGGGAGCTCGTCGCGCACGCCCTCCAGGGCGGCCTCGCGGATGAGTTCGGCCATGAGGGTTTCCTCTGGCTCGTCGGTGAGCTCACCGTCGGGGTAGAAGGCCGGACCCTCTGGCATTTTCGAGGCGATGACGTCGACGAGGACCTCGACCTGTTCGCCCTTGACGGCGGAGACCGGTACGACATCGTTGTCCGGGCCGAGTAGTCGCGACAGCGCCATCAGCTGTTCGGCGACCTGGTCGCGGCTCACCTTGTCGATCTTGGTGACCACACCGAGCAGGGTCGTCTTCGGCGCCATCTGCTTGATCTGCTGCAGGATCCACTTATCGCCGGGGCCGATTTTCTCGTCGGCCGGAATGCACAGCGCGATCACGTCGACTTCGGAATACGTATCGCGGACAAGGTCGTTCAGGCGTTGACCGAGCAAGGTGCGCGGCCGGTGCAGCCCCGGGGTATCGACCAGGATGAGCTGGGCATGATCGCGGTGCACGATGCCGCGGATGGTGTGGCGGGTGGTCTGCGGACGCGAGGAGGTGATCGCGATCTTCTGCCCGACCAGCGCATTTGTCAGGGTCGACTTGCCGGTGTTCGGGCGGCCGACGAAACAGACGAACCCGGAACGGAATTCGGTGGTCTTCTCAGCCACCCTGCACCTCCGCGCCCGCGGCATCGTCGACGATCTCGAAGACCGCACCCGAACGATCGGTGAAGACGATGCGCGCCTCGGGCGAAACCTCGCGAACCGCGGAGACCCCCGCATCCGATAATCTGCCGCCGACGACCACGGCCGCCTCGAATCCCTCTGCACCACTGGAGATCGCGGCCGCGACCGCCGCCTGCAGCGCGGTCAGTCGCAGGGACTCCAAGGCGACATCACCGGCCGCGTAGGTGCGGCCGTCGGTATCGCGGATCGCCGCGCCCGAGTTGCCGTCGGTGCGGCCGAGCGCGCCCTTGGCAAGCACCACGAGTTTGGTGTCCTCGGCATCCAATTCGGTCATTCGCTATCTCCGTTCTCATCACGATCGGACGGGATTTCCCGCTCGGATCCGTTACTTTTGCGCTTGCCGTTGGACTTCTCGGCATGCGATTTTTCCTGCGCCTTGCGCACCACGACGGTGTGCACCCGCACCCGTCCCCGCGCGTCCGCACCGCCTTCACCACGCAGCAGCAAACCGTGCACAACGGCTTTGGAGCCGGGCAGCGGCACCCTGCCCAGTGCGTGTGCGAGTAGGCCGCCGACGGTATCGACGTCCTCCTCCTCGATTTCCAGGCCGTACAGTTCGGCCAGATCGTCGACCGACAGCCGCGCCGAAACCCGGTAGCGGCCCTCGCCGAGGTCCTCGATGGGCGGAGTTTCGTCGGTGTCGTATTCGTCGGCGATCTCACCGACGATCTCCTCGAGCACATCCTCGATGGTCACCAGCCCGGCGATGCCGCCGTATTCGTCGACCAGCAGCGCCATATGGTTTCTGCGGCGCTGCATTTCATCGAGCAGGCTATCCAGCGGTTTGGAGTCGGGCATGAACACCGCCGGACGCATGGCATCGCGCACCTGCACCTTGCGACTTCTATCCGCATACGGCACAAGATCTTTCAGATATACCACGCCGAGGATGTCGTCGACGTTCTCGCCGACCACCGGAATGCGGGAATGACCACTGCGCACCGCGAGCGACATCGCCTGTGCCGCGGTCTTATCCGCCTCGATCCAGACCATTTCGGTACGCGGCACCATCACCGCGCGGGCCGGGGTATCGCCGAGTTCGAAGACCGACTGGATCATTCGGCGTTCATCGTCGGCCACCACACCGCGTTCACCCGCCATCTCGACAACTTCCCGCAACTCGATCTCGGATGCGAAGGGGCCATTGCGAAATCCCTTACCCGGGGTGATCGCATTACCGATGAGGATCAGCAGCCTGCTGACCGGACCGAGCACCGTGCCGATGAACTGCAGCGGCAGCGCCGATGCCAAGGCGATGGAGTAGGCGTGCTGTCGACCGAGTGTGCGCGGTCCGACGCCGATCACCACATAGTCCACCAGCACCATGACGGCGGCGGTGAACAGCAGCGCCCAATTGTCATCCCACAGCGGAATCAATGCCGCCGCCAACAGCACCGTCGCACAGATCTCGCACAGAATACGAAGCAGCACAAGCAGATTCACATATCGCGGCCGATCGGCCACGATCCTGGTCAGCCGCACCGCGCCGGGCCGCTCCGCCCGGACCATATCGTCGAGACGTGCCGGTGAGATGGTGTTCAGCGCCGAATCGACTGCGGCGAACACTCCACCGACCGGGACGAGCAGAACCGCCAGCAGGATCAGGGTCAGCGAACTCACGCGGGGCCTAGCGCCTCACCGGGCGTTGTGAAACCGGCCTTCCCCAGCAGCCGGGCATCGCGCTCGGCCAATTCGGCTCGCCGCTGTGCCTCGCGCAGGCTTTCATACCACTCCTCGAGCAGCCGCGCCTGCAGCGCGAACATCTCCTTCTCCTCCTCCGGCTCGGCATGGTCGTAGCCGAGCAGGTGGAGCACGCCGTGCACGGTGAGCAGCGCGAGTTCGTGATCGAGCGAGTGACCGGCCTTGCGGGCCTGGCCCGCGGCGAATTCGGGGCACAACACGATATCGCCGAGCATGGACGGACCCGGTTCGGCACTGTCGGGGCGACCACCGGGCTCCAGTTCGTCCATCGGGAAGGACATGACATCGGTCGGGCCGGGTAGGTCCATCCAGCGCATGTGCAGATCCGCCATGGTGTCGAGATCGACGAGCACCATCGACAGCTCGGCCGCCGGATGCACATCCATCCGGCGGATCACGAATCGCGCGACACTGACCAGGTCTTCTTCGGGTACGTCGACACCCGACTCGTTGGCGATCTCGATGCTCACCTGATCAGGGTATTCGGTGTGCCCGGGTCCGCACCGCGCGGCTGGCCCGGACACGTCCGTCCCACTATCGCCGATCTCCCCGGCTCGCGGCACGACGCTGTGCGCGATTGCCCGGATAGTGCGGTCCGACCTGGGTGACCCGTTCGGCCTCGGCCCGCTCGTAGGCGTCGACGATATCGGAGACCAACCGGTGCCGAACCACATCGCTGCTGGTGAGCTGGGCGAAATGGATATCTTCGATGCCGGTCAGGATCTCACTCGCCGCGCGCAGACCCGAGCGCGCGCCATTGGGCAGGTCGACCTGGGTGACGTCACCGGTCACCACGATCTTCGAGCCGAATCCGAGCCGGGTGAGGAACATCTTCATCTGCTCGGCCGTGGTGTTCTGCGCTTCGTCGAGAATGATGAACGAATCGTTCAGCGTGCGACCGCGCATATACGCCAGCGGTGCGACCTCGATGACACCGGCCGCCATCAGCTTCGGAATGGCCTCCGGATCCATCATGTCGTGCAGCGCGTCGTAGAGCGGTCGCAGATACGGGTCGATCTTCTCGTTGAGTGTGCCTGGCAGGAAGCCAAGACGCTCGCCCGCCTCGACGGCGGGACGGGTGAGGATGATCCGGTTGACCTGCTTGGTCTGCAGTGCCTGTACGGCCTTGGCCATCGCCAGATACGTCTTGCCGGTGCCCGCGGGGCCGATGCCGAACACGATGGTGTTGGCGTCGATCGCGTCGACGTAGCGCTTCTGGTTGAGCGTCTTGGGCCGAATGGTTTTACCGCGCCGGGACAGAATGTCCAGGCTCAGCACCTCAGCCGGGGATTCCGAGGAACCCTCGGTGAGCATGGATACGGTGTGGCGCACCGCCTCCGGGGTCACCACTCGATTGCGACCGGTCAGCGCGACGAGCTGCTCGATCACCCGCTCGGCGAGCGCGACATCGGCCGCCTTGCCGGTGAGGGTGACGGAATTGCCGCGGACATGGATATCTGCATCCAGCAACTGCTCGAGTTCACGCAGGTTCTGGTCGGCCGAACCGAGGAAGGGGAAGACGGATTCGGGAGCGAGTTCGATGCTGGAACGCACGGTGCGCGCTGCCGGGCCCGAACCGTTGTCTGCGGCACCGATGCCTGCCGTGGGGGTGGTCGGGTCGCCGATCTCGCCTTGTGTTCTCAAAAGTGGCTATAGCCTGCTTTCCGGTCTCGAATTGCTGCGTCGTTGATGAAAGTTTAACGCGCCCCACTGACAACACGCATTGAATAAACGGCTACCTACGCCGTAGCGATTGCTTGCAGGTCGCTCGAAAATGGTCAGCGGCCAGCGTGGCGATTGCCTGGCGGTCGCTACTTACCGTCGTGGCATCGGGATCCCCCCGCGCCGACGTGCCCAATCCTCGGTGAAGTCACGAAATCGACGCACCGCATCCGATGGCGGAGCGGTCGCCGACCAGATCAGCCCCACATCACGGGCCGCTGCGGCATCGGCGAGCGGGACGGTCACGATGCCTGATAGCGAACCGGCTGCGGGCGTGGGATCTTCCAGCGGCAGCAGCGCGACGCCGAGTCCAGCCGCGACCAGACCCGCGGCGGTGCGCAGATCGCTCGATTCGAAGGCGATGCGGGGGCGGATATTCGCGGTGGCGCAGAGTTCGTCGAGAATGCGGCGCATACCGAAACCCGAGTGCATGGTGATGAATTCGGCGTCGCCGAGATCGGCGAGACGGATCTGTCGGCGGGCGGCGAGCCGATGTTCCGCGGGCACGGCCAGCGCGAGCGGCTGCGCGAGCAGTTTGCGCCAGCCGATGCCCGGGACCGACGGACGGGGCGACACGATCGCCAAATCCGCTGTGCCGTCCACTATCTGATCGATTACCGCATCGAACGCACCCTGCCAGAGGGTGAACGAGATGCGGGACGAACCGCGCCGGAAGCCGCCGATCAGTTGCGGGATCAGCCAGCTGCCGAAGGAGTGCTGAAACGACAGGCGGACAACGCCTTTCGCGGGATCAGCGAGATCGGCGACGGCCTGCGCGGCGGCATCGAGTTCGGACTGGGCACGGCGGGCGTGTTCGTAGTAGGTCCGGCCGAACTCGTTCAGCACGATGCGTTTTCCGTGGCGGTCGAAGAGTTCGACGCCGAGACGGCGCTCGAGACGGGCCAGCATGCGCGAGAGCGTCGGCTGGGCGATATGCAGCCGCTCGGCGGCCGCGCCGACGCGCTCCAGCTCGGCGAGTGTCGTGAACCACAGCAGGTCGTCACCCAGCACGTCCGGACCTTTCCTTATGCATCTAGCACATTAGAAACCAGATTACTATTCATTTCCTTTCTTAATGGCGAGTCTCGATCCTGGTGCCATGACCAGCACATCGCACGAACGTCGGATCACTACAGCGCTGTTCGCCGCAGGGCTGGCCACCTTCGTGTCGATGTACAGCGCGCAGGCGTTGCTGCCGAGCCTGTCGGCCGCATTCGGAGTCGCCCCGGCGCAGGCCGCGCTGGCCGTGTCGTTGACCACCGGGTTTCTCGCGTTGGCGATCGTGCCGGTCAGTGCGTTGTCCGCACGGATCGGACGGACCAGGGTGATGACGGGGTCGGCGGTGATGTCTGCGGCCATCGGTCTGCTGCTGCCGTTGAGTCCATCGCTGGAGGTGCTGCTGGCGGGGCGGGCGCTGCAGGGCGTGGCATTGGCCGGAGTGCCTGCCGTCGCGATGGCGTATTTGGCGGAGGAGATCAGTGGGGACGGGTTGGGCGCGGCGATGGGCGTCTATGTCGCGGGCACGTCGATCGGCGGGTTGTCCGGGCGGTTGATTCCGGCATTCGCTTTGGATCTGGCCTCGTGGCGCTGGGCCGAGGCCGCGGTTGGCGTTGCGGCGGCCGGTTGCACCGTTTGGTTCGTGCGTGGGTTGCCGCCGTCGCGTGGGTTCGTCGCCCGACCCGCCGGAATGCGCACCGTGCTGCGCGATATCGGCGCGCCGTTGCGGCACGGCGGGCTGCTCGCGCTGTTCGGGTTGGCCTTCGTATTGGTCGGCGGATTCGTATCGATCTACAACTTCCTCGGCTATCGGCTGACCCGGCCGCCGTTCGAATTGCCTGCGGCCGTTGCGGGTTCGGTGTTCCTGCTGTACCTGGCAGGCACGCTCGCCTCGGCCGCGGCAGGGCGTTGGGCCGATCGGATCGGTAAGCACCGTGTGCTCGCGGCCTCCGTCGCACTGATGGGCATCGGAATACTGGTCACCATTCCGGACCAGTTGATCGCGGTCATCTTGGGGATAAGCCTTTGCACCGCAGGGTTTTTCGGTGCCCACGCGGTGGCGAGCACCTGGGTCGGCGCGATAGCTCCCGGTGGCGCCGCATCGTCGCTGTACCTGTTCACCTATTACCTCGGAAGCGCCATCATCGGTGGTACGGCAGGCATCGCATATGCGAAGGGAGGATGGGTCGGTCTGGCGGCCTGCGTCGGGGCGCTGCTGGTCGTGGCCGCAGTTCTGGTGTGGTACTTGACGATTCACGCTCGCAGCGGAGTCGAAACCGTTGCCGCTTCCGAAGTATGCGCCGCGCCGACGGCGTGATATCCGACAGTCACCTGCGGTGTCGGCGCTCATGACCGCGGGGTCGCAGGCCAATGATCTCGGAGCCTAGGGCGAACGGGCTGTACGCACCTGAGTTCGGACGTTTTCAGCAATCGAATAGCAATGTCGCCAGATACCGCTCCACTGATAACACCACAGGGTTCGGGCCATATGCGCCAACCGCAGAGGTGGCCGCCTGTTAACTAGATAGGTCGCTTGGCCGATCAACTACTGTGACCGACATCAGATTCTCTTTCTTCGGGGGTTTCACATGCTGATCTTCGGCTGGCAGAGGCGTCTCCACACGCTCGCCATGATCACCTTGCTCTGCGGCCGCTGCGGCAACCCCGCCGCGCACGCGCTGCGCAGACTCGCCACCACATTCACAGTCTTCTTCATCCCGATCCTCCCACTCGGTAACAAGCACTACATGGAATGCACTTGGTGCGGCGCATCGACACCCCTCGCCGTACCCTAAGTCACCGGCCTCATCGCACGCGCCAACGCCGAGAA
The DNA here is from genome assembly GCF_044458905.1 of Nocardia sp. NPDC050408. Taxonomy (NCBI): domain Bacteria; kingdom Bacillati; phylum Actinomycetota; class Actinomycetes; order Mycobacteriales; family Nocardiaceae; genus Nocardia; species Nocardia sp. NPDC050408. The sequence continues at coordinate 561,815 of NZ_JBITIL010000003.1, read as the reverse complement.
AATGGGTTCCGCCCAGTACCAGCAGCCTTCCCCAGGCCCTAACGGACAGTGGCCCGCCCCCGGCGCACCCAACACCCACCCGCAGCAGCCCGCCCCCGCCGCACCCAACACCAACTGGCAGCAGCAGCCCGCTCTTGGCGTACCCAACGCCCACCCGCAGCAGCCTGCGCCCGGCACACCCAACGCCCCCTGGCAGCAGCAGCCCGCCCCCGGCGCGCCGAACGGCCCGTGGCAGCGCTGACCCAATCGAGGGTCGGCCCGCGACGACCGCAGTCGAATGGCAGCACGCCCCGACACACCGCAACAACCGGGTCAGCCCCCGCGTCGTCCGTTCGGCTTCGGTTGCGCGATGATCGCGGCTCCCATCCAGCGTCGTAAATATCGACGCAGCTCACCGTCGCTCCGTGGCGGATTGCCCGGAGAAACGAAGAACGACTGCATCGTTCGCAGAATGTATTCGACGAGTTCGTGCAGCGATGTGTCGTCGTATCCGTACCGCTCCCAATCGACGTCGAAGCGTTTGATCATCGTCATGCCGAAGGTTTGCGCCTCTTGGGAGGTAAGGCTTTCGGGGTGCACATTCGAATATGTGCTCGAAAGCAGAATGCCCAGGTGGGGCGTCCGACGCACCTCGGCCAGCGTGTAGACCACGCCCTCGGTCATGGCTTCGACCGGGTCCTCGATGCCGCTGACCTGCTGTGTCAGCCGATCCAGGAAACCATCGACCGAAGCGATCGCCGCAGCCTGCATCAGTGCGTCCGAACTGGGGAAGTATCGATACACCGTCTGACGGATGACCCCCAGCGACTCCGCGACGTCGGCAATGCTGATCTCCGAACCCGTCCGTCCGATGAGATCGACCGCGGCGGCGACTATTCGACGGGACGCTTCTTCATCGCTGTCCGGCGGGCTCCCGCCCCACCCACGCCTTCCTGCCACTGCTCGCTTCCTCGGCTCGAACCAATGTCCGTCGCGTGCGAAACCGACAGCGGGACAACCCCGCCGACCGTCCTGATCAGGGACTCGACGCTACCACAGGGGGATCTTTGCCCAGCCCGAGCAATTCTCATCATACACTCGAGCCGATTTGTGTATGATCACTCATCGAAGCTTCGGCGTGTCCGAACACGGCTACAGCCCCCTTTCGAAACACGAGGTACAGCCAAGTGACCGATCTACAAATCCGAAAGATGCGATTCGCATTCGCGGACTACGACGTTCCGTTCTTGTGGAACGAACAGAATCCGGCCTTCTCGTCCATGGCCAATGCGGTGTCCTTCCTGGCGATCGGCTTCGAGAAGATGATCGTCAATATGATTCGCGAGGCCATGCCGCGGATAACCGATCCCGAGGTCGCGGAGGAAGCCGACGCGTTCGTGCGGCAGGAGGGGCAGCACTCGACCGCCCACCGCCAGCACGCCAACGCTCTGATCAGGCGATACCCCGGGCTCCAAGAGACTCTCAACGAAGTAATCGCGGAATTCGACCGACTCACCGTGAACACCTCCCTGGAGTATCGGCTCGCCTACACCGCCGACCTGGAGGCCACCTTCACCCCGGTGTTCAAACTGATGCTCGACAATGATTCGACTCTCTTCCGTCCCGGAGACGACCGGGTCGCATCGCTGTTCATCTGGCACTTCGTCGAGGAAGTCGAACATCGCAGTTCTGCGCTGATCATCTTCGATTCCATTGTCGGCAGCGACGCCTACCGCATGCGCATGGCTCCGTCGATCTTCCGGCACGTCATGAAGGTCATCAAGGTGGCCTGCGCGGGATTCAATAAGCATGTGCCGCAGGAGGATCGGCGCATCGATGCACTGGCGATGTTTGCGACGCACCGGAGTAAGCAGAAGCTGCGGAAGTTGTTGCGACTGCCCGTCGAGGACAACGGTCCGATGTCGCGCGCGTTCGACGATCTGCGACTCGGCGAACAACTGGTCGCGATGGTCGGCATCGTCCGCAGTCAATTGCCCAAGCACAATCCGGATCACGAGAAACTTCCCGCACTCGCCGATGTGTGGTTCGAACGCTATAACGCCGGTTACGACGTATCGCACTGGTACACCGCCGATACCGTCGCAGTGCAGGGGGACTGATGGCCGATCATTGCGCACCCACCTTCGACGAACTCGCGAAGGCACTCGGCTTTTCCTGTCAGGAGGCCGGTGGACTCGTCGAGGTGCGAAATCCGTTCGCATTGGAGAACTGGACGCTGCCGGTGCTGGAGTTCACCATCGTCCTCGGCGCTGTGCTGGCACTGATCTACGCGATTGTGCGGTTGCGTCGGCACGGCGATCCCACCAATCTCGTGGTCTGGTTCGGTGCGACGGCGTACCTGTTCATTATCGAACCGCCGCTGTACTTCCCCGCCGCCTTCGGCATCGACGAACACGTGGACACCATGTTCGCGCACAACGTCTTCACCGTGGATTTCCTCTGGGGTCGACTTCCCCTCTATATCGTGGCGATCTATCCATTGATGGCCACACTGGCCTTCGAAATCGTTCGAATGCTCGGCGTTTTCCGTCGATACGGCGTTCTCGTCGGCGCGGTCTGCGTGGGCTTCGTACACCACGGTTTCTATGAGATCTTCGACCATCTCGGACCGCAGCTGCGCTGGTGGGAGTGGTCGATCGAAAACTCGCTCAATCAACCGATGTTCGATTCGGTACCGCTACCGAGCGTGGTGGTATTCGCCGCGCTGTGGCCGATGTCGCTGGCGTTCTTCGTCCAGTTGTTCGTCGGTCGCCATGTCGACCAAGGGCGCAGCTTCTCCGGACCGCAATTGGTGTGGCGCACCGTCGTCATCGGTATCCTCGGGTCTTTGGGAACCGGCGTATTGCCCATCCCGGCAACGGTTTTCGGTGCCGGTAGCACCTCGGTGCGTGGATTCCTCTATGCGGCCGAATTGGTCATCGTCAGCATCGTCGCGATTCCGGTTCTCACTCGACAGTGGCTGCGGCTACGAGACGACCACTCGGATTACTCGAACGGCTTCGTGCGAATTTACAGCGTCGTCTATCTGGGCGTGATGGCATTGCTCTGGGTGACCGCGCTGCCCGATTACTTCGCTGCCGTCGACGGTTCGACGAGTAATGGCGACCCCATCGGGAATCTCTGGTACGCGCTGGCGTGCTTCGCGGTCGCAACACTCTGCGTGTTCGCGATCTTCACGGTGCCGTACCGCCCCGACCGGCTACCAGCGGGAGGTCAACGCACCCAAGGCGCCGAGGGCGACGGCGGCGGCAGTGGAGGTGCGCAAGACGGTGGGACCGAGCAGGGTTACGTCGGCGCCCGCACCAGCGAAGGCGGTGAGCTCGGAGTCGTCTAGACCGCCTTCTGGGCCGACGATGAGCAAGATTTCGGTGGCCGTATCGAAAGGCAGCTCGACGAAGCGGGCGGTGCCGGATTCGTGTAGTGCCACCGCGATTCCACCCGCGGCGACGACCGCGCGGATCTTGTCGAGCAGGTCGCGGGTGCGGTGCAGGTCTGCGATCTCGGGGATATAGGCGCGGCGGGACTGCCGAGCTGCCGTGCGGGCAGCGGCGCGCCATTTCTCAACGGCCTTGCCCGCCTTGGCTTCCCAGTTTGCGATGCAGCGCGCGGCCTGCCACGGGATGATGACATCGGCGCCGGCCTCGGTCATCAGCTCGACGCTCAGCTCCGAACGGTCGGACTTCGGCAGCGCCTGCACGACAGTCACCCGCGGCGTCGCAGGCGCGGCGAGCACCCGGTCGAGCACCTTCAGCTCGAGCCGATCCTTCTGCGCTGCAACGACTTCCGACGCTGCGAGCAGACCGGAACCGTCGGACAGCGTAATCGGCTCGCCGACCCGGATGCGGCGGACCGTCGCGGCATGGCGTCCCTCCGGCCCGTCCAGCACCGCGATGGCACCCGGCTGCGGAATATCGGAAAGATAGAAGACCGTGGCGGCCAACGGCTATCGCCCGCTGAACGACGCTCGCAGCCGGGCGAACAGGCCGCTGTTGTGCTCGGACTGCGCCGACATCACCTCGGCGCGTTCACCGGTGCGCATGCCCTTGTACTTGCGCAACAGATCGGTGGTCTTGGCGTCGAGTTTGGTCGGCACCACGATGTCCAGATGCGCGAGCAGATCACCGCGTGCACCGGAGCGCAGCCGCGGCATGCCGTGGCCGCGCAGCACCGAGATCTCACCCGGCTGGGTGCCCGGCGGAATGGTCAGCTCGGTCGGGCCGTCCAGGATGGTGTCGATGACAACGGTGGTGCCGAGTGCGGCATCCACCATCGGCACCCGGACGGTGCAGTGCAGATCATCGCCGTCGCGAACGAAGACATCGTGCGGCTGCTCGACGATCTCCACATATAGATCGCCCGCGTGCCCACCACCGGGACCGACCTCGCCCTGCGCGGCCAGCCGCACCCGCATGCCATTGGCGACACCGGCCGGAATCGGCGCGGCGATCTCGCGACGCGCCCGCACCCGGCCGTCGCCGCCGCACTTGTGGCACGGATCGGGAATGGTCTCACCCGCACCACGACAGGTCGGACACGGACGCGAGGTCAGCACCTGACCGAGGAACGAACGCTGCACCGACTGGACCTCACCCGCACCACCACAGGTTTCACAGCGCACCGCCTTGGACTTGCCGTTGGTGCCGGCGCCGTGGCAGATATCGCAGAGGATGGCGGTGTCGACGGTCAGGTGTTTGGTCACACCGACCGCGCATTCGGCCAGGCTGAGCCGGGTCCGCAGCAGCGAATCCGCGCCGGGCTGCACCCGGCCGCGCGGCTTGCGCGTCCCGCCGGTGCTGCCGCTCATACCGCCGAAGAAGGCCTCGAAGACGTCGCCGAGCCCACCGAAACCGGCGCCGGAGAAGCCCGCTCCGCCACCACCGGATTCCAACGGGTCGCCGCCCATATCGACGACGCGCCGCTTCTCCGGGTCCGACAGCACCTCGTAGGCGGCCGACACGTCCTTGAACTTGGCCTGCGCCGCCTCGTCGGGGTTGACGTCGGGGTGGAGCTCCCGCGCAAGCTTGCGGTAGGCGCGCTTGATCTCCTGGTCGGTCGCGTTCTTCGCGACGCCGAGCAGTCCGTAGTAGTCCCGTGCCACTTGAGTTCTCTAGTCCTTGGTTTGCAACAGCATTAGTCGGATGCACTCAACTTTATCCGCCGAAGAATCGAGCGTATCAGCGGCGGGGGCCCTCAGCGCTCCGCGAGCACCTCACCGATATAACGGGCAACGGCCGCGACCGATGCGATCGTTCCCGGATAGTCCATTCGGGTCGGACCGAGCACGCCCATACCGCCGAGCACCGCACCCGCAGCACCGTAGCCGGTCGACACCACCGAGGTTCCGCGCATCTGCTCGACCTGCGTCTCCTCGCCGATGCGCACCGTGACGGTACCCGGATGCTGTGCGGCGGCGAGCAGCTTCAGCACTATCACCTGCTCTTCCAATGCCTCGAGCACATCACGTAGCGAACCAGGGAAAACGAAGTCGGCGGCATTGCGGGTCAGATTGGCGGTGCCGCCCAGGACCAACCGCTCCTCCGGATGCTCCACCAGGGTCTCGACGAGCACGGTCGAGACGCGCACCAGCACATCCCTCAGGCGCACCGGCGCCCGCTCGGGCAGTTCGGCGACGGCCGCGGAGGCGTCGGACAGGCGCTTGCCATCCATCGCGCCACCGAGCATGCCCCGCAGTGCGGCGAGGTCCTGGTCATCGATGAGCGCGCCGAGTTCCACCAGACGCTGGTCGACGCGACCGGTATCGGTGATCACGACCAGCAGCAACCGAGCCGGATTCAGCGCGACCACCTCGATGTGGCGGACCGTGGAGGCCGACACCGTCGGATACTGAACGACCGCGACCTGGCGGGTCAGCTGAGCAAGCAGCCGGACACCGCGGCGCAGCACATCGTCGAGATCGACACCGGACTCCAGGAATTCCATGATCGCCCGGCGCTCGGCCGGCGAAAGCGGCTTCACCTCGGAAATGCGGTCGACGAACTGCCGGTAGCCCTTATCGGTCGGAATGCGACCGGAACTGGTGTGCGGCTGGGTGATGTAGCCCTCAGCCTCCAACACCGCCATATCGTTGCGGACCGTCGCGCTGGATACCCCGAGGTTGTGCCGCTCCACCAGGGTCTTCGACCCGATCGGCTCCTTGGTCGAGACATAGTCCGCGACGATCGCACGCAGGACCTCGAAGCGCCGATCTTCGGTGCTCGACATGGGCCCCACCTCCTCGCTCGTACTCGGGTAGGTCGTAACGGTCACGTGCGCACCGTCCGCATCGACCCGAATTCGATGCAGGTTACTTGGTACGTCTGTTTATCCAGTCTAATTGCCTACTCGACAATTGCCCGTTCGCACACCATGGACGCTTGTGACCCAGGTCTCCTCGGGGCCGACTGACGTTGCGCCGGAGCGAGATCCGACCGCTACTCTCGCCGCAGGCAGCGTCACAGGGGGATTCGAAAGCCGCGAACAACCTCCCAAATCACCAGATGGATCGACCGTGCACCCTCCAAAAGCCTCGGAGGAACGGCGCAGCAACACCTGGTAGCGCTCATGCGTGTGCGCCGAGTCGAATCAAGTGGTCGTGGTCAAGGCGGGGCGAACCACCATGAGACTCGCCTCGATGGCGGAGCCCAGGAGCGGACGCCGGTGCTGAGCAATCTGCGGACGCTTCCGGAGCCGTCAGCGGGCCGCACTCTCTACTACAGCGGCGACCTCGTTGGGATGGGAGACCAAGGAGGCGTGGGAGGCGCCGATCTCCGACATATGCGCACCCATGCGGTTTGCCATGAAGCGTTGGGAGGCAGGGGGAATTACGCGGTCGTCGGCTGAGACGAGATACCAGCTGGGGGTCGAGGACCAGGAGGGGGCGCCCGAGGGTTCGAGGTTGGCGGATACGGCCAGGGAGTGTTGGTGGGCGATCATGTCGGCGGCTACTTCGGGGGATACGTCTTGGGCGAAGACGGAGTTGAAGTATTCGGGGGCCACGTAGCCGTCGAGGTTCCTGCCTGCCACGCCATTTGGATCGTCGACGAGGCGCACCTGGAGCGCCGGGGGCAGCAACTGACTGCCGGGGAAGCTGATGGGGTTGATTTCGAGGAGTGCGGATTCGCCTTGTACCGGCGCGAAGGCCGCAATGTATACCAGCGCTTGAACTTTCGTGTCGTGGATATTGCTGATGACGAAGCCGCCATACGAATGGCCCACCAGGACAACGGGTCCGGAGACGGTGTCGAGGGTTCGCTGGATGGCCGCGGCGTCGTAGGCAGGGCCGCGCAGCGGATTGTCGGGAACCACCACCTGGTAACCGTGGTCGCGCAGCGTCGCGGCTACGCCGTTCCAACTCGTGGTATCGGCGAAGGCGCCGTGCACGAGCACGATCGTCGGGAAGGGTTCGGCGGTCGCGGGCGCGGCCACGAGCACGGGTGTAAAAGCTGAGATGAGCGCCGCGATGCAGGCGCGGAGAATACGGGTGATATTCATCTGAGTCCTGCCTGTCGGTCGTTGATAGCTGTCGGCTCTTGATGTTGTCACCTTTTGCCGAGCACCAACAGATAACCGGACCGCCAGGTCGGTTACACCGCGTGGGGACGAACGCCCACTACGACCATTCGCGACAGATCATCAGCCGCCCGTATTCGGGCGTGTATCAACGCCCGGGAGCAGCCGTCGCTGCGGAATCTCACCCTACGAGCGACGGCACGCCACCGCGACGGACCCGCAGCTACAGCTCGGACCCGGTTCTTGCCATCTTGCCCGCCAGCGCATCGAGGCCGAGCATGGCGAGTAAGGACTCGCAATCAGCCGCGTCCCGGGAGTGACTGGCGACCGTCCGGGCCGCTATCGCGCACTGCCGCGCAGTTTCGGCCTTCTCCGCTGCCCGCGCCTCGGCGAACTCGCTCTGCTCGGAGATAAGGGTGATGTGTCGTGCCGTTGGCATAGGACTCCTTGGGTTGATCCGCAGCCTACGCGTCTTTACCGATCTGTGATAGCGCAACGGGCAGCGTCCTATCGACGCGGCAGTGAAGTGGGAAGAATTCACTATGCCGCGCCGAGCCGGGCCCGGCGATACACCACGCGCGAAGATCGGAATACGCTCAGGTCAGGAGGTCTCGGACGACGCCGTCGGCGAGTAGGCGGCCACGGTCGGTGAGGACCAGACGGTCAGCGGAGCGAACTGCCAGACCGTCGGCGATGATTCGGGTTGCGGCGGCGGATTCCATTGAGGCCAATTCGTTCAGCGGCAGACCGGTGCGCAGGCGGATGGCGAGCATGACACGTTCGGTGTGCTGCTCGTCGGCGGTGAGGACTTCCCAGCCCGCGGCCGGGAAACCGCCGTGCGCGACGGTATCGGCATAGCGCGCAGGGTGTTTGACGTTCCACCAGCGGACCCCGCCGACGTGACTGTGCGCGCCGGGGCCCGCACCGAGCCAGTCACCGCCGTCCCAGTAGCCGAGGTTGTGCCGACAGCGCGCGGAATCGCCTGCGGCCCAATTGGAGACCTCGTACCAGGTGAGGCCCGCGGCATCGAGACGTGAGTCGATGCGTTCGTAGCGGGCGGCCAGCACATCGTCGTCGGGGGCGGGAAGTTCGCCGCGGCGCACGCGGCGGGCCAGTGCGGTGCCGTCCTCGACGATGAGCGAATAGGCCGAGACATGGTCGACGCCCGCGTTCAGCACCGCGTCCAGGCTCGCGTCCAGATCGCTGTCACGTTCGCCCGGCGTGCCGTAGATCAGGTCGAGATTCACATGCTCGAATCCGGCAGCGCGTGCTTCTTTCGCAGCGGCCACCGCCCGGCCCGGCGTATGGGTGCGGTCCAATACCTTCAGCACGTGCTGGGCCGCGGATTGCATGCCGAGCGAGACCCGGGTGAACCCGGCCGCGCGAATGCGTTCGAAGAACTGTGATGAAGTCGACTCCGGATTGGATTCGGTAGTCACCTCGGCATCGGCCGCGAGGGTGAAGTTCGCGCGCACCGAGTCCAATACATCCGCCAAGCCGTCACCACCGAGCAGTGACGGCGTGCCACCGCCGACGAAGATCGTCGCCACCTCGGGCGTGGCGGTCGGCAGCGCAGCGAACCGTTCGGCCGCCGTCGCCAACTCACCGCGCAGCGCCTCGAGCCAGGACTGCGGCGACGCCGAGGTGCCCAGCTCACCCGCGGTATAGGTGTTGAAATCGCAATACCCGCAGCGTGTGGCACAGAACGGCACGTGGATGTAAATCCCGAACGGGCCGCCGCCGAAGTCGCGCAGCACCAGGGCAGGCGCTTCGGTTTCGATCGGGGCGATGGAACTCACCCCTCCAGTGTGACCGCCGCTCCCCTCGACCGTTGCGGGCGGGTTCAGTCGGCGACCACGGTGTTCTGGTTGGCGGTGAGCAGCCAGCGGCCGTCTTCCTTGGCCATGACGTACATCGGCGAACCCTGACCGGACAACTGACCGTCCCCGTCGAAGTACCGCTGGACCACCTTGACCGCGGCGACGTCCGGCCGGATGAAAAGCACGTGCTCGACCTCGTAGGTCGCGGTACCGTCCCGCATCGCACCCGGCAGCACCCGTGCGGTGAACTCTGCGACGGCCGCGCGGCCGAACAGGCGTTTGCCGCCTCCGGTCGTCCAAATCGCATCCTCGCGGAACAGGCCGACGAATTCGTCGACGAGCTCGTTTTGCTGGGAGTGCTGGATGGTGGCGACAACCTCGCGGATGGCGTCGAGATCGGTATCGGTGCTCATGCCCCAGAGCTTGCTACCTGAACCCAACTCGAGGTCAATCCGAGTGACCCGGTTCACCGGCGACGATCTTGACGAATCATGCGACGCATTCAGGCCGCTAAGTATGACAGCCGTCACAATCAGCTCGCATAGTCCAGGGAATTTCCCTCGATTTCGCGGGAAATATGGCCGCGCGGTCGGAAGGGCCACTCTGACGTGGCACAATAGCCGCATGCGCGGATCTGGAGTACGACTTGTGGCACGTCGCCACGTCGACTACAAGCGCGTCTGCAGTGCCTGCTGTCTGCCCGGTTCCCACCGGTAGCTCAGCGGCGCGCATTCCCGGGTTTGCCCGGTGATCTCCCGATTTCGACGGACATCGGCCCGCTGACACCGCAGGCGTGAGTCAGCCCCTCACGTCTTCAGCACGGATGTACCCCCACCCTGCAGGAGCGACCCCATGACGTCGAGCACCGACGCCGGTCCAACGGATCAGCCCCAGCCGGAATCCCGGCCTGGGCAGCACGCGCGGCCGGTCCGCCCGGCCTCCGAACGACGCGTCCGTCCGGATCGTCCCCGGACCGAGGCAGCGACGGGCCCGCGGGTCCGCACGGGTAAGCCGGTGCGCCGCAAGGCCGAGGGCCAGTGGGCGCTCGGCTACCGCGAGCCGCTGAACCCGAACGAGCAGTCCAAAAAGGACGACAACCCGCTCAATGTCCGGGCCCGGATCGAGAACATTTACTCCAAGCAAGGCTTCGACAGCATCGACAAGGGCGATCTGCGCGGCCGGTTCCGCTGGTGGGGTCTCTACACCCAGCGCGAACAGGGCTACGACGGCACCTGGACCGGTGACGAGAACATCGACATTCTCGAAGCCAGGTACTTCATGATGCGAATCCGCTGCGATGGCGGCGCATTGAATGTCGCGCAACTGAAGACCCTCGGCGGGATCTCCACCGAATTCGCCCGCGACACCGCCGACTTGTCCGATCGCGAGAATGTCCAGTACCACTGGATCGAGGTCGAGAACGTCCCCGAGATCTGGAAGCGGATCGAAGGCGTCGGCCTCGAGACCACCGAGGCGTGCGGCGACTGCCCGCGTGTCGTGCTCGGCTCGCCGCTGGCCGGTGAATCGCTGACCGAGGTCATCGACCCGACCCCCGCGATCGACGAGATCGTGCGCCGCTACATCGGCAAGAAGGAATACTCCAATCTGCCGCGCAAGTTCAAGACCGCGATCTCGGGCCAGCAGGATGTGGTGCACGAGATCAACGATGTCGCGTTCGTCGGGGTGAATCACCCGGAGCACGGCCCGGGGCTGGATCTGTGGGTCGGCGGCGGTCTGTCGACGAATCCGATGCTCGCCCAGCGCGTCGGCGTATGGGTGCCGCTGGAGGAGGTTCCCGATGTGTGGGAGGCCGTCGTCTCGGTCTTCCGCGATTACGGCTACCGCCGCCTGCGCACCAAGGCCCGGTTGAAGTTCCTGATCAAGGACTGGGGCATCGAGAAGTTCCGTCAGGTGCTCGAAGACGAGTACCTGAAGCGCAAGCTGATCGACGGTCCGGCGCCGGAGCAGCCCAAGAAGCCGATCGATCACGTCGGCGTGCAGAAGCTGCGCAACGGGCTCAATGCGATCGGGTTCTCCCCCATCGCGGGCCGGGTTTCGGGCACCGTGCTGACCAAGGTCGCCGAGGCGGCCGAGAAGTACGGTTCGGACCGGATCCGGTTCACCCCGTACCAGAAGCTGATCGTTCTCGATATCGCCGACGATAAGGTCGACGCACTGATCGACGAGCTGGAACCCCTTGGGCTGCAGGCACGTCCGTCGCTGTGGCGCCGGAACCTGATGGCTTGCTCCGGAATCGAATTCTGCAAACTGTCCTTCGCCGAGACCCGCAAGCGGTCCCAGGCGCTGGTGCCGGAGTTGGAGGAGCGGCTCGCGGATCTCAATGCGCAGTTGGATGTTCCGGTGACCATCAATATCAACGGCTGCCCGAACTCCTGCGCGCGTGCGCAGGTCGCCGATATCGGCTTCAAGGGTCAGCTGATCGATGACGGCTCCGGGAATCATGTCGAGGGTTTCCAGGTTCATCTCGGTGGCAGCCTCGGCTTCGACAGCGCCTTCGGTCGCAAACTGCGTCAGCACAAGGTGACCACCAACGAGCTCGGTGACTACATCGAACGGGTGGTGCGCAACTTCATCAAGCACCGCGAGGACGGCGAACGGTTCGCCCAGTGGGCCGTTCGTGCCGACGAGGCCGACCTTCGGTGAATGGGAGACCAAGCGTGACAACAGATCAAGTAACGGCGGACCTGCCCGCGAAGCTGTCCGAAGACGAGTTGCGGGCGATCGCCGAAAAAGGCGCGGCCGAACTCGGGCCCGATGCCACCGCACTGGATTTGCTGCGATGGACCGAGGACACCTTCGGCACCGGCTACATCGTCGCCTCGAATATGCAGGACGGCGTCCTGGTTCACCTTGCCGCCCAAGTGCATTCGGGTGTGGATGTGTTGTTCCTGGATACCGGCTACCACTTCGCCGAGACCATCGGCACCCGCGATGCGGTTGAGGCCGTATACGGCGTGAATGTGATCAATGTGCGGCCGGAAAACACTGTGGCCGAACAGGATCAGCTGCTCGGCAAGGATTTGTTCGCGCGTGATGCCGGTGAATGCTGCCGGTTGCGCAAGGTTGTGCCGCTGCAGCGCTCGCTCGGCGGCTACAACGCCTGGGTCACCGGCATCCGCCGCGTGGAAGCCCCGACCCGGGCCAATGCCCCGCTCATCTCGTTCGACGAGGCGTTCGGGCTGGTGAAGATCAACCCGATCGCCGCCTGGTCCGATGACGAGATGCAGGCCTATATCGAACAGCACGGCATCCTCGTCAATCCCCTGGTGGAAGAGGGATATCCGTCCATCGGCTGCGCTCCGTGCACACGGAAGCCACAGCCGGGTTCCGATCCGCGAAGCGGCCGCTGGGCCGGCCTCGCCAAGACCGAATGCGGGTTGCACACAGCATGACCGAGTCAGGGCCCGGAGGAGGCAGCCTGCGTAACCACGGAGGGCCCCTCGGGCATGCAAAGAAGGACACAGCATGACCGAAACCATCAGCGCACGTTCCTTGGGCATCACCGATTTCGACACCCTCGCGGCGTTGGAGTCGGAGTCGATCCACATCTTCCGTGAGGTGGCAGGCGAATTCGAGCGGCCGGTGATCCTGTTCTCCGGCGGTAAGGATTCCACGGTGCTGCTGCACTTGGCGCTCAAGGCCTTCTGGCCCGCGCCGCTGCCCTTCGCGCTGCTGCACGTCGACACCGGGCACAACCTGCCCGAGGTTCTCGAATTCCGCGACAAGATAGTCGAAAAGTATGGCCTGCGACTGCATGTCGCGAAGGTCGAGGACTACCTGGCCGACGGTCGGCTCACCGAGCGCCCGGACGGTATCCGCAATCCGCTGCAGACAGTTCCGCTGCTGGACGCCATCACCGAGCACCGCTTCGACGCGGTCTTCGGCGGTGGTCGTCGCGATGAAGAGCGTTCGCGCGCCAAGGAGCGAATCTTCTCGCTGCGCAACGCCTTCGGGCAGTGGGATCCGAAGCGGCAGCGACCCGAGCTGTGGAATCTGTACAACGGCAAGCACGCTCCCGGCGAGCACGTCCGGGTGTTCCCGCTGAGCAACTGGACCGAACTCGATATCTGGCGCTACATCGCGCGTGAGGATATCGATCTGGCGAGCATCTACTACTCGCATGAGCGTCCGGTCTATCAGCGCGACGGCATGTGGATGACGCCCGGTGTCTGGGGCGGCCCGCGCGACGGCGAGGTACTGGAGACCCGTTCGGTGCGCTACCGCACCGTCGGCGACGGATCATCCACCGGCGCAATTCTTTCCGACGCGACCGATAACGAGGCGATTCTCGCCGAGGTGGCCGCGTCCCGATTGACCGAACGCGGCGCCACCCGCGGCGACGACCGAGTGTCCGAGGCCGCCATGGAAGACCGCAAAAGAGAGGGATATTTCTGATATGTCCGACCTACTGAGGCTGGCCACCGCCGGTTCTGTCGACGACGGTAAGTCCACCCTGGTCGGACGGCTGCTCTACGATACGAAATCCGTACTGGCCGACCAGATCGACGCCGTCACCCGCGCGTCGGTGGACAAAGGTCTTGCCACGCCGGATCTTTCGCTGCTCGTGGACGGGCTGCGCGCGGAACGCGAGCAAGGCATCACCATCGATGTCGCCTACCGCTACTTCGCAACGCCCAAGCGGTCTTTCGTGCTCGCGGATACGCCCGGGCATGTGCAGTACACCCGCAATACCGTCTCCGGCGCGTCCACCGCGCAGCTGGTGATCCTGCTCGTCGACGCGCGCAAGGGCGTCATCGAGCAGACCCGTCGGCATGCCGCGGTACTCGCACTGCTCGGCGTGCCCAAGCTGGTGCTCGCGGTGAACAAGATCGACCTGGTCGATGATCCGGCGACCGTATTCGCCGCGATCTCGGCCGAATTCAATACCCTCACCAGCACACTCGGCTGGGCCAGCGAGGATGTGCTGGAGATTCCGGTCTCCGCGCTGCATGGTGACAATATCGCCTCGCGCTCGGCGAACACCGCTTACTACGACGGGCCTTCGCTGATCGAGCACCTCGAATCGGTGCCGGTGGATGCCGACAGTTCGGGTGAGCATGCGCTCGGCCTGCGCTTCCCGGTGCAGTACGTGATTCGTCCGCGCACCGCCGAATACCCGGACTACCGCGGCTACGCGGGCCAGATCGCGGCGGGCTCGGTTTCGCCGGGCGACGAAATCGTGGTGCTGCCCTCGGGCATTCGCTCCACGGTCGAGCGGGTCGATACCCCCGATGGTGAGCTTGCCGTCGCACAGGTCGGCCGCAGCGTCACGCTGATCCTGGCCGACGATGTGGACATCTCGCGCGGTGACATCATCGCCTCTCCCGCCGATGCGCCGGAGCCGATCGACTCCTTCGACGCGACCGTCTGCTGGCTCGGCGATAAGCCGCTGCGTCCCGGCGCGCGACTGCTGCTCAAGCACGGCACCCGCACCACGCAGGCGATCGTCGGCGCGCTCGTCGAGCGGTTCGACGAGCAGAATCTGACCGCGCAGGCGAGCCCGGAGTCGTTGACGCTCAACGATATCGGCCGCATCTCCGTGCGCGTCGCCGAGCCGATCGCGGCCGACGACTACCGCGTCAACCGGCATACCGGCAGCTTCCTGCTCATCGATCCGGCGGGCGGCAATACCCTCGCGGCCGGTCTGGTCGGTGACGTGCTGACCGCGGTCGAGGTCGGAGTCTGAGGTGAATTCGCCCGGCGGTATCGGCTCGGTGGCGTGGCTGCCGGGCGGGTCCATGTGGGCGGAGCTGGAGCGCCTATCGGGTCACCGGCGCGGACCGAATAGACCGATGTTCGGGCCTGTTCGTGTTAGCCCGATCAGCGGATATGCACACCCAAGACCGGCGCTCATCGCGGTGGCGCACGGCAGTCGGGATCCGCGCTCGCCCGCGACCATGTCGGCGGTCGTCGCCGATATCGCCGCCGCCCGGCCGGATATCGATGTGCGGCTCGCATTCCTCGATCTGAATGCGCCATCGGTCGACCAGGTCGTGAAGGCCGTTGCTGTGCAAGGACATACGCATGCCGTTGTGGCACCGCTGCTGCTGGGCAGCGCTTATCACGCGCGAGTCGATCTCCCCGGATTGCTCGCCGCTGCCCGCACCGACCACCCACAGCTCGTGCTCACCCAAGCCGATGTTCTCGGACCGGACCCGCGGCTCATCACCACCCTCCGCGACCGCACTTCGGCTGCGCTGGAACCGGCGGGTGACAGGCGGCCGCTCGGAGTCGTCGTAGCGGCGGTTGGGGCGGCATCGGCGGCGGCGAATGCACGGACCAGCGAGGTTGCGCGACAGCTCGCGAGAATGACCGGCTGGCTTACCGAGATCTGCTTCGCGACCACCGAACCCTCTGTCACCCAAGCGATTTCGCGTTTGCGCGCAAGGGGTGCCGAAGAGGTGCTGGTGGCGCCGTGGTTCCTCGCGCCGGGGCTGCTCACCGATCGCCTGGTGGCCGCTGCGCCCGATGTGGTGCATGCGCAGGTCATCGGGCCGGATACGGCGTTTACCGAAATTGTTTGGGACCGTTACGACACCGCGCTCAGCGCTACATTGAGCCTGTCCGCCTGATCTTCGAACGGTCTCGGAGCAGTTCCGTTCGGACAATCACTTCTCGTACGACTCAGCGCCGCACGCTAACCCGCCGCTCCGGCCAGCGATCGCTGAATTCGACATACCCGCACGGGACTGCGCACCCGCGAATTCCGGCACACCGCACGCCGGGCCCCGGCGGAACGCGCCCTGCTCGCCGCGCAGGACCACTGCACCGAATATCTACCTCACCGCGGGGCGATCGCGTCCAGATCGGCCGTCGCGGGTCCCGCAGCAATGCGCCGGTCGATGGCGGCAAGCGCAAACTCTCCCCAGCGAATGTTCTCCTGCTCGAAGGAGATTCCGCGCAATAACGTCAGGTAGGGGCCGATGCGCTCGGCCTCGGCCAGGTACGCCTGCTCGCTGCGTCCGTCGAGTAAGCGGGCGCGTAGGCGATCGTAGCGGGCCAATTTCGCCTTCGACCATGCCAGCTTTTCGGCCACCGCAGCGCGCACGGTCGGCGCGTTGTCGGTGTCCATGCCCTGCACCTTGACCATCAATTCGTCGCGAACGGCGGTCGGCTTGGCGGGCTCGGCGATGAAGGTATGCAACGCGGCGCGCCCGGCCGCGGTAATGGCATGCAGACGCTTGTTCGGGCGACGCTCCTGCTGCACCACCCGAGTCTCGATCAGGCCGTCGGCGGCCATCCGCTCGAGTTCCTTGTACAGCTGCTGGGGCGTCGCCATCCAGAAGTTGGCCACCGAGGCGTCGAAGCCCTTGGCCAGGTCATAGCCGGACGCCTCCCCTTCCAGCAGAGCGGCCAGCACCGCGTCACGTAACGCCATCCGCTCACGTTACCACTTTCGATGATTATTCAAATTATTGTCTAATCAACACTGGACAGCGATTCGCGTACGCCGATACTGTTCGAACTTGATAAGCAAATAATTGACTATGACAGGTGGAGTTATGCATCCCTTCCGCGCAGCCGTGGAGGCCCGCGACGAGACCGCTATCGAGGCACTGCTGGCCGATGACGTGGTCTTCACCAGTCCGGTCGCGTTCAAGCCGTATCCGGGCAAGGCGATCACCGCGGCCATTCTGCGCGCCGTCATCCGCGTCTTCGAGGACTTCCGCTACGTGCGCGAGATCGCCGACGCGAACGGCCGCGACCATGCCTTCGTCTTCGAGGCCACCGTCGACGGCAAGCAGCTCACCGGCTGCGACTTCCTGCATTTCGACGAACACGGCAAGATCGATGACTTCATGGTGATGGTGCGTCCACTGTCGGCCGCGCAGGCGTTGGCCGCGCGGATGGGCGAGCAGTTCGAGCGGATCAAGGCCGAGGCCACCGAGCAACTGCAGCGTGCGGCGACCGAAGCCTGAGCGGCTTCGGAGATTCAGGCCGCAGTGTCCGGCAGTGCGTCGATCGGCGGCAGGGGCCGCTGACAGATCTCGCGCGCCTCGTCTGCGGGAATGCCGAACATGCGCAGCAGATCCTCGGTGACCTCGTCCGCGGCCGCGGCATCGTCGCGTTCCGGTTTGTCGTGCAGGAGCTGACCCAGGCATAGCGAGGCACCTGCGACGATGGTCATGGCCAATTCCACATCGCGAACCTGGAACCGTCCCGCGCGAACCGCGGCCTCGATATCGCGGCGCGCGCGGGGCGCGAGGCCCTTCGTGGAACTGACCAGAGCCAGACCGTGATTGAGCAGCACCTTGCTCAACGTGGGACTTCTGCGGTGCAGGCGCCCGGTCAACCGAAAACTCTGCGCGAAGATATGCGCGGGATCGTCCATCCCCTCGGTCAGCATGTCGAGGGTTGAGCCGTGTCGATCGAGCGCCTCCTCGATCGCGGCGCGGAACAAATCCTCGCGACTTTCGAAGTGGTTGTAGAACGACCCCATCCCGACATCAGCCGCCTGGGTGATCTCCAGGATCGGCACATTCGGTTTCCCGGCGGCGAGGAAGGACTGAGCCGCACCGACCAGCGCTGCCCGGGTGCGTGCCTTGCGCCGCTCCAAGCGATTGAGTTCGGTACCGGTTTGCTCGCCCATCGCCTCTCCCTGGTCCATCCCGTCATCCTAGCTCGTCGAGTCAGTAATGACGAATTCCTCAGCACCTCTTGACTGAATATGCACTCGTAAGTGACGATATATTCAGTTAGCGAAGGGAGAGGGCGATGATCGACCAGCATGACCCGCATACGGGTCTGCACAGCGAGTTCGGCGCCGCACCGGGCGAGCATCCGGGGCGGGCCAGGAATCCGATCATCAAGGTGCACGACCTGGCGTGGCTGGAGTTCGAGAAGCCCGACCTGGCTGCCGCCGAAATCTTCGCTTGCGCGTTCGGTTTCACAACCGTGCTGCGCACCGCGGACGAACTGCAGTTGCGTGGCACCGACCCGGGTGCGCCGTGTGTGGTCATCCGCCGGGGCAGCCGGTCGAGGTTCATCGGTCCCGCATTCCAAGCGGCAGGTTCGACGGACCTGTTCCGGCTCGCCCAGGCCAACGGACCCGAGCCGGTACCGCTGCCGGAGAGCATCGGTGGCGTCGCCGTGGACCTGCCGGACCCGAGCGGATTGCGGGTGCGGGTGGTCGCCGATACCCATGTGCTCGCCGCCCTGCCCGCCCAGCAGCCACACACCTTCAATTTCGGCCACGAAACGCCGCGCGCCAACCAGACCCAACGCCCGACGCGCGAACCCGCGAAGGTGCAGCGGCTCGGGCATGTGGTGGTGCAGACGACCCGCTACCGGGAGACGCTCGACTGGTACCTGAAACACCTGGGCCTGATCGTCAGCGATTTCCTCTACTACCCGAAACAACGTGACCGCGGCCCGATCATGAGCTTCATCCGTTGTGACCGCGGCCGCACCCCCGCCGACCATCACACGCTCGCGCTGGTGCTCGGCCCGGTCAACCGGTATGTGCACTCCGCCTATCAGGTCGCCGACCTAGATGCCCTGGCGGCGGGCGGGGAATACCTGCTCGACCACGGGTACCACCGGTCGTGGGGTATCGGCAGGCATATCCAGGGCAGCCAGATATTCGATTACTGGCGCGACCCGGACGGGTTCCTGGTCGAGCACTTCAGCGATGGCGACATGTTCGACTCCACGCTGGAGCCCGGCTGGGCGCCGATGACCGCATCCGGGCTGGCCCAATGGGGACCGCCCGCCACCAAGGACTTCCTCGGCCTCAAACCCGGCCGGGAATCGGTCCGCGAATTGCGCGGCGTATTCGACGCGCTGCGTGCCGACAACGAATTCGATCTGCACCGCCTACGCGGTCTACTGAAAGTTGCCAACTCATGACCATTTCCGTTCTCCGAACCGCCGACGCCTGGTGGGTATCGACGCCGGCTGGGGCCGCGCGGGTGGATACCGCGGCGACCACCACCGGTCAGTTGCTCGCCGACCGGCAGGCGCTGGCGGCGAGTGCATCGAGTACCGAGATCGTCCCTGTCGAGAGCCTCGCGCTGGTGTCACCGGTGACCGCACCGTGCCGGGTGGTCGCACAGATGACGAATTTCGCGTCCCACGTGCGGGATTCGGGCGCAGACCCGGAGACCGTACCGTTGACGTTCTTCCGCAAATCCTCGGGTTCGATCAGCGGCCCGCTCGACGATGTCATCCGGCCCGCGCATGTGCGGCTGCTGGATTACGAGGTGGAGATCGGACTGGTCTTCGGTAAGGTGATGCCGGTCGGGACCGCCATCACCGCCGAAAATATCGGCGATTACGTCGCCGGTCTCGTTGTGACCAATGATGTTTCGGCACGCGATGTGCAATTGCCGAAAACCCAGTTCTACGAGGCGAAGTCGTATCCGACCTTTACACCGGTCGGTCCGGCGCTGGTGCTGCTCGATGCCGACGAGCTGAAGCGATTCACCGATCTGCGGTTGCGGCTGTGGGTCAATGGTGAAGTGCGCCAGGACATGACGGTCGCCGATATGATCTACTCCCCCGTCGAGACACTGCAGGCGCTGACCCGATTCCAGCGACTCGATGCGGGCGATCTGCTGCTAACCGGCACCCCTATCGGCACCGCGATCAGTGCCCCACCGAAGCCGGTCGAGATCATCGCCTCCCTGCTCCCGGCGGCGACGAAGTGGAAGCTGTTCTTCAAGGGTCAGGCCAAGAACCCTAAGTATCTGCGCGACGGCGATGTCATCGAGGCCACCGTGGCCACCGATGACGGCGCGATCGACCTGGGTCGCCAGCGCACGGTTGTGCGGTACGCACGGTGAACATGACGACAACGGATCTGCTGTGGCCGCGCTACTGCGGCCCCGGCGACCTGGCCGAGATCGAATCCGTGCCACTGGCCGAACGCGGCCTGCCGGAATCGACCTACGCACTGCTGGTCCGGGCCACCGAACTCTGGTCCGATCGAAACGCGCTCACCGTACTGCCGGAGGCGGCTCGGTGGCGAGAACCCGTGCGGCGCAGTTACTCCGAACTCCTTGCCGAGGTGCACCGCTATGCGAATCTGCTGTACCGGTTGGGTATCCGACGCGACGATGCGGTCGCATTGATGTCGCCCAACTGCGCGGAGTTGATTCCCGCGACGCTCGCCGCGCAGCTGGCCGGTATCGCCGCACCCATCAATGGCGCGATGTCCGGTCGGCACATCGTGGAGCTGCTGCGCCGCTCCGGTGCCAGAGTGCTGATCGCGTCCGGGCCCGAACTCGCCACCGAGACATGGGAATCCGCGCTCGCGCTGGCGAATGACGCACTGCTCGACGCCGTATTCGTACTGCGCCCCACCGGCGCCGCCGAGCCGCACCCGCTGCCGGTGATCGACGGTGTACACCTCGGCTATCTGGATGAGCTCGCCGCCGAGGAAGATTCGGACACATTCGCCGGACAGCTCCCGGCCTCCGACGATCTAGCCGCGCTGTTCCACACCGGCGGCACCACTGGTGTACCGAAACTGGCCGCCCACACCCACTCCGGTGAGATCGCCAATGCGTGGATGATCGCCGCCAACTCCCTGCTCGACGCGGATGCGACGATCTTCGCCGCACTCCCGCTGTTCCATGTCAATGCCCTGGTGGTGACGCTGCTCGCGCCGCTGTTCAAGGGGCAGCCGGTGGTGTGGGCCGGACCGCTCGGCTACCGCGATCTCGCGCTGTACGGCGAATTCTGGAAGATCGTGGCGCACTATAGTGTGGCCGCGATGAGCGCGGTCCCGACCGTATATGCCGTGCTGGCGCAATGCCCGGTCGACGCCGAGATCAGCAGTCTGCGCTATGCGATGGTCGGCGCGTCACCGCTGCCGCCCGCGACGCGGGCGAACTTCCAGACACACACCGGTGTCACCCTGGTCGAAGGCTACGGACTCACCGAGGCGACCTGCGCGAGCGCGCGCAGTTATCCGGACGTTCCGCGACCGGGTGCGGTCGGGCAGCGGATGCCCTACCAGCAGGTGTGCGTGTGGTGCGCGCGGGCGACCGGGAGCCGCTGTCCGCCGGCGCGATCGGAGTACTGGAGATCAGTGGCCCAACAGTTTTCGCCGGCTACGTGACCGGCCGCGATGAGCGCGGCCACATTCTCGACGGGCTCGGCACCACGGTCGACGGCTGGCTCGATACCGGCGACCTCGCGCACATCGATGCGGACGGTTTCATCCACCTGCACGGCCGCGCCAAGGATCTCATCATCCGTGGCGGGCACAATATCGACCCGGCGCTGATCGAGGACGCCCTGCTGGCACATCCGCAGGTGACCGCGGCCGGTGCGGTCGGACGTCCCGATGTCCACGCCGGTGAAGTACCTATCGCCTATGTCACGCTCGGAGCCGGTGCCGATATCACCGAATCCGAACTGCTCGCGTGGGCGGGCGAGCGGGTGCCCGAACCGGCGGCGGTGCCGAAATCCGTTGTGATCCTGGACGCTTTGCCCGTTACCGATGTCGGTAAGCCGTACAAGCTCGGGCTGCGCGCGGATGCTACTCGACGGGAACTGCAGGACGCACTCGAGCAGGTCGCCGGCGTGCGGTCCGTCACGGCGGCAGTAGAAGACGGGGCGATCGTCGCGACCGTCGAAGTGGACCCCACCGCCGAAGATGCCGCGGCCGAGGTCCTCGGCCGATACGCCATCGGCTGGAAAGTCGTGGTCCGGCAATGAATCTCGTGAGTGGAGCGAGCCGATGAACGCGGTTCCGGTGGTCGTCGTCGGCGCGGGCCCCACGGGGCTCACCGTGGCGACACTACTGGCCGAATACGGTATCGAAACCCTGGTGCTGGAACGGTGGAACGACATATACCCGCAGCCACGGGCGGTCCATCTCGACGGCGAAATCCGCCGGATCCTGGCACGTCTCGGCGTCGGCGACGACTTCGACGCGATCTCGCGCCCCGCGCTCGGCCTGCGGTTGATCGATCCCGATATGCGGGTACTCGCTCAATTCGATCGCGATCGGGCGGGCGGCGCCAATGGGTACCCGGAGGCGAACCTATTCGACCAACCGGAGCTCGAAGCAATCCTGCGCGCGAATGTGCGACGGTATCCCGGCATCACCCTCCGCGGCAATGCCGAGGTCGTCACCGTGACGCAGGAAAATGATTGCGTGCGTGTTGATTTCACCGATCGCGTCATTGGTGCCGTCGAGTCGGTCCTGGCCGGATATGTGCTCGGCTGCGACGGCGCCAACAGCGTGGTCCGCTCCGCCATCGGAGCCACGCTGCGCGACCTGAACTTCGCGCAGCGCTGGCTCGTCATCGATGTCGACACCACTGCCGACTTCGGAGAATGGGAAGGCGTACACCAGGTTTGCGATCCTGTTCGCGCCGCGACCTATATGCGAATCGGAACCACGCGCTACCGCTGGGAATTCCGGCTCGGTCCCGGTGAAACCGCCACAGATTACCGCGATTTGACGAGCCTGCAGCCACTGATCGCGCCGTGGATCGGGAACACCCCGGCCGAGGAACTGCGGCTCGTGCGAGTCGCAGAATACACCTTCCGCGCCCAGCTCGCCGACCGCTGGCGTTGCGGCCGGATCTTCCTGCTCGGCGACGCGGCCCACCTGACCCCACCGTTCATCGGCCAGGGCATGGGCGCTGGGCTACGCGATGCGACCAACCTCGCCTGGAAGCTCGCGGGCGTTCTCAGCGAAGACCTGCCCGCGAGCGTGCTCGATACCTACGAGATCGAGCGAAAGCCGCACGCGCACGCCATGATTCGGCTCGCCAAGTTCATCGGACGTGCCATGACCGACGGCGGCGAATTCGGAAATCTGCTGCGCCGACTCATCGCGCCACGGTTGCACCGGTTGCCCGGCTTCGCCGAGCTGGTCACCAATGGCCAGACGCCGCCGCTACACCGATCCGAACTTGTTGTGGCGCATCGCTTCTACCGAGGTCTGGCGGGCAAACTCGTCCCGAACGCACTGCTCGACGGCCGTCGTTTCGACGATATCGCGGCGGGCCGTTTCGCGATCGTCACCGCTATCCACCCGACACCGGCACAGCGCCGCGAGATCGAACAGCGCGGCGGTGTGGTCGTTATCGCTAGGACCGACCTGCGACGCTGGCTCAGGCGCGGACGCGGTGCTCTGGTCCGTCCGGACGGCACCGTGCTGCGAACCGGCCGTCAGCTGTCCGAACTCATCGCCGATTTGCCGCGATTCACCGCACCTGCTCCAGATCACGCCTACTGAGTCCCGGTGCGTAAGCACGCATCGGTGGATGTCGCAGGGAGCTCAGCTCAGTAGCGCGTTCACGATGGTGTGCGCGGTGGCGACACCGCGCTCATCACCCATCTGTTGGGCGGTATTGGCTGCGCTGATCACCGCGTCGAATTCGAAAGCCATGGCATCGGCGTCGCGGTCGGTGAGATCGCCTTGTTCCTGAGCGCGCCGAATCTGCTTGGCCAAGAAGTCGAGCCATTCGCTGTGATCCTCGGCGATGGCGTCGCGGACGGGTCCGGGCCTGCTGTCGAATTCGGCGATGGTGGCCACCCGGAAGCACCCGCCCGGGAATGTCGGGTCGGTGATGTGGTCGAACCAGCGATCCATGAGGGCGCGCAGGCGCGGTAGGCCGCGCGGTTCGGTGAGGCTCGGCGCGATCACTCGTTCGACGAAGGCCTCGCGAGCCACCTTCACCGCTGCGACCTGCAGTGCTTCTTTGGTGCCGAACAGGGTGGCTATACCGCTTTTGCTGATGCCTAGGTCGGTCGCGAGACGACCGATGCTCAAGCCCGTCAACCCTTCGATGGAGGCGACGTCGGCGGCATGTCTGGCAATCGAGGCCCGGGAACGAGCGCCTTTGGCGAGGCGCTGATCAGTGCCCTGCGCGGTGGTTGTCGACTCTGCCATGTCGTCATTCTTCCACTATCGGGTTGCAAATACGAACGCACGGTCGTACTTTTATTGCACGAACGGTCGTACGTTTAGATTTCGCCTCACCGAAGGATCTCCCCCATGACCGAAGTGTCCGCGCGGACCGACAGTCCGCCGACCTCGAAGGCCGCCGTGCGCACGCTCGTCATCGCCTGTGGCGCAGCGTTCATCGCCTTCCTGGATCTGTCCGTCGTCAATATCGCCTTCCCCTCGATCGCCCGCGACTTTCCCGGTACCGCGACAACCACGCTGACCTGGGTGGTCAGCGGATATGCCATCGCCTTCGCGGCACTGCTCACCCCTGCGGGCCGCTTCGCCGACACCATCGGACGGCGCAGACTGTTCCTGATCGCACTGGTCGGTTTCGCCGTGACATCTCTGCTGTGCGGCCTGGCGCCCACCGCGGGCTGGCTCATTGCCGGACGCCTGCTGCAAGGTGCCACGGCCGCGCTGATGGTGCCATCGGCACTCGGACTCGTCCTCACCGTTACGCCGCGGGAAAAGATTGGCGCGGCCATCGGAGCCTGGTCGGCCGCAGGCGGTTTCGCCGCCGTGGTCGGTCCGGCGATCGGCGGCGCGCTGGTCGAGACATTCGGCTGGCGAGCGGTATTCGTCATCAATATCCCGGTGGCGATCGCGCTGATCGTGCCTGGGCTGCGAGTTCCGGTGCCCGACACCCGCCAACCCGGCAGTGCGCTGCCCGACCCGGTCGGCACAATTGCCATTGCCATGGGACTCGGCGGTGTGGTCGCCGCAGTCACCGAGGGGCAGCGATGGGGTTGGACCGCACCCGGCACACTCGCCGCGCTCGGCGTCGGCGCACTGCTGATCCTGGCCGCGCTGGTTCGCTCCGCGCGTCACCATAATCCGGCCATCGCGGTCGAGTTGTGGCAGAGCAGGCCGTATGCGCTGGCCAATGCCGCCTCGTTCGTGTTCGGTGCGACCATGTTCGCCTGGCTGCTCGCCGGACCGCTGTTCCTCGATGCGATCTGGCAGTATTCGGTGCTCGGTTCGGCGGCCGCATTGACGGTGGGCGCGGTGTCCTCGATGGTGACCGCGACGATCGCCGGTCGCGTCACGGCGGCGAGCACTCGGCGCTGGCTCGGTGTCCTCGGGGCGCTGATGTACACCGGCACCAATGTCTGGATGAGCACCGATGCCTTCGGACCGACACCGGCACTGTGGTCCGCGTGGGTACCGGCCGGGCTATTCGGTGGCGGCGGCGTCGGGATCGTCGTGACGGTGCTCGGCACCGCGGCCGCGAGTTCGCTTCCGCCGCAACGCTTTGCGGCTGGAATCGGGATGAATCTGACGGCCAGACAGGTGGGGGGCGCGCTCGGTGTCGCGGTGCTTGCCGCGGTATTCGCCGCCAATGCCGACGATGCGCTGGCCGCCTTCCACACGCTGTTCGCTGTTTGCGCGGGCATCGGTATCGCGTCCGCATTGGTAATCGCGATTCCAGCGCGCGTCCGTGTTGCCGTTCCCGCTCAAAGCTAGGAGTCACCTTGACACACGAAGATATTCGGACCGAAGCCAACGATCCGATGCTGTTGTCGCGCACCGCCGCACTCGAACTGCTCGCCGATGCGACCTGGCAGCGCTACGCGGTACTCGGGGATTCGATCGCCCAGGGCGTCGGCGATCCGTGTCCCGGGTACGACACCACCGGATGGGCAGATCGCGTCGCCACGGTGTTGACGGCGGCCAATCCCGCTCTGGCCTATTTGAATACCGGCCGGATCGGCGCAACATCCGCACAGGTGCGCGCCGACCAACTGCCGCGGGTGCTCGAATTCGCGCCGGACCTGGTGCACATCAGCTGCGGCGGAAACGATCTGTTCGCTCCCGGCGGCAATCTCGACGAGCTGCGCGCGAATCTCGACTCGATCTTCGGCGCGCTGGCCCGCAGCGGAGCGCAGGTGAGCACCTTCACCCTCGCCGATGTGTGGGAAGTGGAGCGGATGGCCGCGATGCGCCCGATGCGGGAACGGATGGCGGCGCTCAACGACATCACCCGCGAGTTGGCCACGCGTTACGACGCCGTGCTGGTGGAGTTATGGGACCATCCGCTGCGGCTGCGGCCGGATGTGATGAGCGCTGATCTCATCCATTTCACGATGAGCGGGCATGCGGTAGTGGCCACTGAGATGGTGCGCGCACTGCACGGACTGCTACCCCAACCGGCACACTGATCGGACCGGACGGGCCGCGTCTACTCGGACGCGGCCCAGCGGTCTTCCTCCTCGGCGTTTGCGTACGCCGAGTGCGCATCTTCTCGGCGTTTGCACCCGCCGAGCCTGATACCTGATCGGCGCTCGCAAACGCCGAACCCCTAGTGAATGCAAGTCAGGGCAGCACCTGCGGGATGGCGTCCGGCGCGCATTGGCCCGACGTCGTATTTATCGACTGGCCGTCCGCGATGAACCGGCTGAAACTATTTATAGCGGACTGCTTTGCAATGGTAAATCCCTGTGACACAAGCGTTTTCATTAGTCGCGAAGCGCATATCGTGATCACTCGCGGTGCACGAATCGATCTGCGAGATTCGATTCGCCGCGCGGTCACTCACGGTATCGATCGACGAGTTCGGCGCCGAGCACGGCCAACTCCGCCTGTACGGATCGCGGTGCCAGCACCTCGATTTCGGCACCCCAGCCCGCCAATTGTTGGGCGATCATGCGCGGGGTCGGCGCGGTAATACGGACCTGAACGCGTCCGTCGGCGACCGGACCGTCCACCGCACAATGTCGCCCCTGCTGCTTGCGCAGAATCGGAAGTAGTTGCGGCGCAATGAGTGCGATGGCCGATGTCGCGGCACGACGTTGTTCGACCTCGCCGACGACCGCCTGCCACGCCGTGGACAGATCAAAATCAACTGGGCGGTGGGCAATTTCGTCTGTTATCGCGGCATCGACGATTCGGTCGACGCGGAAGGTGCGCCTACCACGGTCGGTGCCTGCGATGAGATACCAGGTGGCGTCCTTGTCGACCAGGCCCCACGGGTCGACGACGCGCCGGGTACGCTCCCCCGGCCGCTGATATGTCAGTTGCACCTTGCGGCGCTCGACCACCGCGCGCTGCAACAATTCGACGAGCTTCGGCCGAGCTTGATCGCGCTCACCCCAGCGCGCGGGATCGATCACGATCGCGTCGGCCGCGGCCTGTGCATCGGTGCGGAAGGTCCGCGGGAGGGCACGCACCAGTTTGCGCAGCGCCGATTTAACCTCGGGCACCGCGCTCGCGGACGGTCCGGCCAAAAGGAACAGCGCCCGCGCCTCCGGTTCGGTCAGGCCGCTGAGATCCGTGCGTGCGCCGCCCACCAGCGACCAGCCACCACCGCGGCCCGACTGCGGATAGACCGGAACTCCTGCCGCCGAGAGCGCCTCCAGATCCCGGCGCGCGGTCGCGACCGAAACCTCGAGTTCGGCGGCGATCTCGGCAGCCGTCACGCGCCCACGGGTCTGCATCAGCAACAGGGTCGCCACCAATCGGTCTGCTCGCATGAGCACAATTCTGCCGCTTAAAGTGCTCATTCGGTGAGCACTTTAGGCGCAACTATGGATCACAAGACCCCGATCAGAGGAGACCAAGATGTTGCGAGGAATGGCCACCGTTTCGTTCTATGCCGACGACCTCGAGGCCGCGAAAGACTGGTACACCGACCTGCTCGGCTACGCCCCGTACTACGCAGTGCCCGGCGGATACTACGAATTCCGCATCGGCGACTACCAGCACGAACTGGGAATCATCAACCGCAAATTCGCACCCGCCGGTGCGCAGAACGCACCTGGCGGATCCATCCTGCACTGGCATGTCGACGATGTGCAGGCAAGCTTCGACCGCCTACTCGCCCTCGGAGCCGAGGAGTACGAGCCGATCACCCCACGCGGCAACGGAGATTTCATCACCGCATCAGTGGTCGACCCCTTCGGCAACATCCTCGGCATCATGCAAAACCCCCACTACCTGGCGATACTCAGCCGCCCCTAAAGCGCCTGCCCCAGCTGCCCGAGAATGCAATGGCAGGCGTTCGCGCGGTTTGCCCACCTTCGCGCCAAGGCATACCTTGCCCCGAGAATGCTTGGCAGCCCGGCGCTCTCGCTGGTTGCTCGCCCTTTCGCGACGCCTGCCAAGGTTCACTTGCTCTGAGAATGGCGAAGTTGCTCGCATGATCTACCCACCCAACCACCCCTCCGCGACGCCCCGAAGCATGCCCTGCCCCGAGAATCCTCGGTGGCGGGGCACCCTCGCGGTTCGCCCCTCCGTGACAGCACCCGAGACATGCCCTGCCCCCGATACTGACGGCGGTGACGGGCCTTTCTCAGGCTTTGCCCACTCCTTCACGACGCCACCCTGAGCATGCCGTGCCTCGGAATGCTTGGCAGCCCGGCGCTCTCGAGGTTTTGCCCGCGCTTACCAACCCCGCCCGAGGTTCACTTTGCTCTGAAGAAGGCAATGGTGGCGGCAGTGCTCGCTGATCCGCCCGCCCTCGCAATCCCACCCGAACTCTTCACCACCCCGAGAAGCATTGGTGGTCGCACATTCTCGAGTACCGCCTCTCCACAGGCCCATGGCTCGCCCTGCCTCGAGAATGCTCTGGTTGAGGGGCTCTCTCGATGTTTGCCGCCACCAACGCATGGTGAGCACGGTCCAGGTCAGTGGATGAACCAGCGTTCCAGGATTTTGGCGACGCCGTCTTCGGCGACATCGTCGGCGATTTCGTCGGCCCAGGTGTGGACCTCGTTCGGGGCATTCGCCATTGCTACGGAATGTCCTGCCCAGTGCAGCATTTCGCGGTCGTTGTAGCCGTCGCCGATGGCGAGGGTGGCGGCGCGGGGGATGCAGAGTGCGGTGCGTAGCCGCTCCAATGCCCACCCCTTGGAGACGCCGCGACGGGAAACGGTAAGCCACGGGCCGAATTCGCCGTGCACCCAGCTGGCACCCGGTACCCGCAGTCGGGTGAGCAGGCGCAGCATCTCTTCCAGGGAACCGTCGGGCCACCAGCCGTTGAGTCGAGGGGTGGGCTCGCTGCTCAATGCGCCGTCATCGACGAGAACGTATTCGCCGATCGAGAATTCACCCGGACTCGCCCCCGTCGCCCAGGTGCCGATGCCGACCTTCTCCACCGCGAAGATCATCTCCGGAAACAGCGCGCGCAAGGCCACGACCGCGGGGGCCGGGTCGAAGGTCTGCACCGCCACCGGCTCCCCCTTCGCCACATCAATGTGCACTGCGCCGTTGGAACACAACGCATGTCCGTCGATCAGCCCGAGCTCCTGCAGCACAGGCCGCGTCGTCATCAATGTCCGCCCGGTCGTCACAACCACATGCGCCCCCGCCTCCACCGCCGCCCGCACCGCACCGATCACCCGTTCACTGACCGGCGATCCCGTCTGCAGCAACGTTCCATCGACATCCAGCGCAATAAGCTGAGGTCCCCCATGTACCACCAACCCATTGTGCATCGCTATGGCACTCGGCGTCACCGGAATTCGACCGGTCCGAATGTCCCCACCCCTCGCCGATACCCCGGACGTCAACAGCAGCACTTCTTCATCGAGACCGCCCCTCTTCCCAGCGCCACAAGATGTGCGAATCCCCGACAAACAGTGCTGATCAACGCCGTCACGTGACCGTCCGCCGCGCAACCAACAGCCGTCCAGACCAGCGACTTTCACCCAACCGCCGACCCTGCGGCGGTGATATCTTCCGGGCTCGCGCCCCACTGCGAACTTGCGGACTCCAACCTCGGCTAGGCCACATCCACTGGAGCAGCTCCACACTGATCACCAAAGGATTTCGGCACGAAGTGCCACCGCACCAAAGCAGCTGTAAGGCCGCCTATGCACCGACGGCACGAACAGCAGCATCCCATCTCGGGGTTCGCGCACTTCCAGCGCCCGTCTCGGCCACCCGCGCGGCGGGACGATCGCGCCTCTTGTGAGGCTGCGCCGCGCAAGCCTAGGCACTGCTGATACGCCCGAAAGTTACTGCCGGACGGTCACCCTGCGGGCCACGCCCACAATCGGCCAATGCCCGTTCCGCCGATCGGAGCCATAGCAGGCTCCAACCCCCTCGGGCCTCGCTCAGTGGACGATCGCAGTTCGCTGCGCAGAGGCCCCACTGCGGGTCGCTCGAGGAGTACTACAGCGGACTACCTGCGGGCACCGCCGCCGCCACCGAAGCCGCCCGTACCGTGTGAGGAAATCCCGCCGGACGAGGTGCCACCGGTGCTACCGCCGGAAGTGGTCCCGCCGGAGGACCTTCCGCTGCCCGAGGTGCCTCCGGCCGAACCGACGCTGGTCCCGCCTGAGGTGCCGCCACCGGTCGAACCGCCGAACCTGCCGCCATTGGTCGAGTCGCCCGACATACCACCGCTCGTCGAACCTCCCGAAGCACCACCGCTGGTGGAGCCTCCGGAGGCACCGCCATTCGCCGAACCACCCAAAGCGCCACCTCCAGTCGAGCCCGAGGCACTGCCATTCGCCGAACCACCCGAAGCATCACCACCAGTCGAGCCCGAGGCACCATTGCTCGCCGAACCACCGCCACCAGTCGAGCTCGAAGCACCATTGCTCGCCGAACCACCCGAGGTACTGCCGCCCGTCGAACCACCTGAAGTGCCAGTATTTGTCGCCCCATCGGCGGTACTTTCCGACGAACCGCCGCTCGTGGAATCCCCCGACGTTGCACCGCTGGTGCCCGAAGTCGCACCGCCGGATGCATTACCCGGGCTACCGCCGGACCCGCTGCCGCCCGATGTCGCAGTTTCGGTGGATGTTTCGTTCGTCGTCGAGCCCGGTGCACCGTCAACAGTCGAGGTACCGCCAGTCGCCGGAATTCCGGTACCCGGGGTCGTCGCGGTGCCACCGGGTACCGAATTACCCGGGGCGGGAACCGAGCCCGGAAGGCTAACGCTCGGAATAGGCGTGCCAACAGCGGGCGCGGCTGGGATCGCCCGCGGACTTCGGGTGAAGGGCAGGGGGTTCAGGAACTGCGCCGGGTTGGCGTAGGTGCCACCACCGGAATATGCGGTCCCACCGCGTGGTTCGCTGTGTCGTCCGCCATGTGATTCGGCTACGGAGGGGCCGATCGATGGTCCGAGAGGTGTCGTATGGGCGACGGGCGCGATCCCGTATGCCGGTCGGCCGGAAGAGCCGAAGCCCGCCGCTGTGCTCGCCCAACCAACCGCAGCGGAACCGGCCCCGGCGAGCGCCTCGACATGGGGCTCGAACAGAAAGTTGTCCATCGGGAAGCTGCCCGGCGAGGCATCCACCAGGGACGGCATCTGCGAAATATTCGGGCCGCCGAATACCGTGACGGCCGATACCGCCACTGCGGAAGCCACTGCGGCACTGGAGAATACGGCTATCTTCGGCGCTCGATGCCGACCACCGGTCGCGAGTGGGGCGAAGGTGCGGGCCGCATAGCTGGCGGCCCCGACGGCGACGGTCTGGCCCGGATCGGTCGACATCACCACCGGTCGGCCGAGTTCGGCGAGAGTCCGCGCGACATCGACGGGACGGGTGGCACCGCCGACCAGCAGGATGCAGCTGATATCGGACAGGCACCGCCCCGTCGATTCCACGCATTCGTGCACCACATCGAGGGAATCCCGGATGTGCTGGTCGCGCATACTCGTGATATCGACAATCGAGGTCATCTGCAGCATCGAACCGTTGTCGCCGGGTTCGGCGACCCGGGCATAGCGCGCGATCATCGAACCGAGCGGTCGACCGCCGAAATCGTATGAGCGCACGGACTTTCCGACGATCGGATGATCGTCCCAATCGGGTCCTACCCGCACCATCGACACATCGAGGCTGGACCCACCGAGGTCGTACACCAGCACGAATCCGGACTCCAGCGGTCCGCGTTCCTGTTCGAGCCACTCCGCGGCCGCGACTGGTTCGGGTACGAGCAGCACATCCGCGGCCCCGGCTAGATTCAATGCCTGCTGCAGCAGCGACAGCTGCTTATCGGAATAGCATGCGGGATAGGTGGCCACGGCTCCCGCGGTCGGCGGGAAGGATTCGAGCAGGCCGTTCACCACGGCGGCGACCAGGTTCGCGGGCGACCAGAAGCGACCGCCCACGATGACCGACTCCGGATCTCGCGCCAGATCAGCGAAATCCGTCACCGCCATATCGAATTGGGGGATTCCACCGATTCGGATGCCACCCGCACTGTCGAAGGTCACCGCCGTGCGGCGCGTCCGCACCGACGACAACGGTCGCTCGCCGGTCACCATGGCGGAAACAGAGTTCACTGAACCGATGCTGAAACCCAGACCTGTAGTCATTCGCTATCCCGTCAACGCACCGAGACCACGTCCATCACATAGGAGATCCATGTGGCCGCGGTCGCTTCCCAAACAGCACCCACAGGTTAGCTGCTACCGGATTGATTCGGATGTCGAATTGATATGAAACGTTTGACTTCCGTTGACTCTCCGTCAAATCCCCAGCTAGATCGCACGAGAAAGATTCATTCAGTCCTCTGGACGATCGGCGTTTCGCGACCGAAGGCCCGATTCCACTGCAGTAAGCCAGATTCCGCTACCGCACAGTAACTCGAACCGGGCCCCTCATCTGCCTTAAACAATCGAACCGCCCAGAACCGACAACCCACACCGACTGGTCGGTAACCAAATCATTGCCAACGCTATTGATTTCATAGTGCGAGCATCCCGAACACGGGAGCATGACACATCAAATGTAACGGCTGATTTCCGCTAGCACTACCACTCCCCGCCCAGTTGACTGGATTCAGCGATGAGCGAGCGCACGGACGAAACAACATCCCACGCCATCTCATCGACCATGAAATCATCAGGGCGAGAAGGGAATTCGAAAACGATGTCTACGCGTTTCGCGGACAAGGTGGTGCTCATCACCGGGGCCAGCTCGGGTGTCGGCAAGGCGGTGGCCACGCGAGCGGCGGCCGAGGGTGCGGCGGTGGTACTCGGCGCCCGTGGTAAAGACGCGGGCGAGCAGGTCGCGACCGATATCCGCGCGGCGGGCGGCCGGGCGATCTTCGTACCGACCGATGTCACCATCGAGGACGATGTGGCCCGACTGACGCAGGCGGCAATCACCGAATACGGGCGTCTGGACGCGGCATTCAACAATGCGGGCGCCGTCAACGCCTTCGGCCCGGTCGAGCAGATCGACGAGGCGGGGTGGCGCGCCGACCTCGAACTCAATCTGACCAGCGTGTTCTACGGTCTGCGCCACCAGGTTCCGGCCATTGTCGCCTCGGGCGGCGGCGCGATCCTCAACAACGCCTCGAACCTCGGTGTGGTCGGCATGGGTTCGGTGGCACCGTATGTGGCGGCCAAACACGGTGTCGTCGGGCTGACTCGCGCGGTGGCGCTAGAGGCCGCTGAACAGGGCGTTCGCGTCAACGCGCTGGTCTCCGGCGCGGTCGACACGCCAGCTTTCCGCAACTCGATGGGCGCGACCCCCGAGGGTGAAGCGGCCATCGCCGCACTGCACCCGCTCGGCCGGATCAGCACGCCGGAGGAGATCGCCTCGTTCTGCGCCTACCTGCTCAGCGATGAGGCCAGCTTCATCACCGGCGCGGCACTCGCGATCGACGGTGGATTCACCGCCAAATAGTCGCCAATCGGCACCTCGGCCCGGCACTCGCCCTCATCGCGTCGCCGTGCGCCGAGGTGCCAACCGTCGTCACGGACCCTACCGCGCAACCATCATGTCGACGGGGGGCGAAATCCGTTACACAGCTCGAATGAGACATGGGCGCGCATGCGCCGCTAGGCGCGGGCGAACAGACGGCGCACGATACCGGTTCGTACCGCGATTCGGCGAGCCACGACCGAGGGCCGACGACGATGCACCAGATGGTCGAAATCCGTTGCGCTACTGGCGGGTTCACGCAGCCTACCGGCGTTGAAATCATCGGCCAACTGCCGAACCGTCTCCTGCGCACAGGATTTGTTGGTGCCGATGAATCCGGTGGGACCGCGCTTGATCCAGCCGGTGACATAGATTCCGGGCAGCACCGCACCACCGGACTGTTCCAGCACGCGACCGTTCAGGTTCGGGATCACGGCGGCCTGCTCGTCGAACGGCAAGCCGGGCACAGCAACACCGCGATAACCCACCGAGGTGAGCACCAGCCCGGCATCCAACCGCTCGGTCTCCCCCGTCGCCACCGCACGAACGCGACCATCCGGATCGGTGACGAGTTCGTTGCGGCTCACCTCGATACCGGCTACCTCGTCCGTGCCGAGAATCGCGGTCGGCGCGGCCAGATACCGGAAGACGATCCGCTTGCGCGCGCCGAGCGGCCGCTCGGCCACGCTGTGCAGTAACCGTAGCTTCTGCTCGACCTGATACGGCAGCTCGTCGGTCACCGCAGGCAGTTCGCCCTCGATGACGATATCGACATCTGCACCGAGCAGTCCTACGAATTCCGGTACGGTGAAAGCGGATTCGAGAGGACCGCGCCGACCGAGCACGACCACTTCCTCGACCTTGCTCTCCCGCAGTGCCTTCAGCGCATGCGGTGCAATATCGGTGCCCGCCAATGTCTCCGGATTGCTGGCCAGAATGCGCGCCACATCGAGAGCCACATTGCCATTGCCCACGATGACCGCCCGACGTTGCGACAGATCGAAGGTTCGCTCGGCGTGATCCGGATGTCCGTTGTACCAGGCGACGAAGTCGGTGGCGGATACATTGCCCGCCAACCCTTCTCCTGCAACGCCGAGCTTACGATCCGAGGACGCACCGACCGCGTAGATCACCGCGTGGAAGTGCGCGAGCAGATCCGCATGCGAAATATGTTTGCCCACTTCGATATTCAGATACGACCCGAAACCGGGCTGTGCCGAGATGATATCGAAGAGCTTATTCACCTGCCGGGTCCTGTCATGATCCGGCGCGACGCCGTATCTGGCGAGTCCATGGGGTACCGGAAGTCGATCGAAGACCGTCACAGTGACGTCGGGCTGGGTCAGCAGTTCGTCGGCCGCGTACATGGCCGAGGGGCCGGATCCGACGATCGCCACCCGCAGCGGCTGACGCTCGGTGTGGATCTCGGCCGCGGGCACCGGCTTCGCCAGCAGCGGGCGCAGGCGCGCCTGCCGATAGAAGTCGGCATTGATCTCGATGAACGGCTTCTGCTCGTCGGTCAGCTTCTTCGACGATGTGATGGCATCGACCGGGCACGCACTCGCACACGCGCCGCAGTCCACGCACGCCTGCGGGTCGACATACAGCATCTCCGCCGTCAGAAAATCGGGTTCGTCTGGCGTGGGATGGATACAGTTGACCGGGCAGGCGTAGACGCAGGACGCATCGCTACAGCAGGACTGCGTGACGACGTACGGCACGTCAGCCGGCCTTGGCCGAGCGCAGCGGCTCGGAGCGGTAGCGGGTGGTGTGGCCGTCGATCTTCAGCAACTTCCAGACCGCCTTGCCGATGGGGTTCATCAGGCCGATGTCAGCGGCCAATGTGCGTACATCGCCGAAGAAGTCGCTGAACTCCCGCTTGGCCTGCTCAGAGCCGTAGAACAGCTCCTTGCGCACCTCCTCCGGAATATCGAACTCCTTGAAGAACGACCGGGGCGGGGTGTAAATCGAGCGACCGAGGATGAACATGACGATCGGCATAACGATCGAGAGCACCAGCTTATTGGCCGCATTCTTCTCGGGCACATGCTGCTGGAGGAATTCGTGCGCGAAGGAAATGTGGCGCGCCTCCTCGGCGACGTGAATCGCCATCACGCCCCGCATGATCGGATGCACATCCTCCCCCGAGCGCAGGATCGCCTTCTGAATGTGGTCGATCGGCTCCTCACCCGCGAGCACGGCCATGAAGAAAAGGTTCGGGAACAGCGCGGCCACCGGCGCGCCGATGTACTTGAATTTGCGCACGAGCGGTCCCATACCGGGAACGTCGATGCCGATCCGGTTGACCATCTCCTGGAACATAAGGGTGTGGTTGTGCTCCTCGATCATTTCGTGGGAGCAGTAGCGGAATTCGGGCGAACCGTTGGGCAGGCCGAAGCTGTGCGTGACCATACCGCTGATCAGGATGGATTCGAACTGCAGACCGACCTTGGCGACGTTGGCTTGGCGGTACTTGCCGATCGCGATCTTCCGCTCCAGCGGCAGCGCCTGGTACCAGGGATGGCGACCGAGCGCATCTCCGGATACGGGGAGCACCCAGCGCTCTTCACCGGCATCCGCGGCAAAATCCGGATTGTCCCAGTCGATGTCCTCGAAGGGGTCGAAGTGCTTGTTCACCGAACCTTCGGAGAGCAGCAGCAGCTTGGCGGCATACTCCTGCGCCTTCGCCAGTTCGGGATCGACTGCGGGCGTCACGGCTGCAGACATCGTCGTCACTGCCTCTCCTCGTAAGACACATTTACTGTATCCCATAGTTACACCTACGAGGAGTCACGTCAACCTGGCGCATATTCGGCATCCCCGGCGACGCTGCGGTACGCCGCCGGGTCTGCCTTTACCGCAGCCCGAGTTGCGACAGTCCCGCGACCACCGTGTCGGCGGGCAGCGCCAGCGCGAGCGCCACTCCTGCGGCCGACATCCCTGCCGCGATCGCCACCCGGGTCAAGCGGCGCCTGGTGCGCCGGGAAAGTAAGAGGGCGCGCGTCGTCGCTGCGCGTGCTGTGCGCCGATGATGATGTCCGGTCGCCTCCTTGTCCGCGGCAACGGCGCGACGCGCCAGGATGGCGGCGCCGTCGGCGATCGTGCGTTCCGGATCCGGGGCTGTGATCACCGGACGCGCCAGTTCACCGGCGAGCACCTGGGCCACTTCGACCGGCCGGGCCGCGCCGCCGACCACCAGGACGCAGTCCACATCGGCCATGGTCACATCCGCCATCCGCAGACAGCGATAGATCAACTTCAACGAGGATCGGATATGGATGGCGCGCAATTCGTCGGCGGTGGCCACACCGGAGATAGAGGCGGGCACGGTCCCGTTCCCGGCCCGTGCGGCGACCAGCGCGCCGAACGCCCGCCCGCCGAAGTCCGTCGAGCGGATCGGTACGCCGACAATCGGATTGCGCGGACGGCCCGCGCCGACTCGCACCAGCGTGATATCGAGGCTGGCACCGCCTAGGTCATAAACCAGGGCTAGACCCGGCATCAACGGCCCGCGTTCGGCCTCGAGCCAGGTGGCCGCCGCAACGGGTTCAGCAACCATCGCGACATGAGATAAGCCGATCGCGTCCAGCGCCGCGCGCAACTCCTTCACGTGTCCCTCGGCGTAGCCCGCCGGATGTGTCAGCATGACCCCCGCACCGTCCGCGCGACGATCACGCCGCGCCTCGGCGATCAGGCATTCCGCGACGACAGCGATCAGATCGGCCGCGGTCAGCGCGCGGTGCCCGACCCTGGCCTGCTTGGTCTTGCGTTGACTCAGATCGGCGAATTCGGTGATGGCGCGCCCGTGGCGCGGAATCATGCCGACCCTGGCCATTCCGTTGCTGTCGAAGGTGAGGGTGGTGCGGCGGGTGACGGCGGGCGAGCGTTCGGCGGCGGAGCGGCGACCGGGTGGAGCCTTGGCCGAACCCTCCTCCGCCAGAGCGGAAACCGTGTTCACCGTGCCTATGCTCAAACCGAGACCAACCGCCATCGCAATCCTCTGATCGCCGAGTCGATTTGCTTCGAACCCTTTTCACGCAACCACTCCGCGACCAGCCTGCCAACTACCGGACATACGGTTGTCCGCATGCCGCCGCCATTGACGCGGGCGGCATCGGACCAGCACCGACCCCGCTCACCTGGCACGAAACGTGAACCGCGGATGTCGCGGCCGGATCTCCTTACGGCGTGGCGGAATTCAACGATGACCTCTCGCAGTTTGCCAGCCGGTGACCACCCTGCCGTCTTGGTTGTCGATATACGAGCTCACATGCGAAAACAGCGACAAATCAACTACCCATCGAGGTTGCCGAACAGGCCGCGATGAGCCGACCCGAACCATGTCGATACCGACCAGTCCGCGACCGGCCGGACGAGCCCGATCCAGCAACGAGTTGCGACTCCCCGCACCGGAATTCGCAAGCGATTCCGGTGCGGGAAATCAAAACCATTGCGGCCATCGGCAACTGATCAGCAACATCCCAGCACCGCTTTGGCGCTCGCCGCCCGTCGCACCGGTGCCTGCCGCGGTCCGAGCAACCGCGAGACCATCTGCGCGGCTTGCTCCTGCCACCGCGCGTACGCCGTCGGAAAGCCCGAGCGCTGCGCGGCCTGCGCGGCCTGCCACAGCGGCATCGCCCGGTAGTCCGGCGCGTGGACCAGCAGTGCGTCCAGGAATCGCTCGGTCGCATAACGCAGATCGATGAGCTGCTCGGGCGTACCCCAGCCCGCGGACGGGCGCTGCTGGAACACCCCGAGCGAGTCGTAATCGACCGCCTCGGTCAGATTGCGCAGCAATGATTCCTGCAGTGCGGTGGCCAGCGCGACCACCGCCGCATAGGCGGGCATATCGCGACGCAGGACCACTTCGACAATCGT
Organism: Nocardia sp. NPDC050408; assembly: GCF_044458905.1. Taxonomy (NCBI): domain Bacteria; kingdom Bacillati; phylum Actinomycetota; class Actinomycetes; order Mycobacteriales; family Nocardiaceae; genus Nocardia; species Nocardia sp. NPDC050408. The sequence goes on along the minus strand of NZ_JBITIL010000003.1, from coordinate 523,068 downwards.
CCGCGCGTTATCCCATTGCTCCGGATTCGGCGTGAAATGCCGCTGCTCGCCCTCGATTCCGTGCGGTATCAACTGCGCCGGAGTCAGACCGCCATATGAGTTCGGGATCGGCTTCCCCACCGATTCCGGACCGATTGTGGCTACCCCGGGCGAGTCCGCGGGAATCTCGGTGATAACCGGGCCATCCGGTGCCCGCACGGCCGGCGTTCCGGGTGGTGGTGCGGCGATTGCCGGACCGGATTGGATTATCACCGCCGCGCCGGCAGCGGCCAGCGCGAGAAACATCTGTCTTCGAATTGACATGGTGATCGATCAACTTCCCGCCGCCCACATAAGGGCCGCGTTCGACGACCATTGCGAATGCTCACATCGGATTACGTCCCGATAATTCACCGGAACCCACTAGCATGTTTCGCATTCAGCACAATATGAGACGTGGAAACCGGAGTTCGGTTTCGACACGCCATGAATGGCCACGGATTTCACGCATGCGGAATCCGCAGCCATAAAGCGGAGTCGAATTCGCGGCGTGTGCGGCGCGCCCAGAGGCGGTAGCGGAGCGTAACCGCGGACGGCGCCGCGAATCGACAGTGCCCTTATCCCGCAGGCAGTTCCGGAATACGGGTGGCACGCGCGTACACGGTTTCCCCGTCGCTGAGCTGCAGCGCCTCGGCATCACCGCGGGTCACCTGAGCGGCGAACAGATCGCCGGTCGCCGCATTACGCAACTCGACGCGCACCTCGAAACCGAGGTGCACAACGCGTTCCACAGTGGCACGGGTGACGCCCGCCGATTCCGCAGTGCCCTCGTTCTTGGCCAGCGCCATGCTGGCATCGCGGCCGACGCGAATATCGTGCGGACGCACCAGATGTCCATTGAGCCGGGCCACCGCGCCCAGGAAGGACATGACGAATTCGTTGGCGGGCCGGTCGTAGACATCCTCCGGGCTGCCGACCTGTTCGATACGGCCCTTGTTCATCACCGCGATCCGATCGGCGACATCGAGTGCCTCCTCCTGGTCGTGAGTAACCAGCACGGTGGTCACGTGGACCTCCTCGTGCAGCCTGCGCAGCCAGGTGCGCAGATCGGCGCGCACCTTGGCATCGAGCGCGCCGAACGGCTCGTCCAGCAGCAGCACCTGCGGGTCGACCGCGAGCGCGCGAGCCAGTGCCATGCGCTGACGCTGACCGCCGGAAAGCTGGGCCGGGTAACGGTGCTGGAAGCCGTCGAGGCCGACGATGCCGAGCAATTCGTCGACGCGCTTGGCGATTTCGCCCTTGGGGCGCTTGCGGATCTTGAGGCCGAAGGCGACGTTATCGCGCACGGTCATATGTTTGAACGCGGCGTAATGCTGGAATACAAAGCCGATATCGCGCTTCTGCGGCGGCACGTGCGTGACATCGTTGCCCGCGATGGTGACGATGCCCCCGTCCAGCGACTCCAGGCCCGCGATCGAGCGCAGCAGGGTCGACTTGCCCGAACCCGACGGGCCGAGCAACGCGGTCAGCTCCCCCGACGGGATCTCGATGCTGACATCGTTCAGGGCGGCGAAGGAACCATAGTTCTTCTTCGCATTGGTCACGGTGATCACTTGGTGCCCCGCTTACGCTCGAGGAGGGTCATCAACAGGAGGACTACGAGGGCGAGGCCCATCAGCAGAGTCGCGGCGGAATAGGCGCCGAAGATGTTGTGGTCGTTGATGTATCGACCGTGTACGAGCAGAGTCAGCGTCTGCGATTTACCCGGCAGCGCCGAGGACACCATGATCACCGCGCCGAATTCACCGAGTGCACGCGCGACGGTCAACACGACACCGTAGGTCAGACCCCAGCGGATAGCGGGCAGGGTGATCCGCCAGAACGTCTGCCAGCGGGACGCGCCGAGGGTGGCCGCGGCCTGCTCCTGATCGTCGCCGATCTCGTGCAGCACCGGCTCGACCTCGCGCACCACGAACGGCAGCGTGACGAAGATCGTCGCGATCACCATGCCGGGCAGATTGAAGATCACCTTGAAACCGACGTCTTCGAGTCCGCCGAACCAGCCGTCCGCACCCCACAGCAGGATCAGCGCGACGCCCACCACGACCGGCGAGACGGCGAAGGGCAGATCCACAATGCCCTGCACCAGCGTGCGGCCCGGGAACTTGCCGCGCACCAGGGCGATCGCGGTGACTATGCCGAAGATGACATTCACCGGGACCACGATCACCACGATGAGGACCGACAGCTGGAATGCCGAGATCGCCGCGGGCGTGGAGATCGAGTCGATGAACGCGCCGATGCCCTTCTCGAAGGTGCGCCACAGAATGATGACCAGGGGTAGCACCAGCAGGACGAACAGGTAGCCGAGCGCAACCACGCGCAGCGAAATACGGGTCGGCCAGGACAGATTCATCGCGCCTCCTGCTCTTTGCGCGCCGTACGCTCGGCCCACAGCCGCAGTACCAGCAGGGTCGCGAACGAGATGACCAGCAGTGCGACCGAGACCGCAGCCGCATTCACCGGCCGGTCGATCTCGATCTGCTTCTGGATGTACTGCGAGGCCATTTCGGTCTTGCGTGGAATGGCGCCGCCGATCAGCACCACCGAACCGTATTCGCCGATGGCGCGGGCGAAGGCAAGGCCGCCGCCGCTGATGATGGCGGGGGCCAGGGTCGGCAAGACGACGCGGCGGAAGGTGGTCCAGCTGTCCGCACCGAGAGACAGCGCGGCCTGCTCGACCTCCCGGTCCGCCTCGATGAGCACCGGCTGCACCGAGCGGACCACGAACGGAAGCGTGACGAAGGCCAGTGCCACCACGAGGCCGGGCTGGGTGGCGTTGAGGTGGATATCAATCGGACTCTGCGGCCCGTAGAGCGACAGCAGCACGATGCTCGCGACGATCGTCGGTAGCGCGAACGGAAGGTCGATGAGCGCGTTGACGATGCTCTTGCCCGGGAACTCGTCGCGGACCAGCACCCAGGCGATCAGCGTGCCCATCACGACATTGATGATCGCCACCACCACGGAGACGAGCACCGTGATGCGCAGCGAGTCGATGGCCGCAGGTGCGGTGATCGCATCCCAGAACCCGGACCAGCCGTCATCGAATGAGGTGACGGTCAGCGCGGCCAGCGGTAGCAGCACGATGATGCTGAGCCAGAGCACCGCGGTGGCGATGCCGAGCGGACCCACCGAACCGGTTACCCGCAGCCACGACCAGTTCCGGCCTGCTGCCTTGGGTGTGGCGTCTTCGGAGCCGCCGGGAGCGGGCGCATGCCCGATCCCGGCGCTGCTGCTGTCAGTCACGATCGTCCAGTATCCTGCTTCGATTTGCGGTGTGCGCGGGGCCCTTCGTGGTTATGCGAGCTGCTTACTCCGGGCCCGTCGCACACACCGCAGGGTGTTTCGGATCACCGAATTACTTGGTGGCCTTGTCGTAGATGACCGCGACGGAGCCGGTGTTCGGGGTGAACAGGTCCTTGTCGACGGTCTTCCAGCCACCGAGATCGGCGATGGTCCACAGCTTCTGCGGAGTCGGGAAGTCCTTGGCGTAGTCGGCGGCCACCTTCGGGTCGACCGGGCGGAATCCCGCCGAGGCCCAAGCCTTTTGGCCCTCGGTGGTGAACAGGAAGTCGCGGAAGGCGTTCGCCGTGTCCAGATGCTTGCTGTTCTTCAGTACCGCGACCGGGTTCTCGATCTTGAAGGTGGTCGGCGGCACGATGTGCTCGATCGGATCGCCATTGCGCTCGGAGAAGATCGCCTCGTTCTCGTAGCTCAGCAGCACGTCACCGGTGCCCTGCAGGAAGGTCTCGGTGGCCTCACGGCCCGACTTCGGCTGCACCTGCACATGCTCCTTGGAGATGAGCTGGCTCAGGTAATCCAGACCCGCCTGCGGGTTCTTGCCGCCGTCGCTCTTGGCCGCGTACGGCGCGAGCAGATTCCACTTGGCCGAACCCGAGCTGAACGGGTTCGGGGTGACGACCTGGACGCCTGGCTTCAGCAGATCGTCCCAGTCCTTGATGCCCTTCGGATTGCCCTTGCGCACCACGATCGCGACGACCGAGCCGAACGGAATTCCCTTGGTAGCGTCGGCATTCCAGCTCGGGTCGACCAGACCGGCGTCGACCAGGCGGGTGATATCGGGCTCGACCGAGAAGTTGACGATATCGGCCTCGGCGCCGTCCTTGACCTTGCGGGACTGATCGCCCGACGCGCCGTAGGAGCCGTTGATCTGGACGCCCTTGCCCTTATCGGTCTTGTTGAACTCGGGGACGACCTTGTCGAAACCAGGCTTCGGGACGGCGTAGGCGTACAGGTTGAGGGTGCCGCCGCTACCGTCGGCGCCACCGCCGCCGACGGTGTCACTCGCTCCACCACCGCAGGCGGCGAGCACAACGGCGGCGACGGCCGTTAGTGCCGCGATCACCGGGCGACGGTGCGATCGGGACGATCCGAGGAGCAAGGACCTGGGTGACATGGGTGGAACCTTTCCTATGCGCTCCGCCACGACATGGACTAGTTGTCGCGGCGGTAGAACTGCGGCGCGACTTGTCGACCGAAGGTCGGGGTACGGACACTGCTGCGAAAAGTTTGCGCGCCAGTCTAGAGAAAGATGGGTGCGCAGCAGCGCCCGGAGCCGATCAGCGACAGAGAATGTCCGCGACCGCGAGGTTGCCGACAGCGATCAACGCCAGTTCATGGCGGACCTGCGGGACGGCACTCGAAGACACGGGCAGACTGTAGCAGAGGAAACGTCACCAGTTCGAATCAACGCTAGCTATCCGCTTGCAGGCGGCAAAAACCGACAAAGTTACTGGAAGAGGGGGGTTTCATCCCATGACTACCAGCCCGGACCGCGTACGCACCCGGTTCCCCGATATCAGCACTCGGGCATGGGAGCATCCCGCCGACCGCACCGCGTTGGTGACGCTGCGCTCGCTCGCCGGGTTCGACACCGTTTTACGAACCTTGTCCGGATTGCTGCAGGAACGCCAGCACCGGCTGCTGTACCTCGCGACCGCGGTCCGGGTGGACGAACGCCAGTTCCGTTCGCTGCACCAGTTGCGTCAGGACTGTGTGGAGGTACTGGACGCGCGCACCACACCCGAGATGTTCGTGCTGCAGAGCCCGCATGTGAACGCCTTCACGATCGGCATGGACCAGCCGTTCATCGTGCTGACGACCGGGCTGATCGATCTGATGGACACCGAGGAGCTGCGCTTCGTCGTCGGTCACGAAATCGGGCACGCGCTGTCCGGACATGCGGTGTACCGCACCATGCTCATGCATCTGCTGCGCATTTCGGCCAATCTGGGCTGGGTGCCGGTGGGTGGCTGGGCACTGCGCGCGATCGTTGCCGCACTGATGGAGTGGAGCCGCAAGTCCGAGTTGTCCGGCGATCGGGCCGGGCTGCTGTGTGGTCAGGATGTCGAGGCGTCGGTGCGGGTGCACATGAAGACCGCGGGCGGCACCTGGATCAAGGAGATGAACCACGGCGCGTTCCTGCAACAGGCCGATGACTACGAGCGCTCCGGCGATCTGCGCGACGGTGTGCTGAAGCTGCTCAATCTGGAACTGCAGAGTCATCCGTTCTCGGTGCTGCGGGCCGCGGAGCTGCGCCGCTGGATCCAATCCGGCGAATACAACCGCGTGCTCGGCGGCGATTACCCGCGCCGCGAACACGATAAGAACACCAGGATCAGCGATGAGATCAAGGAGGCCGCACGCATCTACCGGCAGAACTTCGACCAGTCGGAGGATCCGCTGATCCGCACCGTACGAAATCTCGGGCGTGATGTCGGATCGGCGGTGAGCACGGTCGGTCAGGAGGTCGGCGAAACCGTCTCCAAGATCGGCAAGCGGTTCAACGACTGGCGCACCGGTGCGGACCGGGACGCTAACGAGTAATAAGCCAGGCGATAACCACGAGCACGAGCAGGGCGATCAAGGCGAGCTGAACACGGGAACGCGGCATCAACGCGCCCCGCTCTGCGCGGTCTCGCGCACGGCAACCGGCGGCGCGATCGGCTCGGGCATGAGGACGGGCTCGGTGCCCACGACATCCTGCGCGGTGAGTGCCGTCGAGGCCGTGGGATTACGGCCGAGCAGTTGCAGCGAGATCCGCAGCAGTCGGTCCAGCAGGTAGGCGATGGCGAAGCTGACCGGAACCATGCCGACCAACACCACGACGAACTGCGGGATAAACGGCAATCCCGCGACCCACAGTTCGAAGCCGTCCCACCACCCTGCGATCTGATGCACGGCACCAGCCTAGCCGTGTTGAATTTGCCGCGCCGTCGGCACCGCGTGGTGGTCGGGTTTCGGCGCGCGCGGTGGACGATACGGGCAGACGGACCGAAGATAAGGTATGGCGTCTTCCGATGATCTGACCGTCGACGAACCTGCCGACCTGCCTGTGCTCAGTCAGTTGACCGAGGTGCGCCAGCACGCCACCTATCCGCCGATCGACGATTACGCATTCCTGTCCGACTGTGAGACCAGCTGTCTGATCGCCAGCAATGGCGGCGTCGAGTGGATGTGTGTGCCACGACCCGATTCGCCGAGCATCTTCGGCGCGATGCTCGATCGCAGCGCCGGACATTTCCGGATCGGCCCGTATGGGGTAAATGTGCCCGCATCGCGGCGGTATCTGCCCGGCGGCATGATCCTGGAAACCACCTGGCAGACCGAGACCGGCTGGCTGATCGTGCGGGACGCACTGGTGCTCGGCCCATGGCACAACAATGAGCAGCGCAGCAAGACCCATCGCCGCACGCCAATGGATTGGGATGCCGAGCACGTCCTGCTGCGCACGGTGAAGTGCGTGAACGGCACGGTCGAGCTGGAGATGAGCTGCGAACCCGCCTTCGACTACCACCGCGCCCCGGCCCGCTGGGAGTACACCGGCAAGGTGTACGAGGAGGCCACCGCGGTGCGCACCACCGATCCGAGTGCGGGCCCGACATTGGTGCTGACCACCGACCTGCGGCTCGGACTCGAGGGCCGCGAGGCCCGCGCCAGGACCAGGATGAAGGAGGGCGACGAGGTGTTCGTCGCGCTGACCTGGTCGGAGTTGCCCGCACCGCGCACCTTCGAAGAGGCGGCGCAGAAGATGTGGCAGACCACCGAATGCTGGCGGCAGTGGATCACCCTCGGCGATTTCCCGGATCATCCGTGGCGCAACTACTTGCAGCGCAGCGCACTGACGCTCAAGGGACTCACCTACGCGCCGACCGGTGCGCTGATGGCCGCGGCAACCACCTCACTGCCCGAAACCCCTGGCGGCCAACGCAATTGGGACTACCGCTATACCTGGGTGCGTGATTCCAGTTTCGCGCTGTGGGGTCTGTACACACTCGGTCTGGACCGCGAGGCCAACGACTTCTTCGCCTTCCTGAGGGACGCCACCACCGGTGACAACGGCGAACCCGTTCCGCTGCAGGTGCTCTACGGTATCGGCGGCGAACGCGACCTCACCGAGACCACCCTCGACAACCTGACCGGCTACGACGGCGCCAAACCCGTGCGCATCGGCAACGGAGCGTACAACCAGGACCAGCACGATATCTGGGGCACCATGCTCGATGCGGTGTACCTGCACGTGAAATCCCGCCAACACGTGCCGGAGTCGCTGTGGCCACTGTTGGAGCGCCAGGTCGAGGCAACCATCGCGCGCTGGCGGGAGCCCGACCGCGGCATCTGGGAGGTGCGTGGCGAGCCACAGCATTTCACCTCGTCGAAGGTGATGTGCTGGGTGGCACTGGACCGCGGCGCGAAGCTGGCCGAACTGCACGGCGAATACGAGCGGGCCACCGAGTGGTACACCATCGCCGACCAGATCAAGGCCGATATCCTCACCAACGGCGTGAATGCCGACGGTGTCTTCACCCAGACTTACGGTGGCGACACCCTGGACGCGTCACTGCTGCTGGTGGTGCTGAACCGCTTCCTGCCGCCCACCGACCATCGGGTGCGCGCCACCGTGCTCTCGATCGCCGACCGGCTCACCGAGAACGGTCTGGTGCTGCGCTACCGGACCGAGACCACCGATGACGGATTGACCGGCGCGGAGGGCACCTTCACGATCTGCTCGTTCTGGTTGGTCTCCGCACTGGTGGAAATCGGCGAAGTACAGCGGGCCCGACATCTGTGCGAGCGGCTGCTCGGCTATGCGAGTCCGTTGCGGCTCTACGCCGAGGAAATCGATTCGCGCAGTGGGCGTCATCTCGGCAACTTCCCGCAGGCATTCACCCATCTGGCGCTGATCAATGCGGTAACGCACGTGATCAGGGCCGAGCAGTCACACCACTCCGGCGGGTTCCAGCCAGCGCACACACCGGCGAGCATTCCGACCTGAGGCCGTGAAGCGTACGGTCTTGCCTACGCGGCCGCGCTGACCCCATCGACCTCGGCGCGCAGCCCCCGCAGCCTGGCGAGTTGCACATCGAGGTCGGCGATGCGCTCCTCGCGGTGGTCGCCGTATTTGCCGTAGGCCACCTCCGCGACCCGCAAACGTTCGTCGGCGGTGCGGAGTACGTCGGTGGCGATATCGGTGAAGTGATCGCGCAGGGAGCGTTGCATGGCGCGCAACCGGTTTCGCGATTCCTTGCCGACCTGGAAGATCACATCGTCCATCAGTCTGGCCACCGAAACCCTGGCCTCGGCCTGACGGCGCTGCTTGCGCGCCTTGCGGTCGTCCCACAGGGCGTTGGCGCCGAGCAGCAGGGCGGCGGCGGCCGAGTACCAGTTCACCAGTGGCATTTTCAGGAGGCTGGTGAGTACACCGACCATCAGCAGGCCACCGTAGGACCCGCGCATGACGGTCAGGAATTGGCCGAGCACACCGGCTTTCCCGCTGATCAGCGGATCCAGCGGCGCGACTTGGTCGAGCACTTCACCGGGATTTTCCAGGCGTAGGTCCGGTAGCGGCGGGGTGCGGTGATCGGCGGGGAATTTGGCCGCAACCTGTTCGGACAGCTCAACCGCCCGGTAGTGCGCCACCACGAAATTCTCTTCGACGGCCTCGCAGATGCGCGCGTCCAGATCCGCGCCGAAATCCTGCCAGCCGCGGGCCGGATCGGTCTGGGCGATCTCGGCCTCGGCATCGCGCACCAGACTGCGCAGCCGGTGCCGCAAATCGTGTTCGATATCGGCCATCAGCTCGGTGCTGCCGTCACCGAGGGTGACCTGCCAGTTGGCCGAACGCTGTCGCAGCTGATCGGCCCGGTCGCGGGCGGCGACCAGTTGTTCGGTGATTTCCACCCGGCGGCGCGGATCGCGCAGCGCCTCGGCCTCGGTCCGCAGGGTCACGGCCAAGTGGTCGGCGACCAACCGGATGTCGTTGGCCGCGGCTTCCAGCACCAGGCTGTCTGCCCGTGCCAGCACGTAGTCGCGCAGGTGGTCGACCAGTTGGGGCACGCCGGACTCCATATCGCGCTGATAATCGCCCGCCTGCAGATGCAGCAGCGCGGACACCGGTGCCACCGCGAAGCCGAGACCGGCCGCGTCCAATAGCTCGCGATTGCGTTGCTGGGTGTGCTGCCAATGCGGGTGCAGGTCGATCTTGTTCAGCGCGCAGATGACCGTCGGACAGAGCTGCTGGATGCGCTCGAGGTAACCGATCTGTTCCGCGCTGAATTCGATTCCGGCGTCACCGACGTAGAGCACCGCATCCGCGGCGGCGATCATCGACCAGGTGGTGTGGTCGTCGCCGTTGGAACCCGGTGCATCCATCAGGACGAGGCCCTCGGCCAGCAGGGGGCTCGGCTCGGTGAATTCGGCGCGGATCACCCCGTCGGCGGCCAGCGCAGGCCCGGGGTCCAGCGGATCGACAGCCTGACGTTCGATCTGGCCCGCGCCCAGCGATTTCACCAGCACGGCGCTCGGCTCCGGTCCGAACTCCACGATCACCGGCACACTCATCGCACTCTCGGTGGCGCTCACCCGCGCCCCGATCAGACCGTTGACCAGGGTGCTCATACCGTTCTTCGCGGCACCTACGACCACCAGGCGCAGCCGTGTGTCACCGACCCGGGCCCGGACCATACTCAGTCGGCCACCCAGGTCTTGCCGGCCCGCGGAGCGAGTCATCTCCTGCAGTTGATCGAGGATTCCGATGACCGGCGCCATCGCCTCCGGATGTTTCACCGTGGCGGCCTCCAGCCCGGCTGCGGCAGACAACCGCTCCTCCTAACTGTCGTGCGGATATCGCGTTCGACGATGACATGCGCCAGCGCGACGGGTGCGCGCGACCCCCAATGCGGCTTCCTAGATCAGGGTGATATCCAAGCCCGGCACGAGGTGGTGGCCGTCGTCGACACCCGGATCGGGCAGCAGCGGGGTGGACAGCCCGGCGGCCATGAGGCTCAGCGCCGCATGATCGGGCTCGTATACCGGGTGCGCGAAATCGGCCGGATCGCTGATTTCGGCGGCGATCGGGTGCGTCGGCGGCTTGATCGGGGTGACCGGGGCGGGCATCGTCGGCGCGGGCACGTGCGGCTGCTGAGTCGGGATCGGCGCCGGGGAGTTCGCGGTCGGGATATCGATATCCGGGGTCGGTGCGACCGTCGGTGCGGAGTGGGTGACCGTCGGCACCGAGACGGTCGGGACATCCACGGTCGGGTCGTCGACTTCCGGCTGGGTGGTGTGTGTATTCGGGATGGAGTTGCCGCCGTTGACGGTGCTCGGAGTGGTCCCGCCGTTGTGGCCGGTGCTGGTTCCACCACCGTTGCCGGTGCTCGGGAGCGTCACATCGTCGTCGTCCGGTGTCGGCGGCGTAGCGGTGTGGGTCGGTGCCTGCGTGGTGGGGGCCTGTGTGGTCGGCGCGTGGGTGGCGGTCGGGATCTTCGTCGTCCCGCTGATATCCGGATCCGGAACTGTGGTGTGGCCGGGCCTGGTGCTGCCCGTATCGGGCGCCTTGGTCGGATGCCCGGTGGTGTTGTCGGCGGGGATCGGCACCGTCTTGGTGACAGTGGTCGGGATGCTGGTCACCGGCGTGGTGGTCGAATGCGAATCATCGACCACGACCGGATGCTTCGCCGGAACCGGCCGCGGCTCGAATAGCGCGGGCACCGTCGCGGCGGGTGCGGTCAGCGGCGACGGCCCCTGCGGCGCGACAAGGACATTGGCGACCGGGGTGCTCGCCACATCCGGCTGAATCGTGGTCTGCAGCGGGGTGGCCGCGACCGGCGCTGCCACCGCCGCGGGCGCGACGACCGCGGGGGCCACCGCCGCGGGCGCGACGGCCGGTGCGATCGGGGCGGGCAGCGGCGCCGCGAACGGCTGCACAGGCTGCACCGCGACGGGCTGCACGGCCGAGTACGGGGATCCGCCCACAGGCTGGGCGCCGACCGGGTTGACCGTGCCATGCGTGCCGGAATTGTCGAGTCCGGAACGTCCGGTGGTGCCGGGGGTTTGGCCGAGCCAATCGGAGAACCTGTCGATATTGTCACCGACTCGGCCCGCGCCCACCTCGATCTTCAGCGCGCCGTCGACCTCGACCTTGGACTGCGTGGCCAGGTACATCCCGTTCGGGCCGACGCTGAAGTCGACTTCGAGCTCGGTATGCACGCTGAACGCGGCCTCTGCATTGATGAATACGCCGACGGCATCCGGATTACCGACACCGTGGAACATATCGGCGCCGTGGAAGGCGTCATTGCCGTGGTACGCGTCGTCACCGTGGAACAGCGCACCACTGCCCCCGGTCGCGCCGCTGTGGAACATGTTTCCGCCGTAGAACGGAACGTTGCTCGCGACCGCATCGCCGTCGTCGGCGCTTTCGGCATCGCTGCTCACCGACTCGCTGATCGCCGTGTTGTGGGCCGTCGCCGACGTCGGAACACGGGGCAGGGTAAAGGGATTCGAACCCGGAGCGAGGAAGCTGTTCGGGTCGGGGAGGTGGAAACCATGGTCGCCCTGACCGAGGTCGAATCCGGGCAGTTTGCCGAAGCCGCCGGGCACGTGTCCGGTACCGAGATCGAGCCCGGACTGCGGTGAATCGCTGTGCAGATCGAGTCCGGACCGTTCGCTTTCGGTTCCGAGACCGAGTCCGGGCTGATAACTGTTGCCGTACCCGGTGTTCTGCCACGGCTGTACTGAATGCTGCTGCGGCACAGGCCCGATGTACACGCCGGAATTGGGCACATTCGGGATGGTGAACGGCGCGTTGACGCTGACATCGCGCGGGGTGGGCGTCGACGAATGCACTGGCGCGGACGGTGTCGAATTCGGGTCCGGATCCGGGAAGGTGACCACCGGACTCGGCGCGCCAGCATCGGGGTCGCGGGTGTAGGCCGAAGTCCAACTGTCGAGCCGTTGCCCGCCGGGATGGACAGGTGCGGGACCGCCATTGGTGGCGACCAGCGCGCCGCCGGTGACGTACGCGCCCGCCCGCGCTACCCGCGCGACGCCGGTGGCAACGCGATAGGCGGTATCGCCCGCACGATCGTCAGCTTCGGTGGCATCGCTGTCGAAGGGCAGGTCACTCGTCATGCAAGCTCCACTCTCAGGTTTCCAGCATCCTCACCACGCCGGGCAGACCGAGTGAAGATCACCTAACGATATTCCGGAAAACCCAACTGTCACATTCTGCAGGTCCGCAGAGCATACGACTGTGACGAGCAACATAACCTTGCCATTGCGGAAACCAGAACGGAAGCCCTGTTTCTGCGGGCATCACGAACGGGGGCAGGTATCACCATCCGACCTGCTCGAGCGCTCCGGGCCCACGACCCGAACCGTGTCGACGAGACTAACTCGGCGGCGGCCAGGCGTACAGCCCGAAGTTCGATGCGCCGCAAGAGATCTCTAATGATTGCTCAAGAGATGGTGAAGTTCGGCTCTCTAGCGTCGGTCTCGCCGGGACAACCCGGTATCGACGCGAAGGAGATCGCATCATGACCGCACCTTTCGGACGCGGCCGAGCCCGTATTCTCACCATCGTCACCGGTACCGCATTCGCCGCCACCGCGGCCGCGCTGGTCGCGGGTACCGCCTCGGCCCGGCCGCCGCTGCCTGCGCCGGGCGGCCCGAGCGTGACGTGTGTGCTGGACGGTCCGGGCGATACACATGTCCTGATCCAGCGCAGGCCGGGTCAGGAACTCGCCGTTCCGGCCACACCGCTGCCGCCGGGTGCCGCGCTGCCCGACTGCCCGGATATCGATCCATCCGGACCGGTCATCGTCGGACCCGGTGGTCCGCAGGTGATGATCGAACCTGGCGGGCCCGGCGTCGTGCATGTCCATCCCGCGCATCCGGCTCATACCGGCAGCAGCGGCAGCTGACCGAGCAACGGTTCTATCGTGACCCCATGACGGAAGCGTCGGGCAGCGATTGGGCGAGGGGTGCCGGGTGACGGGTGGACAGCGCATCTTGGTCGTGGACGATGAGGTTCGAGTTCTCGCGTCGCTGCGGCGCGGACTCGAACTCTCGGACTTCGAAGTGGTCACCGCGGGGGACGGTGCCGAGGCGCTGTCGATGGTCCACAGCGCCGAACCGGACGCCATGGTGCTCGATGTGAATATGCCGAATCTCGATGGGGCCGGCGTGGTTACGGCATTGCGCGCGATGGGCAACGACATTCCGATCTGCGTGCTCAGTGCGCGAACCGCGGTCAGCGATCGCATCGCGGCTCTGGAGCGCGGTGCCGACGATTACCTGACCAAACCTTTCGACCTCGGTGAACTGGTTGCCCGGCTGCATGCGCTGTTGCGCCGTCGGCCCGCGACGATCCGGCCGCACGGCAACGATCAACGCCACGTCGGACAGGTGCGGGTCGATCGGGCCGGACATCGGGTCTTCGCGAGCGGACAGCAGGTGGAGCTGACCAAACGGGAATTCGAGGTGCTCGCACTGCTGGCCGAGAACATCGGCATCGTCCTCAGCCGCGAGCAGATCCTTTCCGCTGTCTGGGGTTACGACTTCACCACCGACACCAATGTGGTGGATGTGTTCGTCTCGTATCTGCGACGGAAGTTGGAGGCGCACGGTGCGGCGCGAGTGATCCACACCGTGCGCGGAGTGGGTTTTGTACTGCGGGAGGAAGCGTGAGCGAGGGTCGGAGCCAGCGCTGGGCATCGCGAAAACGGCGGTCGTGGTGAATGACTGCCGAGGGAAAGCGCGTCCTCGCGCACGGCGGAATCGACCGCTGATGAAGTGGGAGCCATGCGTGAGCTTCAGCTAGGTGAACCAACGTCGCAGTGCGCCCGCACGCACAGCGAAGCCCAACATCGACGAGCCGGAGCCATGAATGAGCCTCGGCAAGAGCACCCAACAACACCGTGCACCCTCGCACACAGCGAAGCCCAACATCGACGAGCCGGAGCCATGAATGAGCTCCGGCGAGAGCACCCAACGACACGGTGCGCCTTGGCGCACAGCGGAATCGAGCGGCAACGAAGTGGAGTTATGAACGAGTACGCATCCCCGTGTGGAGCCGGACGGTGAGGGCGACGACGGTGTCATTATCGTTGCGCGCCCGGGTCGCACTGGTATCGGGCGTCGTGGCCGCGCTGGTGGCGGTCACGCTCGGCATCGCCTACACCGCCCTGCTCGACGCCACCGGATCTCGACAGTTCGACGAGACCGTGTCGACGATGGGCGTCGCGGTCGTGCAACGGTTCGATGTGCCACCGCACGCGGGGATTCCGGCACTTCCGCCACTTCCGCCGCCGCCACTGCCGGGACCCGCGGTGTCCGGGCCGGTGCTCGTCGGTCCCGACGGCGTCCGCACCACCGTGGCGGGTGCGCCCGGATTGGTGGTGCGGCTCGATCCCGATCGCGCACTGGTTGATTCGGCCATCCGCCGCAGCCAGCTGATCGGCGTCGGGATCGGCATCGCCGGCGTGCTGCTCGCCGCAGTGCTCGGCTGGTTCCTGGCCGGTTACGCCGCGCGGCCACTGCGCAGACTGGCCGCCGCGACGCACGGCATCGATACCCTCGAACAGCTCCCGCCGCTGAGCGGCCGCGGAGCCCGTGAGGCGGAGGAACTTTCCGACGCGATCACCCGCATGCTCGCACGACTGGAGGCGGCACACGGTGCCACCAACCGCGCACTCGCCAGTGCCAGGGACTTCGCCGCGGTCTGCGCTCATGAGTTGCGCACACCGCTCACCGCGATGCGCACCGACCTGGAAGTCCTGGCCACCAAGAAATTACCCGCCGACCAGCAGCGCGCGGTACTCGCCGATGTCCTGCTCGCCGAACGCCAGATCGAGAACACCCTGACCGATCTGGAACAACTCGCCGTCGGCGAACTCACCGAATCCGACGCCTTCGAACCCTTCGAACTCTGCGAAACCCTGGACCGCGCAGTGCAAGACGCCCGCCGCCGACACCCCGAAGTCCGCATCGATCTCACCGAATGCACCCCGACAACGCTGACCGGCCTACCAGGCGGACTGATGCTGATCGTCACCAATGCGGTCGCCAACGCCGTCCAGCACGGTCACGCGCGCACCATCACGATCGCCGCCCGTCGCTGCAATCCGAGCACCACCGCGACGAACCCAACCGATCCGCGCGTGGCTGGTCCAGGCCCCGCTGGCGTGAGCACCGCCGCTGCGAACACCCCGAATCCGAGCGTGGCCGTCGCAACCCCTACCGATTCAAGCTCTGACTGTCCGAGCACCGCAGGTACAACCCCTGCCGAAGCGAACCCGGCTGATCCGAGCATGGCCGGTCCAACCCCCACCGAGCCGAACACCGCCGGTACAAGCCCGGCTGAGGTGAACGCCGCGGATCCGAACGCCTATGTGCCCCCGGCCAATTCGAATGCACTCCACCACAACGTCGCCGACGCAACCTTGGGAGTCGAGATCATCATCGACGACGACGGCACCGGCATCCCCGAAACCCTGCGCCGCACCGCCTTCGACCGCTTCGTCAAAGGTCCCGGCTCGCCCGGCTCCGGCCTCGGCCTGGCCCTGGTCCGCCAGCAAGCCGAACTCCACTCCGGCACAGCAGAACTCGGCCCCAGCCCGTTAGGCGGCGTTCGCTTGCACGTGCGGATCGCGCTCCCGCGACCAAGCTGAAGCTCAGTCGCCCATGTCTTTGAGCGACTCGGTATCGAGCGTGATGCCCACCGGCTCTGGGAGGCTCACCGCCCGCCCGAATGCATAGCTGTGCACGTCCTGGTAGCCATCCTCATCAGGCTGGCTGTGCACGACTACCTTGCCGGTCTGGCGATCGATGAGCAGATAGATCGGGATCCCAGCTCGCGCATAGGCGATCGGCTTGTCGACTCGATCGCGCCGGTTGGTGTCCGGATCATGAGACGTGACTTCCACCGTCATCACCACGGCATCAGGTGAGGCCCACTCACCCGCGCCGGCGAAGGCATCCGGTGGCGCCAGAATGCCGTCGGGACGAGCTCGCCCCTTGCCGTACGACCCAACTGCCAAACCCTGCCCGATGACATGCAGAAACAGCCCCGGATTCAACGGCATCAGCAGCAAGAGCAGCCAGTTGAGTATCCGGCCATGGTCGCCATCGGGCACTCGTTTGACGACCAGTCGTCCGCCGATGAGTTCAACCTGCACGCCTGCGGTCTCACGCTCGACGGCCCGAGCGATCGACTCGAACTCGGTCGTGAGGATGGGCCCCTCTTCCGACACACGAGTCGGGTCTTCGTGCACCGCAGTCACAGCCCGCCGCCTCGGTTTCTGCCCACCTGACAACGGATCCTGCCTCATAGTCCCTCCCTATGAGACAGGATCCCGCATTTTGCCGACCGCCGCCGGAGTGGCGAACCTACTTCTGGCCCTTCGGCTTATCGGAGGCGGCATCAGAGGAGAGGGCGGCTACGAAGGCTTCCTGAGGGACATCGACGCGGCCGATGGTCTTCATGCGCTTCTTGCCCTCCTTCTGCTTCTCGAGCAGTTTGCGCTTGCGGCTGATGTCACCGCCGTAGCACTTGGCGAGCACGTCCTTGCGGATAGCGCGGATATTCTCGCGGGCAATGATTTTCGAGCCGATGGCGGCCTGGATGGGCACCTCGAACTGTTGGCGCGGGATGAGTTCGCGCAGTTTGGTGGTCATCTTGTTGCCATAGGCCTGGGCAGCGTCGCGGTGCACGATCGCGCTGAACGCGTCCACCGCCTCGCCCTGCAGCAGAATGTCCACCTTGACCAGATGCGACTCCTGCACGCCGGACTCCTCGTAGTCGAGGCTGGCATAGCCGCGGGTGCGCGACTTCAGCGAGTCGAAGAAGTCGAAGATGATCTCCGCCATCGGCATGGTGTAGCGCAGCTCGACCCGGGTCTCGGACAGATAGTCCATGCCGCCGAGTTCGCCGCGGCGACCCTGGCACAGCTCCATGATCGAACCGATGAATTCGCTCGGCGAGATGACGGTGCACTTGACCACCGGCTCGTACACATGGCGCACCTTGCCCTCCGGCCAGTAGGACGGATTGGTGACAACGTGCTCGCTGCCGTCCTCCATCTCCACCTTGTAGACCACGTTGGGCGCGGTGGAGATCAGGTCCAGATCGAATTCGCGCTGCAGACGCTCGCGGGTGATCTCCATATGCAGCAGGCCGAGGAAGCCACAGCGGAACCCGAAACCGAGCGCCACCGAGGTCTCCGGCTCATAGGTCAGCGCGGCGTCGTTGAGCTGGAGCTTGTCGAGCGCATCGCGCAGGTCCGGGTAGTCCGAACCGTCGACCGGGTACAGCCCGGAGTACACCATCGGGCGCGGCTCGCGATAGCCGGTGAGCGGTTCGGTGGCACCGCCACGCGCGGAGGTCACGGTATCGCCGACCTTCGACTGGCGCACATCCTTCACGCCGGTGATCAGATAACCGACCTCGCCCACGCCGAGACCCTGGGTGGGCTTGGGCTCCGGCGAGACGATGCCGACCTCGAGCAACTCGTGAGTCGCACCGGTGGACATCATCTTGATCTTCTCGCGCGGAACGATCTTGCCGTCCACCACACGGACATAGGTGACCACGCCGCGGTAGGTGTCGTAGACCGAGTCGAAGATCATGGCGCGCGCGGGTGCGTCCGGATCGCCGACGGGCGGGGGCACCTGCTTGATGACCTCGTTCAGCAACTCGACCACGCCCACGCCGGTCTTACCGGAGACCCGCAGCACATCATCGGGTTCGCAGCCGACGATATGCGCGATCTCGGCGGCGTAGCGGTCCGGATCGGCGGCGGGCAGGTCGATCTTGTTCAGCACCGGGATGATCGTCAGATCCTTGTCCAGCGCCAGGTACAGATTCGCCAGCGTCTGCGCCTCGATGCCCTGCGCCGCGTCGACCAGTAGCACCGCACCCTCGCACGCCTCGAGCGCACGCGACACTTCGTAGGTGAAGTCGACGTGGCCGGGCGTATCGATCAGATGCAGTACGTAGTCGGTGCCGTCGACCTGCCAGGGCAGCCGCACATTCTGCGCCTTGATGGTGATGCCGCGCTCGCGCTCGATGTCCATCCGGTCCAGGTACTGGGCGCGCATCGCCCGCTCCTCGACCACACCGGTGAGCTGCAGCATGCGGTCGGCCAGCGTCGACTTGCCGTGGTCGATGTGCGCGATGATGCAGAAGTTCCGGATCCGGGCGGGATCGGTGAACGTCGTGTCGGCGAAGCTGGCGGGCACTCCACTCCTCATGGGTATCGGCAAACTGCTATCCATCGTCCCATGCGCGAGGTAGCGGCACTGTCAGCGGTTCACTGTTCAGGGCTCCGTACCACTTTTCAGCCGCGATAGCCGGTGCCGGGGATGCGGTGCGCGTAGTCGGTGCACAGGTAGGTCTCGGGTACCTGCTCGGTCACTGGTACCTCGAAATAGTCGTCCTTGGTGCGGACCGCGAGGTACTGGTCCTTGGCATCGCGATGACACCACATGCCGGTGAGGCCGTGGCCGTACGGCGAGTAATCGGAGAACAGGCATGTTATGCAGGACAGCAGGCGGATGTCGTCCGGGAACTGCTGTCCGAGTCGGAACAACGCGTCCTCGAAGTATCTATCGGTGCCCTGGTAGGTCAGTCCGTCGATGTCGATGGCGAGTTCGAGTGACTCCCCCGCCCCGCCGGGGGGCAGGATCAGCCGGAAGTGGATCACGCCGGGTTGCCGCTGGTCGTGCACCTGCACCGAGCAGGGCAGTTCGCCGGAGAAGACGCAGCCCGAGATGGCGTCCCACTCGTCGACAGGCAGTCCGGCCCGAAGCGCGGCGCTCTTGTCATAGGGACCGAGCGCGTCGAAGTCCGGACCCGCCACCGGGACGCCACGGATCACCGTGCGGATATCGAACCGGTTCGGACCCCAGTGCCGCGATGGCCCGATCCGCCACATGATGCGATCGGTACCGTGATCGTCGGTGTAGGTTCCCGGAAAAACCTGCGGTTGCACAGCTGGATCCTTACTCCCGCGACGAATTGCCCGACTCTAACCGAGAATTCGACGTATTTTCGGCGGGTGGAGAAAATGGTCTTCGTCCTGCGCCGATCCGATGCCGAGGCAACCGAGTCGTGGTGTGAATCGCTGCGCACCACCGTGGCCGCGCAACTGGTCGACCTGGGGGTTGCGGGTGTCACTGTCTATGTACGTGATGCGGCGGTCCAGGCCGCATTGATGCGGATGGTCACGCTGGATCCGCCGATCGCCGCGGCGGTCACGGTCTGGGTCGAGCAGAGCTATGGTCCCGAGGCCACGGCCGCGGCGGCGATTCTCGCCGAATTCGCCACCGCGGCACACGGCTATCTGGTGACCGAGTCGGTGCCGATGCGGCTCGACGATTCGGTCGCGACCCGCACCGAGGGCTTCGGCAACCTCGCCTTTCTGCGCAAGCCCGCCGAACTCATGCGGGCGGAATGGCTGAGTGACTGGCAGGGACGGCATACCGCGGTGGCCATCGAGACGCAGTCGACGTTCGGCTATTCCCAGAACGTCGTGGTACGGGCGATCACACCGGACGCGCCCGCCATCGATGCCATTGTCGAGGAACAGTTTCCGGCGGCGGCGCTCACCGATCCATTGGTCTGGTACGGCGCGCGCGACGCGGCCGAGTTCCAGGACCGGGTGCGGCGCATGCTCGACTCGGTCACCCGGATCGGCGCCGATCGCGACCTCGATACCGTCTCCGCCAGCAGATATCCGGTGCTGCAACCGTTTTCGACACGGACATATCAGCGTACCGACGCATAATGCGCGAACTCTCGCTACCCGGCGGTAGGCAGCGCTGATGAGAACACGAGATCGCGCCGTTACCATCCAAGGATGGCCCGAACTTGGAACACGATCGGCAAGCAGCTAGGCCTCATCGCGAAGCAGCAGGGTCCCAAGATCGTCAAGCAGCAGGGACCGAAGCTGGTCGACAAGCTGCAGCGCTCATCGCTGCTCGAGCGCGCGGTCGGGTCGCTGGCGACGCGTAAGGCGCCCCCGGTCGTGATCCGGCCGACCGCTTCGACCCCGGTGCCGACCGCCGAGCGGGCCAGGCAGGTCGTCTACTGCCCACAGCTGGACGGTCGCGCCGATCCGGGCGAGATCGTGTGGACCTGGGTGCCCTTCGAGGAGGACCCGGCTAACGGCAAGGACCGCCCGGTGCTCGTCGTCGGCCGCGACCGCAGGACCCTGCTCGGGCTGATGCTGTCGTCGAATCCGGAACGCGCCCACGATCGCGACTGGGTCGGAATCGGCAGTGGCAGTTGGGATCACGAGGGCAGGTCGAGCTGGGTCCGCCTCGATCGAGTACTCGATGTCCCGGAGGACGGCATCCGTCGCGAAGGCGCGATCCTGGCCCGCAAGACCTTCGACCTGGTCGCCCACCGCCTGTGCGCCGAATACAGCTGGCACTGACCGTGAATCGCGCCCCGAAGTTACGAGAGGCGGTCAGGCGATCATTTCCCGGGAGCGGCCGAACAGCAGACCGTAGATCAGTGCGCCGAGTACGCCGCCGATGAGCGGGAACACCACGAACACCCAGACCTGCGGTCCCGCGCCGTCCTGGTAGAAGGCGACGGCGAGGCTGCGGGCCGGATTCACCGAGGTGTTGTCCACCGGGATGGAGATCAGGTGGATGACCGTCAGGGTGACACCGATCGACAGACCGGCCAGCGGAATATCGGAGATCTGGTCGGTGGAGGCCAGCACCACGAATACCAGCAGCGCGGTCAGCATGACCTCGATGATGATCGTCGCGGACAGGCCGTATCCGTTCTCGATCACCACCTGTCCGAGCGGACCGCGCACCGCGGACGGACTGTGCTTACCCCAGCCGTTCGCACCGAGCCCGTTGACCGCGCGGTCGTAGGAGGGCAGATTCTTGGCGATTGCGAACAGCACGAGTCCGGCCAGGAATCCACCGATCAGCTGCGCGATCACATAGCCGACCGCGGAGATCACCGAAAGCCTGCCGAGCAGCAACTGCCCGACGGTCACGGCCGGATTCACATGGCAGCCGGAGATCGGCCCGATCGCGTAGACCAGGAACAGCAGGGAAAGACCGAAGGCCAGTGCCACGCCGAGCCCACCGACGCGCTCACCGGCCAGCACCGCGGTACCTACACCGCTCATGACCAGCACGAATGTGCCGAGCGCCTCGGCGGCCCACTTCTTGGCCTCCGGCGTCGGCTCCAGTTCGGTGACTTCCTCGACGACTTCCTGAGCAGTGGGAGACATACGCGCCACCTTCCGAGAGGATCTTCCCCGTATGCACGGGGTTGTGCCTTGGACCTGCTACGAAAATCACGGCTGATGTGAAACTGGACGTTACGCGAGACGGGTGAGCACTACAACGCTAACCCTTCGAGCAATCCGCAAGGGATCGCCACGGTGCTGGGCTAGGCGAGCCGGGTGATCTCTACGACGACCTCCAGATCGGTCGAACCGCCGCCGGAGAAGATGCCCTTGAGCGGCGGCACATCGGCGTAGTCGCGGCCGACACCGACGGAAATGTGCTGTTCGTTGATGGCGATATTGTTGGTCGGGTCGTAGCCCCACCACGCGCCGGTCCACGCCTCGATCCAGGCGTGCGACTGCCCCGCGACCGTCGTATTGATCTCGGCGGCCGGATTGGGGTGCAGATATCCGGAGACGTAGCGGCTCGGAATCCCCATGCTGCGCAATAGCACCAGGGTCAGGTGCGCGTAATCCTGGCATACGCCTTGACGTTCGGCGAAAGCCTGCACGGCCGATGTGTGCACCGATGTGGTACCCGCTATGTAATTCATTTCGTCGTGCACCCATTCAGCCACTCGTACAACGGCTTTCGCGGGCGGAACGCCACGCGCGAGCTGTTTCGCGATCGCGGCCAGCTTCTTGTCCTGCGGCACATAGGCGGTGGGCGAAAGCATTTCGTCGTAACGGTCACCGATGTGTTCGGAAAGCAATTCCTCCCAGGACAACTCCTCGACCGGACCGGCGAACGGTTCGGTCTCCACCACGGATGATCCGGTGACCTCCAATTCGGTATGCGGGGCGTGCAGATCGAAGGAAGTGACCGCGGTACCCCAGTAGTCGGTATACCGATAGGACCGGGTGGCGGGCACCGTCTCGACCCGATTCAGGATGACGTTCTGCCTGCTGTCCGCGCGCGGAGTGAGCCGAGCCTCGTTGAACGATCGGGTGACCGGGGCGTCATAAACATAACCGGTGGTGTGCACCACCCTGATCCGCCAGCTCACAGCTCTCCCTCCACCTGCGCATGGTTATCCTGACTGCTGCGCAGATCGGTCCAGGCCACCCATGGCGCGGCGTGGAAGTACTGCAGTGCGATCGCCTCGCTGACCTCGCGACAGGTCTTCTGAAGCGAAAGCAGGCGATTCTGCAGATCCTCCAGAAGCGCACCGGGCGGCAGGAATTCGAGTTCGCTGCGGGCCCGGCCGAGTAACCGCTGCGCCTCGTGGCGCGCACCGACCCGGCTGCTCGGGCGCTGATCGAGTTCGGTGAGGCAGGCCTCGGCCACCCGCACCGAATGGAAGACCGAACGCGGGAAAAGCCGGTCGAGCAGAATGAATTCGGCGACCAAATTGGCATCGAGCGCGCCGCGATGGGTGCGCAGATAGGTGTCGTGCGCACCGGCCGAGCGCAATACGGTCACCCACGCCGGTGACGAGGTGCGATCACCCGCGCGCGAAAGCAACAGGCGCACGGTCATATCCACGCGTTCGATGGCGCGACCGAGCAGCAGGAAGCGGTAACCATCGTCGCGGCTGAGGGTGGAGTCGGAGAGTCCGGCGAACATCGCCGCGCGCCCCTTGATGTAGTGGAAGAACTCGTGCGGGCCGAGACTGCGCGCGGCCTTCTCGGTGGCCGTGAGCCCGATATAGGTGGCGTTCAGGCACTCCCACATCTCGCTGGAGGTGACTTCGCGTGCGCCCCTGGCATTTTCGCGGGCATTGGCGATCGAGTCGACAATGGAATTGCCGTGGGCATGGCTGAAAGCGACCAGGTCGGTGACCGACCAGACATCGAGTTCGACCTCGGGCGGTTCGATACCCAACACCCGCAACAGAACTCGCGAGGTTCGGTCCGGATCCACCGTGGCGTCCTCGAGCAACTGATGCACCGCGACGTCGAGGATGCGGGCGGTGTCGTCGGCCCGTTCGACGTACCGTCCGATCCAGTACAGGGATTCGGCGTTGCGAGCCAGCATCAGCGCATCACCCCGCCTTCTCGTTGGTCTTGCCCGGGGACGGACTGCTGCCGGATTCGGCAAGGTGCTGGATTTTTCCGGGCACACCGACCTGTTGTCGGTCGGACCCGGGACCACCGAACTGGTGCTGACTCTGCCGCATCGGTCCCAGCCGCTGCTCCTGCTGTTGTTGCTGCTGTTGCCGACTCGACTGCGTCGGGGTCGATTCCCGGCCGAGCTCACGCTGATCGGATTGCGGCGGATCGCTCACTAGCTCCTCGCCCGCGAGCTCACGGTCGGCGGGCGAGGCGCGCCCGGCCAGCACCCAGGTGTCTTTACTGCCGCCGCCTTGACTGGAGTTGACGACCAGCGACCCCTCCGGCAGCGCCACTCGCGTCAAACCGCCCGGCAGCACCCAGATGTCGTCACCATCGTTGACCGCGAATGGCCGCAGGTCGACATGGCGTGGGACAAGTTCGTTGCCGATCTTGGTCGGCACGGTGGACAGCTGCACCACCGGCTGGGCGATCCAGCCCCGCGGATCCGACTTGATCTTGCGCCGGATCGTGTCCAATTCTCGTGGCGTGGCCACCGGGCCGATGACGATGCCGTATCCACCGGACCCCTCGACCGGTTTGATCACGAGTTCGGCGATGCGGTCGAGCACCTCTTCGCGTTCGTCGTCGAGCCAGCAGCGGTAGGTATCGACGTTGGGCAGTACCGGTTTTTCGGCGAGGTAGTACTCGATGATCGTCGGCACATACGCGTAGGTCAGTTTGTCATCGCCGACGCCGTTGCCGATCGCGCTGGAAATGACCACATTGCCCGCCCGCGCGGCGTTCACCAGTCCGGCAACGCCGAGCACCGAATCGGGCCGGAAGTGCATGGGGTCGAGGAAGATGTCATCGATGCGGCGGTAGATGACGTCGACCTGACGCTCCCCCGCCGTGGTGCGCATGTAGACGACATTGTCGCGGCAGAACAGGTCGCGCCCCTCGACCAGTTCCACCCCCATCTGCCTGGCCAGCAGCGAATGTTCGAAGTAGGCCGAGTTGTAGACGCCGGGCGTGAGCACGACGACCGTCGGATCGGCCTCGTTCGGCGCGGCCGCTGCGCGCAGGGCGGCCAATAGATGGGTCGGATAGTCGCCGACCGCGCG
Source organism: Nocardia sp. NPDC050408 (assembly GCF_044458905.1). Classification (NCBI taxonomy): domain Bacteria; kingdom Bacillati; phylum Actinomycetota; class Actinomycetes; order Mycobacteriales; family Nocardiaceae; genus Nocardia; species Nocardia sp. NPDC050408. The sequence goes on along the minus strand of NZ_JBITIL010000003.1, from coordinate 498,353 downwards.
CACCCGGTGCGAGGAGAACAGATCCGGGAAGACCCGCGCCATGGTGCGCCGGTTCTCCATGACATAGGACACCCCGGACGGTGCGCGCAGATTGTCCTCGAGCACTCGGAAATCGCCGCGCTCGTCACGGATCAGATCGATGCCGGCCACATGGATGCGCACTCCGTTCGGCGGCACCAGTCCGGCGGCCTCGCGGTGGAAGTGCTGGCATGAGGTGACCAGCCGCTTCGGGATGACCTCGTCGCGCAGGATGTTCTGCTCGCCGTAGATATCGGCGAGGAACAGCTCCAGCGCCGTGACCCGCTGCTTGATCCCGCGCTCCAGCTTGGCCCACTCGGCGGCCGCGATCACCCGAGGCACCAGATCGAGTGGGAAGGGACGCTCCTGTCCGGATAGCGAGAAGGTGATGCCCTGATCGATGAAGGCGCGGTCGAGTGCGTCCGAACGGGCAGCGAGATCGGCCACGTCGATGGGCGCGAGCGCCGAGAAGATTCCCTTATACGGCTGACGCACCCGACCCTGGCTGTCGAACATTTCGTCGAAGGCGTCCGCGTACCGGCCGGGTTGGTAGCCCTCGAATAGTCCGGATGTGGTTGCTCTACCGTTGCCGTTCGCATGCCCGTTCGACCGGACGCGATTCGGCGCAGATCGTGCCGAACGTGGCGGCGAGCCGGGAGTCATGCGAAAATCGTGCTACAGCAGCATCGATGCCGTGTGAGACGCAAGTAAATTTCTTGCATCACTCCGGATTTTACGCCCCTTACGCGGTCGGTAGCGTTGCCGGCCGAGCCGTTCGCGCGGTAGCGATTTCGCGTGCCGGGGCGGTGGTGATTTCGTGTGCGACGCGGGGGCTGGTACCCTCGATCTTCGGCGTCGCGTTACCTGATTGCTCCGGTTTCCAACGCGCGCTCGCGAACTTTTCAGCACAGTCCACCAGCGACAGGAACACGAGGAAACAGGCGTGGCCAACATCAAGTCCCAGATGAAGCGGATCCGCACCAACGAGGCGGCGCGCTTGCGCAATCAGTCGGTCAAGTCCGAGCTGCGCACCGAGATCCGCAAGGTCCGGGAGGCCTTCGCGGCCGGTGACAAGGAGAAGGCCGCCGGTCTGGTCGTGAACGCCAGCCGCAAGCTGGACAAGGCCGCTTCCAAGGGCGTCATCCACGCCAACCAGGCCGCAAACAAGAAGTCGGCTCTCGCGGTGGCGCTGAACAAGCTCTGATCGCAACAGTACCGTCCATACGTTGACGCAGCCGCCGTGGCCACGATGACCACGGCGGCTTTTGTCGTCCCCATCAACTATTGCGAGGGTCACTTTTTCGGTCCGGCGGCATGGATTCGGATATTTCTTCAGCAATAGTTCAGCAATCTTCCGTCACGGTAGCGATGCCGCTGCCTGGGCGTTGAGCGGAACCGTCCCGGCAGGTGCCGTGTCATCGAGACTTTCCTGGCAAATCGGCAGGAAAGTGCTGGCCCTGCCAGCATCCGCAGGTCATCGCCGCATCCCACTCCTCGAGCCGTATTCGGATCGGGCAGCCACATGTCGGAGGTTCCCGCTACGATTCGGCGCATGGTTACCGTCTACGCCAATCAGACGCCGGTCCGCTCCGAAGATCTGCCGGACATCATCCGCGCAGCCGAGGTCCTAGGCATCGGACTGAAGATCGAGAACGTCATGGTCCCCGATGAGGAAGGCGGCTACTCGCTCGAGTGGATCGTCACCCGGGACGAGGAAATTCCGGCCTACGAGGAGTGGGAGGGCCGGTACGAGGAGTCCGAAGACGACATCGAGCTGGTTCTCAGCTCGGTCGAATAGATCCCCGCGAATCCGCACCCGCACCGAGCGGGTGCGGATCTCTGGGTACTCAATCCAGATCGCCGTTCAACCGATCCAGCGCGGCTTGGGAGTCCGCATCGGCCGCGCGATAGATGATGATGCGCTGGTCCGGATCCTGTAGCGGCATGAGTACTTCGAAATTGACCACCAGCGGCCCGACTTCCGGGTGGCGCAGCGGCTTCTCCCCGCGCCCCTGCACCCGGACGTCGTGCCTGGCCCACCCCTGCGCGAACTCCTCGCTGCGTGCGGTGAACTCAGCGACCAGATCGGCGAGTTCCTGATCGTCCGGATGGGCCGCCCACGCGGCGCGCAGATCGGCGACGCCCTCGCGAATGATCCGATCCCGGTCGCAGTAGAAATCGCGCATCGCGGGATCCAACAGGCACAGCCACATGGAATTGCGCTGCCGCGGCGGCAGGGCGCCGAAGTCGACGACCAACCGCGCCATTTCCGGATTCCACGCCAGGATGTCGTAGCGGTGGTTGATCAGCATCGCGGGCAGCGGCGACAGATCGTGCACCAGCAGCTCTAGAGCGGGCGCGGGGACGGTGCTCGGTTTCCCGGCATTCGGCTGGCGCTGCTGGGCCAGATCGAAGAGGTAGGCGCGCTCGTCGGTATCCAGACGCAGGGCGCGGGCGAGCGCCTCCAGGACATCCGCGGATGGGCGCAGGCCGCGTCCCTGTTCCAGTCGCACGATGTAGTCGGTGCTCACACCCGCCAGCTCGGCGACTTCCTCCCGGCGCAGGCCCGGGGTGCGCCGAGCCTGTTTGCGCGGAGGCAGCCCCAGATCGCCGGGATTCAAGCGCTCGCGCCGAGCGCGCAGGAAGGCCGCGAGTGCTTGTGCCCAATTCGCGGAGCTCCCTGACCCTTCGTGGTCACGCAAGCTACCGCCTCCGGACCTGAGCTCGCTCCGCTGTGTCGCATTCACCGTGCTCGTCATCGCCCTCGATCTTACGGCTGACTAGGACTGGCTTTCCCAGGAAAGACCTTCCCTTACCCAAGCTCTCGCACCGTTCCAGACTCGATGACACCGGAAACGAAGTACTAACGACAGGAGCACGACATGTCCGGAGCCCGCACCCTCGATACCTACCGGTTGCTCGGCCGTTCGGGTCTTCGGGTGTCTCCGCTGTCCCTCGGGACAATGACGTTCGGCGCCGATTGGGGTTGGGGCGCCGATAAGGACGAGGCCCGCAAGATCTTCGACACCTATGTCGAGCGCGGCGGCAACTTCATCGATACCGCGAGCCAGTACACCAACGGCACCTCCGAGCAGCTGCTCGGCGAATTCAGCGCCGCCAATCGCGAAAGTCTGGTGCTGGCAACGAAATACACGATGCTGCGGCGGCCGACCGACCCCAACTCCGGCGGCAATCACCGCAAGAGCATGGTCGGTTCGGTGGAGGCCAGCCTGCGTCGGCTGAACACCGACTACATCGACCTGCTGTATCTGCACGCCTGGGACTTCCTGACCCCGGTCGAGGAAATCCTGCGCGCCATGGACGATCTGGTCCGCGCCGGCAAGGTGCTCTATGTCGGCATCTCCGACGCACCGGCCTGGCAGGTCGCACGCATGCAGACCATCGCCGACCTGCGCGGCTGGTCGCCACTGATCGCGTTGCAGATCGAATACAGCCTGATCGAGCGGACCGTCGAACGCGATCTCATTCCGATGGCGAGGGAACTCGGCCTCGGTGTGGTGCCGTGGTCGCCGCTGGCCAGCGGTGTGCTCACCGGCAAGTACAGCCGCGCCGACCTGACACACGACGCGGAGAGCTCACCCGAGGGCACCCGCAAGAACGTGGCCGCCGCCAACGGCTCGCTCACCGAACGCGGCCTGGTAATCGCCGACGTGGTGAAAGATGTTGCGGCACAACTGGGCAAGACTCCATCGCAAGTTGCGCTCGCCTGGACACTGCAGAACCCAGGCGTCACGGCACCGATCATCGGTGCGCGGACGGCGGCACAGTTGGAGGACAACCTCGGTGCGCTCGAGGTGGAATTCGATGCCGCCCAGCTGGACCGGCTGGAACAAGCCAGCGCGATCGAACTGGGCTTCCCGCACGACATGCTGGCGCGTCCGATGACCCGCGGAGTGACGTTCGGCGACCTGAAAATCGAAGGCCGCGAGTGAGTTTCCCCTTGCGGTGGGTGCGAGCCTTATTCGCACCCACCGCATCGGCGTGTCGGACATCGAGCAGGGTTCAGCGCTATCTCAGCTTGCGGAGTGCAGGTCCAGGATCTGTGTGAGGGCGTGTTCCAAGGCGTAGGTGGCGTCGGCGGCACCACCCTTGACGTCGGCATTCAGCGTGGCGACCACTTGCAGGGCCGTGCCGATGCTGGCCTGGTTCCAACCCCGCGCTTGGGCCTGGGCTTTCTTCACCTTCCACGGCGGCATGCCCAATTGCTGGGCCAGCTTGAACGGGTCGCCGCGGCCCGCGGAGCCGACACGGGCGATGGTGTGGACGGAGTCGGCGAGTGCGTCGGCGAGCAGTACATGCGGTACGCCGCGGTCGGTGGCCCAGCGCAATGCCTCCATGGCACCGGGGCGATCCCCCGCGACCGCGAGTTCGGCGACATCGAAACCGGAAATCTCGGCCTTGCCGGAGTAGTAGCGGCGCACGGCGGCGATATCGATCTTGCCGCCGGTATCGGCGACCAATTGCGAACAGGCCGCGGACAATTCCCGCAGATCCGAGCCGACCGCCTCCAGCATCACCTGCACGACCTCGCTCGAAACCCGCGCCCCGGCATTGCGAAATTCGCCGCGTACGAACTCCACCCGCTCGGCCGCCTTGGTCAGCTTGGCGCAATCGTGCACCTGCGCACCCGACTTCTGCAGCGCAGGGGCCAGTGCCTTGGCCCGACCGCCCCCGGAATGCAGCACCACGAGCACCACACCTTCGGGCGGATCCCCGGCGGCAGCGGTGATCACCGCGACCGCCTCCTTACCGGCCTCCGCCGCCGACTCGAGCACGATCACCCGATCCTCGGCGAAAAGGGAAGGACTCAGCAGCTCTGCTAGCTCAGCGGTGCTGGCATCCCCGGCCCGCAGCCGATCAACAGGCACCGCATCGGGCTCGGGCGCATTCGCCCGCACCTGCGCCGTAATCCCCGCGATGGCCCGTTCGACCAACAGCTCTTCATCACCGAGCACCAGGTGCACTGCCGCAGTCCGTTCGCTCACGCGAGCATCCTACGGTTCGTCACCGACACCTCCTCACACCTCGCAGGCTCCTCCGCCTTTTCACCATCCGTGTTCGAAACTCGGGCCTCCCGGTCGTCTAGCTATTCCGTCCGTCATCCACGCGCTGCACTCCAGCAGGTACCGGTCCCGACTTCGGCCGGACGGATCCAACGGCGAGCCTGCGCTCCGAAGCTCCGGGGTCCAGCAGCTTGTCCAGATCGGCGCGCAGACTATCGGGACAGCTATCTGGCTCTTCGGGTGGTCAGGGTTCGCAGCTGACGGCCCTCACCCAGGACCAGTACGTCGCCCTGTTGATCGGTCCGCGCGACGGCGACACCCAGGGCGGCGAGATCTGCGAGCACACCCGGATTCGGGTGGCCGAAGGTGTTGTCGGCACCGACGCTGACCAAGGCGAGTCGCGGGTGGACGGCGGCAATGAATTCCTTCGTGGTCGTTCGCGATCCGTGGTGCGGCAGCTTCAGGACGTCGGCTTGCACAGGAGCACCCGAGTGGAGCAGTCGTTGTTGCGCTGGGGCCTCGATATCGCCGGTGAGCAGGATTCGGCCCGCAGGTGTGGTGGCGGCGATGACGATCGAGCGGTCATTGGCATCATCGGTGCTAGGCGGGCCGGTCGGGCGGTGTTGGAGTGGGGCCGGGGCGAGTACGTTCAATTCGACAGCGCCGAAACGCAATACCTGTCCCGAAGACAACTCCAGCACCGGGATGTGTTCCTGTGCCGCGAGACCAGCGACTTGTTCCGGTCCGCTGACCGATGCGCGCCGATGTCGTGGCGAATGCGGTTCGGGGGAAGAGTCCGTCGACGCATCCGAATCCGCCTCCGATCTGGTCGAATTCGATATTCGACGGTCGCCGGTGATTGCGGATTCGACATTTCCCGCTGTTCCGGAGAGCTCGCCGGGCCCGACTGCCAGGGCGTCGACCGCACGGCCTTGTAAGGCACCAGCCAATCCGGCGATGTGGTCGGCGTGCGGATGTGTCAGCACGAGCAGCGAGATCCGGTTGATGCGCAGGCGATTCAGACAGGTGCGCATGATGCGCGGGTCCGGTCCGACATCGATGACCACCGCCGTGTGGTCACCGACGGACAATGCGAGTCCGTCTCCCTGACCAACATCACAAACAGCCAATACCCAGCCAGCGGGCGGCCAGCCCGGATGCCAGACCCGCACCGGAATCAGCACGCCCGCGACGCCGAGGAGCACGGCAGCTGCGAGGCGGCGCATCATCGCCGACCGCAATGCGAGCACAGCGAAAACTACTGCCGCACAAGCGATAGCCCCGCCGGTGAGACCACCGCGCACTGAGATCTCAGCGCCCGGCACGTTCGCCGCATGTTCGGCCACGAACAGCAACCACCACAGTGGCGGTTGCGTGCAGCGCAGTATCAGTTCGGCCAGCGGCGGCCAGGCCGCAGCAAGTACGGTGCCGACCGCACCGAGCACCGTGACCGGTGCGATTACGGGTTCGACCAGGATGTTCGCGAGAATCGCGACCAGACTGAGCCGCCCGGTCAACGCGACCACGACCGGTGTCGTCACCACGAAAGCGGCGGCCGATACGGCGACGATCTCGGCTGGCACCCGCCACCAGCCGCGATCGCGCAACCAATCCGCCCAACTGGGTGCCAATAGGATCAGTCCGGCGGTCGCCAGTACCGACAGTCCGAATCCGGCTCGCACGGCAAGTTCTGGCCACAGTGCGAGCAAACCGATGACCGCGGTGCAGAGCGCGGGCAATGCTTGCTTGCGACGTCCGGTTATCAAGGCGAGCAGAGTAATCGCGCCCATTGCCCCTGCCCGCAGCACACTCGGATCCGGACGTGCCACAACAATGAACATCAGCAGTGCCGCAGCCGCGACCGCGGCACCGGCGCGCGGCCCAAGGGTGAGCAGCCGCACAGCACCGAGCACGACCGCCAACAAAATCGTGAAATTGGCCCCGCTGACCACGCAAATATGTTCCAGTCCAGCGATTTCGAACTCCTCGCGGACTTCGTCGGGCAGCGCGGAAGTGTCTCCCACCACCAGCGCGGGCAGCAGCCCCGCCTGCTGTTCGGGTAGTACGCGTGCCGCCTGCGCGAGGTCGGTGCGCACCGCCGCCGCGACCCGTTGCCACCAGGGCAAGGCACTGACCACCACCGGCGGTCCCTGAGCCCGCAGCGTGGCGACGGTGAGGTCGCGGTGCCACGGCCGTTCCGGCTTGGCCCGAAACTCCACCGCTCGCCCGGGCAATAGCTCGCCCCAGTCCATGCCGGACCCGAGGATCACCACGGTGCCACCCACCCGTACCGTCACACCGCCTTGCCGATACTCGCGCAACCGAGCCTGCACCGTCCATCGCTGCTCACCCCCGAATGCGCTGGACCGCACCGGTTTCGGATCATCGGTGGGTATCACGACCACACGCACCGAAGCGGCCGTGTTCCGCAACGGATGCGTCGCCACCCGATGCTCGCGCCATGCCCCGGCCACCGCGAACCCGGCACCCATCAGCAGCGCGGCGAGTGCGGCGACGGCGACCACCCGCCACCGCTCGCTGGGATGGGCCACCGCGCGCAAAAGCACCACCCAGAGGCCGATCGCCAGCAGCACCAGCGCCGACGCCAGCACCAAACCGGCCACCCATCCCACCGTCAGCACGACAATCGTCGCGCCCCAACAACTCAACGCGGCGGGCAGCAACCGCGCGTCGAGCACCCGTGCTGCCTGCACCGATGGCTCACCATCCTCGGCAGCCCGTCGATCGATATCGCCCTGCCCATCTGTCCCACCGTCGAATGCGGTCATACCGTCACCAGATCGCGCAGGCGGGCGAGCCGGGCCGGGCCGATGCCGTCGACCTCGCCGAGTTGGGCGACATCGGTGAATCGTCCATTCGTGGTGCGCCAGGTGACGATTGCGCGAGCAGTGACCGGGCCGGTGCCCGGGAGGGCATCGAGTTCGGCTTCGGTCGCGGTATTGAGGTCGATCTTGCTCGACGGGCGTTGCGCCGCAGTGGAATTCGGTGCAGATCCGCCCGGCGGCCGTCCACCTGCACCGATCGTGGCACTGCCGAGCTGCGGCCCCGCGTTCGGACCGCTCGGACCAACGAGAACCTGGTCGCCGTCCTGGAGACGCTGCGCGAGGTTGAGCCCGCTCAGATCCGCACCGTCCTTCGCACCGCCCGCAGCGGTGAGCGCGTCGGCGACTCGCGACCCGGCGGGCAATCGCACCAGGCCCCCGCGATGGACGAGACCGACCACGCTGATCACCAATTCCGTTGTGGGACTCGTAGTTACCGGCAGGGCAGACGATGCCGCGCCGGATGATGCCGCCATGCTTGCGGCGGACAGCCCAGCCGGTGCCGTGCCGGTGCTGACGCGCACCGCGGACGGCAGCGGCACCGCCTGCGCGACCGGTCGCTCACGTAACACCACGACAGCCGCGACTACCACCGCTGCCAGTCCGACCGCGACGAGCGTCACCAGTCCCCGCCACCCCGGATCCAGTCGAGTACCCCGAAACCGTTCCGGCACAAGATGTTCCCGCCACGCCGAGCGGTGCCGCGGCTCATCCAGCCAACTCGGTGCCCGCACCTCGCCGACCCCGTCCGCCCAGTCCTCCTCATCATCGAGATCGGACCGGGCGTCCTTGGTAGACGAAAAATCGGTATCGGACTCCACAGCGTCGGATAACTCCTGGTCATCCCAGCGTCCACCGCGGACCAGCGGCGCACTTCGCCCCGATCGTTTTCCGGACTTCGACGAACGTGGCGAACTTCGACAGAGCTCAGCGCCTCGGCGGTCGTTACGCGCCGGACTCCCGGCACCGATCGTTCGGCTGGCACCGACCCGCTCGGTCAGCACGGTCAGTCGTCGGCGAATCCGCTCGCGCTCGTCATGTCGGGACATGGCGGCGACGCTAGTCCCACCGCACGGCCGAGAATCGGTGCCGACCAGGCGAAATAAAAAGTCTGTTGATAACTCCGTGCCTGTGGATAACCCCGCTCGCGAAGGCGCGAATGCCTGTCCGACAACAGCGTCGGCGGGCGCACGTTACGGGGCTCGAACTGAGGCATAGGTCAGTTCCGCAGTGCTGTCAATACCGTCGTGGTGAACTGCACCGGGAAGGAACCACCAGCCGCGTCGATGGCGGCCCCGACGCCTGCCAGCACCTCTTCCTGTGTGGCAGAAGAGAATTGAGCATGACCGCCGGTCGTGGGCAGTTGATCCAGCCACTCGTCCCGGGTGTAGGTCCGCTCCCAATCGAACGTCCACTGCTCGGGATCACCGAAGCCATCCGCCGCCTGAATCCCCTCGCTCGCCTTGATCGACGGCGACGAAGACGCCGTCGTCGCCCCCGCTGCCCAACGAGCAGCAAGCGAGTCGGGCACGACCCGTTGATAGACCGCGGCGAAGCCTTGGGCCAACTCTGTTGGCGGCTGGCCCGAATTCCAGAACACGGCCAGCCGTCCACCGGGTCGCAGCACTTCGGCGGCCTTTGCGGCACCCGCGAGAGGGTGCACCCAGTGCCAGCTCTGGCCGGAGATGACGGCGTCGAAGGTTCGGCCAGCGGGGTCCCAGGATTCGAAGGCCGACACTTCGACCTCGAAGCCGTGCTTGCGCGCCCACTCAGCCATCCGCGCATCGACCTCCACACCAAGGACGCGACAACCGGCGGCCCGGAACTGCCGAGCCGCTATGCCGGTACCGATGCCGACATCGACGATCTCGAGGCCCGGGCTGGCGGCGACGATCGCATCCACCATGGCAGCCGGATAGCTGGGTCGGGCCCGGTCGTAGCGTTGCGGATCCGAGCCGAACGATTCGGCCAGCTCACGGGCTCGATGGGATTCGCGTTGGTCGGAGGCGGTGCGCTCCGGAGGTAGAGTGGGCATGCGCCCACCATAGTGGGCGCGCGCCCACTTGCCAACGGGGTGCGCCCGAGAAAAGGAGATACCGTGCCGACAGGGGTGGCCATGCGCGATCCGCGCGAGCAGCTATTCGCTGCCGCCGAGCGAATCCTGTTGCGAGACGGTCCGAATGCGCTGAACAGCCGCGCGGTCACCACCGAGGCAGGCTGCGCCAAGGGCGTCCTGCACCGGCACTTCGCCGACTTCGACGCGTTCCTCGCCGAACTCGTCCTCGACCGCATCGGCCGAATCGATCAGCAGTCCGCCGCCCTGCGCGAATCCGCAGGCACCCGCACGGTCACCGACAATCTCACCGAAGCCCTGACCACCGTCTTCGAATCGGTCGCGGTAGCCATAGTCAGCCTCGTCACCTTCCGAGACGAACTCCGCGCCCGCCTGCGCCCCGTCCGCCCCTCCGGCGTCCCGGTACTCACCGAAGCAACCACGATGCTCGCCACCTACCTCACCGCCGAACAGGCCCTGGGCCGCATAACCCCCGAAGCCGACACCCACACCCTCGCCCTGACCCTCATCGGCAGCGCCCACCTCCTCTTCGCCGACCGAACCACCGCCCCACCCACCCCCGAAGCCACCCGCAAAGTCGTAACCACCGTCATCACAAGCGCTCTCGGCTGAGGTGGCGAGTGTCACCAAGCCTGACGACCTGGCGGTTGTGAAAGTAGTCATCCTCACGCAACTCGGTAATACTTCCCGGAGCAGCGTGAAACCGGGCGTAACCGAGTGCTTCGATCGGCAACATAGTCCACGCCGCAACCACGAAAGTGATTGCGCCACCGTGGGGCACCACGATCTGATGATCGCAGTCGCGCTGCCGAATCGCATCCATCGCCGCGTAGACCCGCTGTGCGAATGCGGCAATGGTCTCCGATCCCGATATGCCTTCATCGTGGCGCATTCGCTCCCCGAGCACCGGCGGCCGCACGAATCTCCGATCCAGCCACTCCCGGGGCTTGCCCTCGGCCTCGCCATAGGACTTCTCGCGCAATCTCGGATCGAGAACCGGCGGTACCTGCAGAACGTTGCCGATCACGGTCGCGGTACGCGCAGCACGTCGCAGATCCGATGCGAACAACTCCACGTCGACCTGCATTGCAATCCTCGCCCGAAGCGCATCGGCGATGGCATCCGCAGCGCGCAAACCCGCAGACGTGAGCTGCGAGTCATACCACCCGCCCACTAGGCCCTCGACATGGTGTGTCGACTCCGGATGGGCGATGACATAGACGGTTCGCATGAGCCGATCCTCGTCGAGGCGGGACCTACGCTGCGGACTCGACTGCCTCCGAAGAGTTCACCTGGTCAGCGTGACCGCAGCCAGTCCCGGAAGTGGGTGGTAGCGAGGTGGGTGCCTTTGGGCGCCGTGAGCACATCTCCTTTGACGGCTGCGAATAGGCCGGCGGTCTCGTCGGTAATGACGCGGCGGTTGTCGCCGGTGATCTCCAGTGCGATTCGGCCCAGTTCGTCGAGTCGGAAGACTTCGGGGCCGCCGATATTGCGGATGCCTCGCAGCGGAGCGCCTGCGGCGACCTCGGCGACGGCGGCAGCGACCTCGGCGGAGCTGATGGGCTGAATCGGGGTGGACGGCAGCCGCACGACATCACCGTCGGTTGTCCAGTCCAGCGCCGCCACAACGAATTCCATGAACTGAGTCGCGCGGACGATCGAGTACGGGATCGGTCCGGCCTCGACCAGGTCCTGCTGCAGTGTCTTGGCCCGGTAGTAGACGAGGTCGGGCACCTGGTCGACGCCGACGATCGAGAGCGTCACGATGTGGCGCACGCCCGCCGCCTGCGCGGCGGCCAAGAGGTGGGGCACCGAGGTGCGGAAGAAGTCGAGCGAGGCCTCGTCGAAGGTCGGCGAGTTGGCCACGTCGACGACCACCTCGGCACCGCGCAGCGCCTGGTCGAGTCCGTCGCCGGTGAGGAGATCGATGCCGGTCGAGCGCGAGTGCCCGGTCGCATCGTGTCCCGCCGCGGTGAGCTTCTCCACCACCTGGGAGCCGATGAGTCCGGTGCCGATGACTGCGATCTTCATGAGCTTGCCTCCTGTTCGCTATCGGGGCGGATCGCCCCGTAGAGCACTGTGTCGACGGTCCGCACGCTGTCGAGCCCACGCGTCTAATCCGATAATGGCGCCTTCACTTCCGTCGGGGATTTGTCGGGACGCAGGCCGCGCCAGGAGGGATGGCGGAGGCGGCCGTCGCTGGTCCATTCGGTGAAAGTCACTTCGCCGACGAGGGTTGGGGTTGTCCAGATAGCGTCGGGCACGTCGGCGGTTACGGTGGGGCTATTGCGTTGTAGGTGTTGGAGTTCGGATTGGAGGTCGGCGAGGGCGGATTGCGTGAAGCCGGTGCCGACGTTGCCGATGTAGACGAGGTTTCCGGAGTCGTCGTGCACTGCCATCAGGAGGGAGCCGATGGTCCGTGCGCGTCTGCCGGTTCCCGGTCGCCAGCCGACGATGATGACCTCCTGGTCGCGCATATTTTTGACCTTGGTCCACAATGGGCTGCGCCGGCCGGGGAGGTAGGGACTGTCGAGGCGTTTGCAGAGAATGCCTTCGAGGCCAAGGTGTTTCGATTCGGCGAGTACATCTGCGCCGGTGCCGTGTAAGCGCGGTGGAACCTGCCAATGCGGGCCGCGTAGGCCGAGTTGTTCCAACAGTTGGCGACGCTGCTGATAGGGCAGGTCGATCAGGGATCGGTCGCCGATGTGGAGCAGGTCGAAGATCAGGTACGTCGCGGGAATGGACTTCCGCAACGCGCGGATCATGGCGGGATTGCGCTGGTGCATGCGTGGCTGCAGTGCTTCGAAGGAGGTCCGGCCGTCGGCGGCGAAGGTGACGACCTCGCCGTCGACGACGAATCTCGGATTCCCGGGTGCGATATCCGCGAGTTCCGGCCAGGCCGCGGAGATGTCCTTATCGTTGCGCGAAATCAGCCGCAGGTCGTTATCGACGTACCCGATGGCGCGAATGCCATCGAATTTGACCTCGTAGCCCCAGCGGTCACCGTCGCCGGGGAGAGCACCCGCCAGCGCCAGCATCGCCGCATAGTGCGGCAGCCTCGTCACACCCGCCTCGTCGCCATCGCCGGTCCCCTTGCGAACTCGAACGCTGCTGACAATTAGCTGAATGATACCGACTGGTCTGGCAGGCGAGGGTTATCGAACGATTCCTCTCCGGATGAGCGGGTCCGGACCGATTCCGGGCCTGCTCAACCGGAGAGGAATCCTGAGCATCCAGAGTTCTGTTGAGTGTCGGCACATGGCATCTACCTCCATTTCATTGCTGGGACCGAATCGACGGATCTAGGTGAACAGCCTGGTGACGAAGGCGTTCATGTTGTCCCGGACTCGCTCGATCTTGGTCTCCTCGGTGATCAGATCTTCCCGGTACCGATTGCCGAGCGCGGGCGTTCGTTTACCGCGCGCGTACAGCGAACACGCCAGATCGGTGCACATATAGGTACCGATCGAGTTGCCCCGGCGTCCGGATTCGCCCGCCTTGTGCGCGGTCATCAGCGAGACGCCGCGACCGGTATGCGAGGTCAGGCAGATCGCGCACATTTGGGTACGGCCGGATCCACCGGTTTCGTAGCGCAGCGCGATGCCGAGGATGCGATCGTCGCGCGGCACAACGAGATAGCCGCGACCGGGCAGTGATGGATCGCTCCAGCCCAGGAAGTCCAGGTCATCCCACGGTCGCTTGTCCAGGTCCCGGGGCACCGGCAACTTCTTGGCGGTCGTCTTGGAACAGTTGATGAACGACGACCTGATGTCGCGTTCGGTGACGGCTTTCATGACGGCATCGACTCCTTCGATCGATCGGTGGACAAACCGAAGGAACGCTACAGCTGGTCATTAGCCCGGGCAACGGAATTTCCGGGCTCACACGCGGCGCATCACCGACACGACCTTCCCGAGCACCACCGCCTCATCACCGTCGATCACGTCGTAGGCCGGATTGCGCGGTTCCAGATAGACATGCCCGTTGCGACGCCGATACACCTTCACCGTCGCCTCCCCATCGATCATCGCGGCGACGATGTCACCGGAATGCGCCTCGTACTGTTTGCGGATGACCACCAGATCGCCGTCGCAGATCGCCGCATCGATCATGGAATCGCCGCGCACGCGCAGCCCGAAAACCGTTCCGCGACCGACGAGTTCGCGCGGCAGCGTCATCACGTCGTCGGCGTGTTCCTCGGCGAGGATGGGCGTGCCCGCAGCGATATCACCGACGACCGGAACCGCGACCGAATCATCGGCCTGCTCCGCAACCACCGACGCCTGCAGGAACATCCGCACATCGATCGGCCGTGACATGGTCTCGCTGCGGCGCAGAAACCCCCTGTCCTCCAAGGACTTCAGATGCTTGGAGACCGAGGACGAGGACCGCAGGCCGACAGCATCGCCGATCTCCCTGGTATTCGGCGCGTACCCGTACCGCAGCACCCAGTCCCGGATCGTGGCGAGGATCCGCTGCTGACGCGGCGGCAGGGTCGAGGTGTCGAGGTGGTCGAAGGCATCGTGGTCGTATCCGGTCACCCGCGAATCTTAGAGGTGCGCGCGGACAATTCCGGCTTTGTCACACCGGGCCCGCCTGCGTCGTCATCCCGGTAACGACCAGCACATGCGAACCCTGGAGGAACCATGACGACCATCCTGCTGACCGGCGGCACCGGCACTCTGGGCCGCCACGTCACACCGCTGCTGGTAGAAGCCGGTTTCAAGATCCGGATGCTCAGCCGCAATGCCCACGAATCGACCGACGGCATCGAATTCGTGACCGGAGATCTGCTTGCCGGCACCGGCGTCGAGGCCGCGGTCGACGGCGCGGAGATCATCCTGCACCTCGCTGGCGGCCCCAAGGGCGACGACATCGCGACCCGGCACCTGGTCGACGCCGCCGCCAAGGCCGGTGTGCAGCACATCGTCTACATCGGCGTGGTCGGCGCCGAAAAGCTGCCGATCGGTTACTTCCGAGCCAAGTTCGCGGCCGAACAGGCCATTATCGAATCGGGCGTCCCGTACACCATCCTGCGCGCGGCCCAGTTCGACGACCTCGCCCTGAAGACCGCACAAGCCATGGCGAAGAGCCCGGTCGTCCCCGCGCCCGGCGCGGTGCTGTGGCAGCCGGTCGATTCGCGGGAGGTGGCCGCCCGGCTCGTGGAGCTGACGCGCGGCGCACCGGCCGGGCGGGTACCCGATCTGGTCGGGCCGACGGTGTACACGATGGCCGAGCTGATCCGCGGCTACCTGAAGGCCGAGGGTAAGCGGCGGTTGTTCCTACCGGTTCCGGTGCCGGGCAAGGTCGGGCGCGCGTATCGCGGGAAGGAGAATCTGACCCTCGATGGTGCGACCGTCGGCAAGCTCACCTGGGAGAACTTCCTCGCCGAGCAGGTGTGAATCTCCTTGCACAACGCAGGAATAATTGATGTGCCAGCGCCATGACCGTTCTGCTACCGTGGCGCATATGAAGCGCGCTGCTGTGACGACGACGCCGGAGACTGTCCCGGCGCGCTGATCGTTGTCCTGATCGAAAGCCCCGGGCGAGTGCCCGGGGCTTCGTCTTGTGGTCACTCGCCCGCTGTCCGCGAGGAGACCCCGTGCACGACCACCGCAAACTCGGCCGCGAACTCGGCCTGTTCGATACCGACCCACTGATCGGATCCGGCCTGCCGTACTGGCTGCCCGACGGCGCCACTGTGCGCCACGCACTCGAGGAATTCATCCGTACCGCGGAACGTCGGGCCGGGTACCGGCACGTGTACTCACCGGCACTCGGAAAGCGGGAGCTCTACGAAATATCCGGGCACTGGTCGCATTACCGCGACGACATGTTCCCGCCGATGGAGTTGAGCGGCGAACAGGTGGTGCTGCGCCCGAGCCTGTGCCCGCATCACGCGGTGATGTTCCGTTCCCGCTCGCACAGCTATCGCGAATTACCTTTGCGGATGGCCGAATTGGGCGGGATGTATCGATCCGAACTCTCCGGCGTACTCGGCGGACTGACCCGGGTCCGCGCGATCCAGCTCAATGACGCACACATCTTCTGCACCGTAGATCAGGTCGCCGACGAGGTCGCGGGCGCGCTGGACCTGATCCGATCGGCGCACGCGGCCATGGGCATCCGCCCCACTCGATGCCGGCTGTCCTTGCCCGGTCCGGGCGGGAAATACGTTGCGGCCCCGGAACTCTGGCAGCAATCGATTGCCATGCTCACCGACGTTCTCGACCGCTCCGGCCTGCCGTATGAAGCAGCCGAGGGCGAGGCCGCGTTCTATGGTCCCAAGATCGATATCCAGTTCACCGACAGCGCCGGCCGCGAATTCACCCTCTCCACCGTGCAGGTCGACTTCCACCAACCGGAGCAATTCGACCTGCACTACATCGGTGCGGACGGCGCCGAACACCGCCCGGTCATGGTGCACCGCAGCATTATCGGCAGCGTCGAGCGGGCCGTCGCGCACCTGATCGAGGTGCACGGCGGTGCGTTCCCGGCTTGGCTGGCCCCGACCCAGGTGATTGTCCTGCCGATTTCGGCGGCCGAGGCGGCGCCCGCCGAAGCGCTCGTCGAACGCTGTCTCGGGCTAGGACTGCGCGCCGAAACCGCCGATCAGGGCAGTCTCGGCGCGCGCATTCGCGAAGCTCGCCTGGTCCCCTACCAAATTGTGATAGGTCCGAATGAGGTCGCGAATGACCTTGTCGCGGTGCGGCTTCGGGACGGACAGCGCTTCGGTCCGCTGCCTGCCGACGAATTGCTTTCCCGCATAACCGAACTCATCGGCGCGCACAGCATCGAGCTGTGACCCTCAGTGCTCGGTGACGAAGTGGATCGCCAAGCGATCGCATAGTTCACCGAGTGCGCACGCATCGACGCGTGGCGCGTCCGGCCACGCATCGGCGTTCGTCCACGGCACCGAGGCGGGGGTGCCGTGCGGGCGAGCGAATACATGCTGGTGGAAGTGCGCGACGCTCAGTCCGGTGATCGCGGAGAATACGAATTCCGGTGCCAGCTCGACATATAACGCGTGCGCGGCGCGCCGAGCGGCCCAGCCAACCGCCCGCGCCTCGGCGTCGGTCAAGGTCGATAACGTCGGTGCGTGCCGCCGGGTCTCCACGAAGAGGTAGCCCGGCACCGGCATGCCCTCGGTGAGCGGCCGATGCGTCACCAACACCAGGTCGTCCGCGTAGATCACCGGGCCGACCAGCGCGCCGATCCCTCGATGCTTATCGCAGATCGGACATTCGTCGCCCACATCCTCACCGTAGCTTCCGTGCATCGCCTCGATATCGAAGCTGCGCCATCCCACTCGATATCGCCGAGCGCCCTTGCGGCACTTGATGTTATCCCGCTGCCGGGGTCGGGTCGGGCGGTGTCGCCGGGCGGCGCCGCCGCACATTGCGGATCGTGGCATCGGCGATCAGTTCAGAGCCTCGGCGGCCATCTCATCGCGCAGGATCACCACGTCCGGATGCTCCCACTCGACCGATTCGACGGTCAGCGGCGGAATGATCGGAGTTACGGAACTCGTCATGCCGCGACGTTAGTCACCTACGGTGCCGACCGAAGGGGTTGCGATCACGCAGAAATTATTACGCCCACCACGCCATTCGACCGGACATGCGGCACGTCCGCGAGTGCTGGACCGTAGCCGATCAGGCGCAGCCACCCGGGACGACCAACACACCGACCGCACCGACGCCGAGGTGAACGCCCAGCGTCGGCCCGAATTCCGCGACAATCAGTTCACGGATACCGGGCAGTAGCTCGCGCAGTTGGCTGGCGACGGTATTCGCGGCGTCCTCGGCACCCAGGTGTTGTACGGCGACGGCGGCGCCATCGTCACCCGCCGCATCAACCGCAGCCGCAACGAGTTTGGCGTAGGCCTTGGAGCGAGTACGCACCTTTTCGCGCAGTTCCAAACGGCCCTCGACGATCTGCAGCAGCGGTTTGCTGACCAGTTCGCTGCCGAAAAATGCTGCGGCGCTACTCAATCGACCGCCGCGGCGCAATTGTTCGGTGCGGTTCACCAGAACGAAGGTGCGTGATCGGCTGGCCGCGGCGACGGCGGTGTCGTAGACGATATTCAATGTCGCGCCACTGCGCGCGCGGCGGGCGGCGGCGAGCACCGGCAGACCGGTAGCCAGACCAGCGCCGAGTGAATCGACCAGCCGTATCTGATCGGCGGCGTCCATATCGCGGACCGCCTGCCGTCCCGCTTCCCAGGTACCGGAGAGTTGGCGCGAAAGATGTACCGCGACAACACCGTCCCCGTTGCTGCGCTCCAGTGCCTGCTCGTAGACCGCGCGCAGCTCACCGGGTGAGGCCGCCGAGGTCGTCACGGTATCCGAGCCGTAGTCGATATCGATGGCGTCGACGCCTTCGCGGATGGCACGGTCGCCGACCAGAACATGCAGCGGGACAACGGCAATGTCCAACTCACCGACGAGTTCAGCAGGGAGGCTGGCGGACGAATCGGTGACCACCACAACGGCCACGGACTACCGAACCTCCTGCAAGGTCTTCACCATCGCGTTCGCCACCGCGGTATGTCCGGCCCAGCCCCAGTGGATGCCATCGGGATTCGCATCGCCGGAGAAGACGTCCTCGCGCACCGCTTCACCGAGATCGACCAGCGGGACGGAGGTCTTGGCCGACCATGCTCGCAGCGCCTTGACGGCACGCTCCCGGCCACTGTGCACATGCCCGTAGGCGGCACAGTTGTGCACTGACGGCAGCACCGCCACGACCGGCAGATCCGGACGCAGCTGGGCCAGGGCCTCGCGCGACTGCTCCAGGTAGTCCACGCTCACCTTCGGCGGCAATGCCACCGGGCGACCGAGTTTCGACAGCTTGGGCTGCAGCCAGTTGTAGGTGCCGCGGACCCCGCGACGCAGCACCGGCGGGCGCACATAGCGGATCAACTCGCGCAGCGCGGTCGGCAGCGGCGACGGCAGGGTGTCCATGCCGCCGACGGCGAAGACGACCGCACCCGCGCGCGGCACCGCGGCCCAGACCCGGGGATCGCCGATCAACGCCCAGTAGGCGTCGCGGCAGGTCCAGCCGATCCGCCCGATCAGCTCGACATCCCAATCGAGTTCGGCGCCGACCAGGTTCGGCCAGATTTTCGGATGGTCCGCGGGCAGGCCGCCCTTGGGACCGAAATAGGACAGCGAGTCCGCGATCACCAGCAGCACCGGGCGATCCGATTCATCGGTCGAGGCCGGTTCGGCCGCACCGGCCGAAACCTCGTCGCCGATAATCGTTTCGAGCGCGGATACCGATTCGGGATCGTCGACACCCGAATCCACTGTGGACTCGTCACCGCTTGTCGAAACCGCGGCCATGACCTCGGGCGCGGATTCCGCTGCGGGAGCTAGGGACTCGTCGGTGGGAGCAGCGTCGGTCAACGCCTCGTCGGTGACCGAGGCCACGATATCCGTATCGGAAACTGCCGCAACACCTTCCGGTGGTTCACTCGCAGGTTCGGCCGGCTCCGCACCAGTTGTGAATTCGGGCGCGGATGCGGCGGGCTCCTCGTTACCTTCCCCGGAGTCGGCGGCGACCGATTCGTCGCTGTCGGACTCGGCCGGTTCCCGCGCCTCGCCGTTCTGCACCGGGGGAGGTCCGAATAGCGCGTCCGGGATCGCCCGTTCGGGTTTCGCCGAAACCCGACGGAACAATTCATCCGG
Organism: Nocardia sp. NPDC050408; assembly: GCF_044458905.1. NCBI lineage: Bacteria > Bacillati > Actinomycetota > Actinomycetes > Mycobacteriales > Nocardiaceae > Nocardia > Nocardia sp. NPDC050408. The sequence goes on along the minus strand of NZ_JBITIL010000003.1, from coordinate 478,702 downwards.
TACCTGACGAACCGGTTCTTCAGAGGACATCCGGGGCCACCTTCGCCGCTGCGTTCCACACATCCAGGCGCCAACCGGGCTGATCGATGCTCGGACCGTGACTGCTCAGCTGCACCCAGCTGGTATTGGCCAAACCCCCCAGGGCAGGCCAGTTCTGCGGCGGCAGGTCGAGCAGCGCGGCCGTGAGGGCGGCGATCAGCCCGCCGTGCGCCACCAGGATGATAGTCCGGCCCGGCCAATCCTGCCGCTCGGCGAACAATTCCCGAACAACCGGTAGTGACCGTGCGCCCACCTCGAGTTTGCTCTCACCGCCGGGCGGGGTGTAGGCCGCGTCCAAGCGCCAGGCCACCCGCGCGCCCGGGTAGTCGGCGTCGACCTCCAGGTGGGTCAACCCCTCCCAGTCGCCGAGGTTGGTCTCACGCAGCCGCGGATCCGGAACCACCGGAAGATCGGTGTGGTCGGCCAGTGCCGAAGCGGTATCGAAGGCGCGCCGCAGATCGGAGGAGACGATGGCGATCGCATTGCGCGAAACCAGTTCGCGCGCGGCCTCTTTCGCCTGACGACGACCCAGCTCGGTGAGATCGGTGTCGATCTGCCCCTGCATCCGGTCGGCAGCATTCCATTCGGTCTGCCCGTGCCGCAGCAGGATCAGCGTGCGGACGCCGGCATACTTACTCACTCGCGTTCTTCCCCCGCTTCACCACGCACCGCCACACCCTCGGACTCGGTGTGCTTGAACACCTCGGTCCCGGCCGCGAGCCCGTCCACCGGAACCACCGGACAATCCTTCCAGAGCCGTTCCAGCGCATAGAAATTGCGTTCGTCATTGTGTTGGATGTGCACGACGACGTCGACGTAATCCAGTAGCGCCCACCGACCCTCGCGGGTGCCCTCGCGCCGGACCGGCTTATGCCCGGCCGCGCGCAGCTTCTCCTCGACATTATCGACGATGGCATTGACCTGACGCTCGTTCGGCGCGGAGGCGATCACGAAGCAGTCGGTAATCACCAACTGTTCGGACACGTCGAGCACCACGACATCGGTGGCCAGCTTCTCGTCCGCCGCGCGCGCGGCGACCTGCGCCATCTCCACCGACTCGACAGATGCGCTCAATTATCTACCTTCCACTCCTACGGGCACATATAAATGCCGCTTCGATATGTACTGCACGACGCCGTCGGGCACGAGGTACCACACCGGCCGATTCTCGGCGGCGCGGCGACGGCATTCACTCGATGAGATCGCCAACGCCGGGATCTCGATCATGGTCACCGCATCGACCGGTAGGTCACGTAGATGCTCCTCGAGATGATCGATGTTCAGCTCATACCCCGGTCGGCTCACCCCGACGAATTTCGCCAGTTCGAACAACTCCGCCCAATCCTGCCACGTCAGGATGTTGGCGAGCGCGTCAGCTCCGGTGATGAAGTACAGCTCGGCTTCGGGATGCTTGGTGCGCATCTCGCGCAGGGTGTCGACGGTATAGGTGACCTTGCCCCGGTCGATATCGGCCCGGCTGACCGAGAATCGGGGGTTGGAAGCGGTCGCGATCACGGTCATGAGGTAGCGATCCTCGGCCGGGCTGACCTGCCTGTCGGCCTTCTGCCACGGCTGTCCGGTTGGGACGAAGATCACCTCGTCCAGTTCGAATCGGTTCGCGACCTCGCTGGCGGCGACGAGGTGGCCGTGGTGGATGGGGTCGAAGGTGCCACCCATCACCCCCAGCTTGCGTCGACGGCGCCCGTTCTCCTGCATGAGAGCCGAGCTTAACCGGTCGGTTCGGTCCGAGCCGGGGCCGGACGGTCAACTGCTGACGACTGCCCGCAGATCCGGCTTCAGCACTGCGTCCAGTTCAGACCATGGGATCGTGATGTCGATATAGCCCACCGCATGCGAGGCGATCTCCCCGAGGTAGACGCGCAGACCATCGGGCATGGCCAGCCAGTCCTTGAAGTTCTCCACCGCCGGTGCGATGCGCTGCTTGTCGTAGGGGTTCGTGCCGACGCGGGTCTTCGGGATCTGCACCTCGGCCTGTGCCGAGAGCCGATCGAGGGCTTTCGGCACATCGGTGAACAGTTCCGGCAGGGTGAGCGCCTTGCCGGTGTCGATATCGGTCACATGCGTGCGTTTGAAGGTGGTCGGATGCAGATAGCCGTCGTCGACCTCGATGCCCAGCACACCGCTGAGCACATGGCGCCCGATATGGGCGACCTCGCTGTGGAATCCGCTCACCTTCCGGGTCTGCGCCGCATCCCGCAGGAACGGCTCCACCTCGGCGCGCAAGCCTTCGTTGAAGTCGGTGCGCGCATCGTCGGTTCCGCCGTCGACCTGCGGCAGGTCGAAGGAGTACCAGGTCCCCTCGAGTCGAATCGAGGTCGCGGTGAAGGCCGGTGCCGCTGGTGCCTCGGCCCGGTCGGCGGACCCACACGCCGTGAGTACGGCGAACAGGACGCTGACCAGGACAGCGGCAGCGGTCTTCCTCATTACGCCTCCCCGAATAGCTCGCGTTCGTGCCCGAGAAGCTACCACCGCAAGCTATGGCAGGTTCATCAGCTGCTGAGGATCGCGCGCATCCCCGGCTTCAGCACGCCGTCCAGCGCGGACCACGGCACGATGACATCGATATTGCCCGCGGCGTGCGAAGCAATTTCACCGAGATAGATCCGCATGCCCTCGGGCGTGGCCACCCAGGTCTGGAAATGCTCGGCGACCGGAGTGAGCAGGCTGTTGCTATAGCCGGTCGCCCTCGGGTTCTGCTGTACCTGGGCCTCGGCCTGAGTCGAGAGCGTGTTCAGGCCCTGTTGCAGGTCGGTGAACAGATCGGGCAGGGTGATGGCCTTGCCGGTATCGATATTGGTGACGTGCGCGGCGTCGAAGCTGTTCGGGTGCGCGGCGCCTTCGGAGTACATAACGACAACCAGATGCCCGCTGAGCACCTGCGAACCGATGCGGAGGACCTGACTGTCACCGCCGGTGACCGAATCGCCCGGCCGGTTTATCCGATCGATCCATTCCTGTGCACCGGCCCGCATCGCCTCATTGAATTCGGCTCTGGCATTGGCCTTTCCACCTCTCACCTGAGGCACGTCGATCTTGTAGCCCGTGCCCTCGAGATGAAGTGTTGTCGCGGTGAAGGTTTCGGCTCGAGGCGATCCGGCGACGGTCGTCGACGCTCCCGCCGCGGCCGAGGTCGCGGGCACCGACGATCCGCCCCCGGTCGTCGGAGAGTCGTCCGGCCCGCAGGCCGTGAGTACTGCGGCGCTGGCCAGCGCACCGATAACAGCGGCGGTCTTCTTCATCCGGAGCTCCGAATCGACGTCGCACCGAGCCGATCTCGGTGTCCCCCGCAACAATGCCCATGCCACCTAACAGTTTTCTTATCATCCGCAAACGTCGGCGAGCCCGAGCCAGCAGGGTCATTCCGGTGCGTGCCGCGTAGGTCGGAGGCAATCGCAGATCAACGTTGCTAACCGCTGTGGGTCGCGAATTCCGTTGCGGCAAACAGCAACCGCTGCGATCGCGAGACAACCGGGGCGGCCGCCCCGTATATTAACCGGGGTGATAACCCCGGTTAATTGTCGAATAGGAGTATGCCATGTCCACCACCCCTCGTGAGACCATTGAACGCCTGCTTTCCTTGACCGCTGACGGCCCGACGCCGGAGATGGCCGATGTGTATGCCGACGATGCGGTGTTCGAATTGCCGTTTCTGCCGCCGGGTGCCGAGCATCCCGAGGTCGGGCGCGAGGCGTTTCGCGCTCATCTGGTGGAGGGTGCTCGGATTCAGCGCTTCGATTCCGTCGACGACGTCCGCATTCACGAGACGGCCGACCCTGAGGTCGTCATCGCCGAGTATCGGATCAACGGAACCGTGTTGGCCACCGGCAAGCGGTTCGACCTGCTGATCATCAACGTCTCCCGGGTGCGTGACGGGTTGATCGTCTCGACTCGCAGCTACTCGAATCCGCTCGCTGGTGCCATCGCTTTCGACCAGGTCGAGGCACTGCTCGGTGGGCTGGTCGCCAGGTGATCAGCGGTCCTCGTCGCGCTGCATGTCGGCGAGTTGGGTGCGGGTGTTGAGGAGTTCGGTGGTCAGCTCGGGTGATGGGGACGTTTCGGCCAGGCTCTCCAGTTCCCTGAGCAGGTCGCGCATGGTCGTGAGCCATGGACGGTCGGATTCCATACCGGCGCCGTAGAGCTGTAGCCAGGCCGCGGAGCGTAGACATTTGGCCCGGGGGCCGATGCGGTCGAGGGCGCCCCAGAGGTGGGCGGCGCGGAGAAAGGCCACGACCGCTTGTTCGTCTTCGCCGCAGTAGTCCAAGACCGCGGCCGCCGACCAGGCGAGCTCGGCTTCGAGTTCGACGCGGTCAGGATCGTTGTGCACGAGACGGGCCGCCTCGACGAATTGCTTTGCCGCATCACGAAATCGGTTCAGCTTGCGCAGGGATTCGCCGCATTGCCTGCGCACTATCGCCATTTCGGCGGGCGGGTACGGCTGCTCTCCACTGGCCAGTGGCTGTTCGAACAGGGCGGCCGCCTCCCCGTGCCGTCCGGCCCGGTGGCAGGCGCGCGCGGCGACGAAGGTGAGGTGTATCGCATCCGCGGTCGAGATCGGTTCCCAGCGTGCGGCGGCGGTGAGCGCGGCATCGGCCAGTTCGTATTCGCGGCCCGGCTGTCCGGAGAGCACCATCACGAGCTGGGAACTCAGGCGGGCGAGGTGTTCGGCGGGCAGCGCGGTCGCGCCGATCGAAAGCGCCCGGCGCAGATACTGTTCGGCATCCTTCGGGTAGTCGACGAGGCGTACCGCGGCCAGTTCGGCCAGCTGCAGTGCGTCCTCGGCTTGTTCGTCGACCGTGGCGGAAGTCGCGGGGGCCACGGCGGCAACCTTGCGCGGCAAGGTATTTCGCATACCGAGCGGAAGATGGCCAACCAGCGGTCCTTGCGCGAGCCGTGCCGCGACCCGATCGCTGACCACCGTATTACCATTACGCGCGTCATACTTCGCGGTCAGCTCGCCGATTTCGACGCTCAACTCGGTGCGTACCGAATCCACCGTCCCCGCCCCGACTGCGAGTGCACCGAGATCCAACTCGCTCAGCCGCCGCAACAGCACGCACACTCCCGATATGAAGGCCAGCCGAATGGCGACGTCCGCGCCGGGATCGGTCAGCCACGCCGCGTGTTCGGCCAGCATCTCCAGACCACGCGCCTCGTTTCCGGTCAACGCGCAGAACTCGATGTGCTCGCCGACCGAACGCCGCAAATCCGGAAGGTGGCGCACTAGCGGATAACCCGTCAAATGCGCACTGCGCGCCTCGACGGTGCGCCCGGTGCGCAGCATCGGCAGCAACGCCTGCCCGAGCACCCGATGCGGCTCCTCGGCACAGCTGCGCGCACCGTCGATGACCGGACGCCAGCTCTCCAGCGCGGACTCATCGTCACCGGCCTGCGCGTAGTTCGCACCCCATTGGTTGCGTTCGCAGGCATCGCAATCGGACATGCTGTCCCGTGCTGCGGCACACGCCGCGTCCAGCAGTTCGGCGGCCATATCGTGCTGACCCAGTTCCCGCGCCAGGTCCGAGCGCAATGCGAGCACCGGGCGCACACTGTATCCCCGCTGCCGATAACGACTTTCGAGCTCGTCGAGCCAGCGGTAGGTAGTCTGCAACGGCACCGCGGGGTTCTCGATCAGCCCCCAGGTCAGCCATTTCAGATACCAGTGCACCGAATGCGCAAGCGGACCGAGCTCGGCCGGGAAGTCGTCATAGATCCGCAGCAACCTGCCGTAGGCGACCGGCGCCAGATCGCGTTCGCCCGCATAGGCATACGCCTGGGCCAGTTCCAACAGGACACTCCCCTCCAGTGCCCGGTCCGGACCCGACTTCGCCGCGGCGGCAAGCGTTTCCAGGCGTTCGGTGCGGCCACGTCCGTGCGGCAGCGAACGGCTCTGCGCCAGGGCCGATTGGATCTCGGAGGTTTCCATTTCAGGCCTCCTCCGCGGTCTCGCCCGCCGCACGTCGGGTCGCCCAGCTGAGGAATTCGCCGAATGCGCGACTGAGCAGCGCGGTATCGGCCGGTCGCAACGGTCGGTGTGTCATCAATAACGCTTGGCCGTAGAGCGATTCGACCGCGGTTCGCAGGAAGGCGGGGTCGTCGATCCGGCTCAATCGTCGGACCACCGGGCTGTTGTGGTTCAACACCAGTTGCGCTCGGGGCGCACTCGCCTCCAGCGCGCCGAGGATTTCGGTCCAGATCTCATCCGCGCCCACGGTGGTCTCGACGCGTGCTCGTTCATTGCGCGCGCCCCGACTGTCCAGATGCAGTGCGGGCACCGAAACCGGATGGAACGCACGCAGAATCACATCGCAGGACAGCGGATCCAGTGCGGTGCGCGCGGCGGCGAGCACCGGGGCCAGTACCAGTTCCTCGGCCGGATCCACCAGGTCGAGGGCGGCGGTGACGGCAGCCGCGTCCAGCTCGGTCACCGTGACTCCGGGCAGGATCGTGGGCAGCAGCGCGACGAGTTCCGCATCGTAGGTATATCCGCCGTTGACGACGCCGATGCCCTGCGCAGCAGCCGTGGCTGCCACCTGACGGAATTCCTCCACCGTCGCCGTCATCCGCACGGTCGGATGGTTGCGCGCGAATTCGGTCAGTGGAACCCGGCCGTCGGTCGTCTCGAACAGCAAGTGCGGCACCATGATCCGCAGCATGTCCGGTGAATGCCGCGCCATTGCCTTGACGCCGAGTGCGTGCACGGATAGGAACGCGGCGAGCCGCTCGGGCTGTTCGGCGGCGATTTCGGTGAGCCAGTCACGGATTCGGTCGCCGAGGCTGTCGCGGACGATGGCGAGGCGTTCGTCTTCGTAGAGGCCCTCACGCGAGGCGGTCGGACGCAGGCTGTCGGTGTCGATGACACATCGCACGAAGAAGGCCCAGTCCGGCAGCAGTCCGCGCACGGCGTCACCGAGCAACATGCCCTTGAGATACACCCGGTGCGCACTGCTTTCGGCGGGATTGCCCGGCTGCGACAGCACGAAGGCAATCCCGCTGACCCCCGCTAATTCGGCATCGAGATCGATCACATCAAGCGGGGTGAAACCGAGGACGCGCTCGCCGTATTCGAACAGCGCCGCGCGTCGCTGCGCCGCAGATGCGTAGCTGCGCCGCCATACCGGTGGACCATCGGTGCCGCGCAGTCCGGCACCATTCGCCTCGACCGTCACTTCGTAGGGCAGTAGCGATCCATAATCGCGGACCAGGTCCAGCACCCGCCCAGGTGTGAACCACTCCTGCGCACCGGCTCGCGGTGTGAGATGCACCGTAGTTCCCGGCTCTTGCCGCACTGCCGGATCGAGCTGACGCAGCGAGTAGGTGCCATCGGCTGCGGCCAGCCATTCGACGGGCGAGGCGTCCGGGTCGAGGGCCGAGCGGGTGACCACACGGATCGTCTCGGCCACGGTGAAGCACGCCAGCAGCCCGATGCCGAACTGCCCGAGGAACTCTCGACGCGCGCCCTCGATATCGTCTCGCTTGGACGATTGCCCGATGGTGGCGAGGAAACGGTGCACATCCGTCTCGGTGAGACCGATACCGTGATCTGTTATCCGCAGACCTGATTCGTCGATGAGCAGCCGAATCGCGGTGGGCGCCAATGTATCACGCTGCCTGCGCGCCGTGACGGCATCAACCGCGTTCTGCAGTAGCTCACGGAGGTAGACACGGGGGCTCGAATACAAGTGATGCGAGAGCAGATCGACGATTCCACGCAGATCGACCTGGAACGAATAATCCCCACTACCGCTGCGGCCAGACCCATCCGGCGCGTTGTTCACCATGGAGCGAATCCTGGTGCGCAGCGCCAATAGTTCTCTTAACGAATGCTGATGGTGTTAACGCAGACCGATAATGACTTCGGTCACAATCGCGTCACACCGGTAGCAGCCGCGACACCACCGCGGTCAGCTGTTTGGCCGAGCGGCACTCGTGCATCTCGATCACTTCGCGGTATCTGTTGGCGGCGGAATCGCCTGTGCCCCAGTTGCTTTGCTTCTCCGGATTCAGCCAATGCGCGTGCTTGGCGGTGCGCACCAGCTCGTGCAGCGTATTCAGATCCGGATCACGGTAATTGGTGCGGGCATCGCCGAGGATCAGCAGCGAGCTGCGGGAGGTCACCGCATCGGGCCACTGCTCGACGAAGGTCGACAGCGCATGGCCGTAGTCGGAGTGCCCGTCCAGGCCGACCACCTTGCCCTCGGTGAAGATGCGGGCCATGGACTGGTCCAGCTGGGTGTGCGGATCGAAGAACCGAGTCACCTCATCGGTCCGGTCCACGAACGCGAATATCCGCACCCGGGAGAACTGTTCGCGCAGCGAATTGACGAGCAAGAGGGTGAAGTTGCTGAATCCGGCCACTGAGCCGGACACATCGCAGAGCAGCACCAGTTCGGGGCGACCCGGTCGCGGTTTGCGATTGACAAGGTCGATCGGCACACCGCCGGTCGACATGGATTTGCGCAGTGTCTTGCGCAGATCGATCTCACCGCGACGAGCGTGCCTGCGCCGCACGGCAAGTCGGGACGCCAGGATTCGGGCCAGTCGCTGCGTGCTGCGCCGCATCTCCGCGAGCTCGGTTTCCGAGGCCCTCAAGAAGTCGACGTCCTCGACCTGCCGGGAGACGGCATAGCTCGCGACGCGTTCCCTGCCGATATTCTCGGCCACCCGCCTATGCGTTTCTGCCTCCACGATGGCGCGGAATCCGGCGATGCGCTGCCGACCGGTGCGACGGGCGACCTCGGCATCGAATTCGCTGGTATCCGGTCCGACAGCCAAACCCTGCAGGATCCTGGCCAGCAGCGTTTCCGGCTGCACCTCGCGCAACGTTCGGTACGCCGAGAAGGACGGACCGCGCGAGGATTCGTACTGCCCGAGTTGTTCGACCAGTTGCGCAGCGATCATTTCTTGCTGCTGCGTCGAATCCTCCCTGCTCAGCAGGGCTGCGAGCAGTCCGCGCAACGCGGGAATATCGATCTCGCCGGACGGCGTGCGCGGAAGTTCGAGATCATCCGGAGTGCTGCTGCGCGCACCGATGGCCGCCGGGAACCACAGGTCGAACAGGCCGTCGAAGGTGCTGCGATGAGTGGTGCGGCGCAGTAGCGAACAGGCCAGACCTTCGCGCACGACGTCACGGTCCATCAGATCCAGCACGGACATCACACGGCCCGCGTCCACCGTCTCCGAGGGACCGACCGGGATGCCGCGCGCCCGCAATGCCTCGACGAAACCGACGAGATGTCCCGAAATCCCGTGCGGCGCATCGAGTGTGGGCTGCGATCCGGCCGCCATGGCTCAGGCCAGCTTCAGCTCGGCCAGCGCACGTTGGTGGTCGGCTTGGTGCTTGAGCACGACACCGAGGGTGGCGCGCACGGTCGTGTCGTCGAGATCTTGCAGACCCAGCGCGAGCAAGGTGCGTCCCCAGTCGATCGACTCCGCGACGCTCGGCAGCTTCTTCAGCTGCATGCCGCGCAGCACGTGCACGATCCGAACCAACTGGGCGGCGACCGAGGCGGACAGCTCCGGAACCCGGCTGGCCAGGATGCGGCGCTCGAGTTCCTCATCCGGGAAGTCCAGGTGCAGGTAGAGGCAGCGGCGCTTGAGCGCTTCGGAGAGCTCGCGCGTCGCATTGGAGGTCAGCACCACGAACGGCTTGCGGCTCGCGGTAATCGTGCCGAGTTCCGGGACCGTGACCGCGAAATCACTGAGCACCTCGAGCAGCAAACCCTCGATCTCGACATCGGCCTTATCGGTCTCATCGATGAGCAGCACGGTCGGATCGGCGCGACGGATCGCCGTCAACAGCGGGCGCGACAGCAGGAATTCCTCGGTGAAGACGTCGGCTTTGGTCTCTTCCCAGTCGTTCTCGCTGGAGGCCTGGATCCGCAGAATCTGCTTGGCGTGATTCCATTCGTACAGCGCGCGGGCCTCGTCGACGCCCTCGTAGCACTGCAGGCGCACCAGCTCCGCATCCGCCGTCTGCGCGACCGCCCTGGCGAGTTCGGTCTTGCCGACACCGGCCGGGCCCTCGATCAGCAGCGGCTTGCCGAGCCGATCGGCCAGGAATACCGAGGTCGCCGTCGCCTTATCGGCCAGGTACCCGGTCGTGGCCAGCCGTTCGATCACATCGTCGACCGAGGTGAAGATCGGCTCCTGCACTGCGCTTTCGGTACCCACGTAGCGTCCTTCCATTGAAACCCACCCCTAACGCTACGGGAGTGCCCGAAGCAAGCGCTCGGCGGTTCTTACACCGAACGAAATCTAGACCGGCCGGATTTGGCCGTCGCCCCAAACGATCCACTTGGTCGAAGTCAGTTCCGGCAGCGCCATCGGACCGCGGGCGTGCAACTTCTGGGTGGAGATGCCGATCTCCGCCCCGAAGCCGAACTGCTCACCGTCGGTGAAGGCGGTCGACGCGTTCACCATGACGGCGGCGGCATCGACCCGGTTGGTGAATTCGCGGGCCGCGGCCAGTTCACCGGTGACGATGGCCTCGGTGTGGCCGGTGCCCCAAGTGTTGATGTGCTCGACGGCCTCGTCGAGATCCTTGACGACCTTGAGCGCGATATCGAGGGTCAGGTACTCCTCGCCCCAATCCTGATCGTTGGCGGGCACCAGTCCGGGCAGGTCACCGTGCACGGTGACGCCGTTGCGTTCCAGCGCCTCGATCAGCCGGGGCACCGCGGTGGTGGCGATCGCGTCATCGATGAGCACCGTCTCGGCGGTATTGCACACGCTGGGACGACGGGTTTTGGCGTTGATCAGGATCTGCTCGGCCATCTCCAGATCGGCGGCTTCGTGCACGTAGACGTGGCAGTTGCCGGTACCGGTCTCGATGGTGGGCACCCGTGCATCGCGGACCACCGCATTGATCAGGCCCGCGCCGCCGCGTGGGATGACCACGTCGACCAGGCCGCGGGCCTGGATCAGATGGGTCACGCTGGAGCGATCGTGGCTGGGCAGCAGCTGTACCGCATCAGCCGGAATGTCCAGTGCGACAAGGGCTTCCCGCAGCACGGCGACGAGTGCAGCATTGGAGTGCGCGGCCGAGGAGGAACCGCGCAGCAGCGCCGCATTGCCGGACTTGAGCGTGAGGCCGAATGCGTCGACGGTGACATTCGGGCGGGCCTCGTAGACCATGCCCACCACGCCGAGCGGCACCCGCACCTGACGGATCTCCAGCCCATTCGGCAACGTCGACCCACGCACGACCACACCGACCGGATCGGGCAGGCCGGCCACCTGGCGCAGCCCGGACGCGATGCCGTCGATGCGCGCCTTCGTCAGCCGCAGCCGGTCCAGCAGTGACTCCTCGGTCCCCGCTGCCTGCGCGGTCGCGATGTCCTCGGCGTTGGCGGCGAGCACGGTATCGGCCGCCGCTAGTAAGGCGTCGGCCGCCGCATGCAGCGCCTCGTTCTTCTGCGCCGTGGTCAGCTGTGCGAGCGCCCGCGAAGCGACCCGAGCCTTGCGCGCGGCATCGTGCACCGTCTCGCGGATATCCTGCTCGGTCGTGGTTCCAGCCGTCATGGGTAACAGCCTACTGACCGGTGCGAAAGCGGTTCCAGCCACGGCCCGGACCGGCGGCCTCTCAATACTTGCCGCACGGAGCTCCTGCTGCTCTTGATCGTGGCACTGGTGGTCGTCGGAGTGGGCGTCGGGCTCGTCCTGCTCATCGTGCAGTCCGGATCTCGCAGACCGAGCCACCCCGCGCAATCGATGACACCGGGGTGGTATCCGGATCCGGCGAATCCCGGCGTAGTGCGCTGGTTCGACGGACAGCAGTCGACGCCGCATACGCACTGACACTGCCCCAACGCGTCTTCCCGGATCCACGCCGCATGCTGAACCGGCACATCGGCCTCAGTCCGGTCTGAATTCTCAGCTTTGACAAGCCGATACCTTGCAGATCGGGCCGTCCAGTGCCTGGTCCCGATGGATCCATGAAGGAGACCTCCGAGTGAACAACGCTGCAAAATGGCTCATCGATCAGCGGAGGATCTGGATCACGGTGCTGGTCGTGGCTGTGGTGGCGGGTATCGCTGTGGTCGTGTGGGTGAACCGATCGCCGGTACGGCCGCAGGAGGTATCCACGGCTGCCGGTGGCCGGTTCCGGATTTCGCCCCGGCTCGACTCCACTCCGGTGCCGCAGTGGACATTGCGCGCGGCCGACTTGTCCGAGGAGCCCGGTGCGGTTTTGCTGGCCGCGCCGCAGACCCTGAGTCGCTACTACGGTTATGGCTCGCCGATGGACACCGGGACGATGATCGTCGCGGCAACCGCGGTGCCCGGCGGGGCTGCGCCGGGCGAAAGTGCTGGGTTAACCGTCGGTCCAGTGCGGATGCACGGCATCGATCCGGACACCGGCCAGGTGCGATGGACGACCGATGTCGGCGAACTCCTCGGCTGCCGTGAGCAGGTGTTCGACGGAAAGATCGCCTGCCACGGCACGAATCGGGTGTTGATCGTCGAGGCTGCCACGGGCTCGGTACTCGAAGACCATGCGACGGACTTCGAGGTCATGGACGTGGCGGTGCACGACGGCGTCGTTTCGGTAACCGGCCGAACCGCGGACTGGATGACCGCCGTCGTCACGCGAGGGACCGTTTCCGCTATCGACGCCATCTGGCGGCGGACGTATCCGACGCCCGTTCCCGGCGACCCGGTCAGGCCCAGGATCGTGCAGGACTACTTCATGGACGGGCACGACCATGGCGTTCGCGTCTACGATCTGTCCACCGGCGAGTTGCTATTCACCGCCCCCGTTGGCTATACGTTCGACGGCGGCATTGTCGCTTCGCAGGTGTTCGACCGCGGCTGGAGCGCGGGACGAGTCACGCTTCTCGATCGCAATGGCCACTCGATCACCGAGGTCAGCAACGCGAGCTTCCTCCTCGAGTGGTACCCGACCGCGACCACGACGCCGCCGCCGATCCTCACCGGAGAAAGTGCCTACGAGCGAACGACCGGCCGAGTCCTCTGGACCAATGCGCAGATCGGTATCGACGAGCACACAGGACGTATGACCGCCGTAGAAGGAGTAGTCGATAACACTGTGATCGTCCGATCGCTCGATGGATCAGAGCTGGCGGGCCTCGATCTCACTGATGGACACCGGATCTGGCAGCAGCCGACGCCGTTCGCGAACACTGCCCGCTACGACGGCATAACCGACGCACGCCACCTCATCCTGACCGACGGCACCACCGTGCACGCGATCGACGCTGGAGACGGTTCGAGCGCGTGGTCGATGCCGTTACCGCCCAGTGGCAGACCCAACTTTCGCACGGCGGTGAAGGCAATGGGTGGGCGCATGGTCACCGTGACCGCGCAGGAATTCACCGGATACGCTGCGGCATAACGTGACTGGCATCGGAAGGAAACCGCTGAGCAGTTGCGAGAGACGCTTCGATCGCTCCGGAAAGGTCGCCCCTCAGGTCACGCCCGAATCACGACTTCGCCGAGCCCGGGCACCGCTCCCGACGCGCTCGCTGTCCTCCGACGGAGCATCGAACGCCGCCAACAGGCCGCGCTTCTTGTACATGGGTCGAAGCATCCGTCCGACCATGTCGGTCGGGGACAACCAGGAAATGACAGCGCCGTGTTCCTGGTTCGTGAGCAGCCGTGGAACAAGTTGTGCCGCAATGGTTTCGGGGAGATCGGCAAAAGCCGAGTAGAGCCGCAGATGCCGAATCACCGTAGCGAATGACCACCCCGCGGGTCCGTCGACTCACACTGCGTGAGCAAACTAAATCCCCTGTGGCGGAAGCGAAGTCGAATGCAGCTTCCGGCAGCGCGCGGAATCGACCGAAAGCAGGTGAAAGCGCCATAGTCACAAGCCGACGCCTTATTCGTGATATGTCCGCTCGCTGATTCCATCGATCTCTTTCAGGATCTGTTGCAGGAAAGGCCGGGGAGGCCGGTCGGGTGCCTGCGGGGCGGCGAGCAGGGTTTCCACGACGGGCGCGATCGCGGGGGCACTGTCCACGGCCACTCGGACGAGACCGAGTTCGGCGCACCGAGAAAGCGCCGGAGCCAGGCAGGCGATCGCCTGTTCGCTACGTCCGGCGACGGAAAGGCAACCGCCGTATAGCAATCGAGCCTGCAGAAGCGCGCGGGGGCGAGGCTGGGTGCGGATCTCGGCGACGATCTGTTCGGCGGCGGCGACGCCGCGCTCGGTGGCGGACGGTGACTGTTGGGCAAGCAGGAGACGAATGGCCGACTCGTGGGTGAGTTCGGCGGTGACCGCGAGCGGGTGGTTCGGTTGCCGCTGGTAGCTGGGCAGGTGCTCCAGCGTCTGCCGGTCTTCGTCGGTGATCGGCAGACCCAGTCGTACCCGCTCGTTCACAATGCGGGCGGTCAGCCGTGGCAGGGCGATATGCTCCGCGACCGTTTGCCCCTCGTCCAACCGTCGTCGCGCGGCATCGAGGTCGCCGCGCACTGCCGCCAGCCTAGCACCGGTCCCGTAGGTAGCGACCAGGAATTCCACGGCGCCGGTCGTGAGGCCGGGGCCGAGTGCCAGCAGCTCCGCGGCTTCGGCGTATTCCCCTTTCTGGTAAAGCAATTCGCCGAGCAGGCCGCTGGCCATCCGGATCGCGTGGGATTGGCTGCCGGTACTCCGGGCGAGGGTGAACGCGGAGCGGAAGAGCTCCTCGGCTCCGGCGATATCGAGTTGTTCGGCGGCAGCTTCGCCGGCGATGCAGGCGCCGTACACCACGCCGGCCGGACCGTTGATGCGAGTCCGGTAGGGCTTGGCCCATGCGTGCCAGCGACGGGCACCCGCGAAGTCGAAACGATAGTAGGCGGCCGCTTCCGCGGTGGTGGCCGCGACGCTGGCGAGGAACGGCCGCACCGGCTGCCGCAGCCATGCCTCGGCGGCATCCGGGAAATCCTTGAACCGGTCCGTCACAAGGTATTCCGCGGCTCGCGTCACATCGGCCTGGACGCGCAGGTCCGCGGTCCCGGGATCGTCCGGTGCGGCGGTTGCCAGTGCCGCGTCCACGCGATCCAGCGCGGTCTGGGTGGCGATAGGGCGCTGGAGCGAGATGTTGGCCCAGGCCACCGACAGTTGCAGCCGTGGATCGGTAACCGCGATCGCGGCGGGCAGCTTCTTTACCAGGCCCAGGAAGGTGGCCATGCGGGAATCTTCGATCAGCGTGTCGGCGTGTTCTTGCACCAGCTGTTTCGCCTGCTCGGCGGCGCCGGCCGCGAGTGCGTGATCCACGGCTTCGGTGAGCATTTCGTGCCCGGCGAACCAGTTCGACGCGATCAGATGCAGCTCTTCGAGCAAGCCGGGATGCTGCCGGACCAGTCTGCGGCGCAAGAAGTCCGCGAAGAGCGCGTGATAGCGGAACCATTGCAGCTCGTCATCGATGCTGCGCAGGAACAGATCTCGGCGCCGCACCTCCTCGAGCTGTTGCTGCCCTGACAGCACGCCGGTCAGCGCCTCCGCGAGATCTCCGCAGATGGTGTCGGTGACCGCGGTCCGAATGACGAAGTCGAGCATCGTCGGTTCGAGCGCGCCGACGACGTTTTCCATCAAATATTCGCCGATGGCGTAGTGCTGCCCGGTGATCTGGTCCAGGTAGCCCCCGGGATCCTCCTTGCCGCGCAGCGACAGTGAGGCGAGCTGCAGCGCCGCCACCCAGCCCTCCGTCGACTCGCGCAGCCGGTCGACATCGGCGTCGGAAAGGTGCAATCTCTTCGCGCCGACCAGGAAGTTCGTCGTTTCCCCAGAATCGAAACGCAGTGCGCTCTGATCGATTTCCACCAGTTCGTCCTGGACGCTCATGCGCCCCAATGGAAGACCGGTGCGACTGCGGCTGGTCACAATCAATCGCAGGTGGTCGGACCCGTTGTCGAGTAGGAACTCCATCGCGGCGAGGGTCGCCGGACTGGTCACTTGGTGCCAATCGTCGATCACGACGGCGACGGGCTCCGCGCTGTCGTGGATCTCGTTGATCAGGGCCGCCATCACCTGCTGCGCCGCGCCGGCGGAACCCTCCTCGAGAATCTGCGTCAGTTCGCTGGCCAGCGTGGGACGAACCTGCCGAATCGCCTCCACCAAGTGGCTCAGGAACCACACCACATTGTTGTCGTCCTCCGCGATCGCCAACCAGGCCACCCGGACGCCTTCCGCGGCGAGGGCGTGCGCCCACTGTGCGGCCAGGCTGCTCTTGCCGAAACCGGCCGGGCCGTGAATGAGGACCAGTCGCCTGGATTGCCCCTCCCGTAAAGTCTCCAGCAACCGCGGGCGGTTGATCAGCCGACGCAGCGTAGTCGGTGGGCGGAACCGGGTCTTCGGGGCCGATTCCAGCGGCAATACGGCGCTCGAGGTTGTCTGCGAGAGCGGCCGAACGCCCGCGACCGATCCCGTTGCGCCGGATCCGTCGTGCGCCGGGGCGGCCATCGTGTCCACCGGCAGCCCGCAGGAGAACTGCGCGGTACGCAACCGCTCACCGAAGTCCCTGGCTGATGCCGGGCGGTCGGCCGGATCGGTGGCCATCGCGGCTTCCAGGGCGGCGCACACCATTGCCGGTACACCGGCGGATCGCAGGTCCGGGACGGGTTCTGAGGTGATGCGCACGAACTGCGCCACCATCGACTCCCCTGCTTGGCGCTCGAACGCGGCGTGGCCGGTGAGAGCGGTGAACAGCGTCGAGCCGAGCCCGTAGATATCGGAGAGAACCGTCGGAGGTTCGCCGCGGATCACCTCCGGAGCCGTGTAGGCCGGAGTACCCGCGACCGTGCCTGGCGCCGTCTCGAACGCGCCGCCCACCCGCGCGATACCGAAGTCCGCCAACTGCGGTTCACCGTAGTCACTGATCAAGACGTTGCCGGGATTGACATCGCGATGGATGACGCCTGAGGCGTGGGCGGTCGCCAGTGCGCCCGCCAGCTTCACGCCCACACCCAATACCTCCTGCCACGGCAAGGGCCCGTCCGCGCGAATCCGGGTGGCCAGCGAGCCTCTGGGGTGCAGGGGCATCACGATGAACGGCCGCCCGGTCGCGGTGACATCGGTCGTCAGCACCTGGACGATGTTCGGGTGGTTCGAGAACTTCCCCAGCGCCCGCTGTTCGCGCAGGAATCGGGTCCGGTCCTCATCGTCGACCGTGGAGCCCAGAACCTTGACCGCCACGTCCCGCTCGATTGCGGACTCGGTGCACCGGTACACGATGCCGAATGTGCCTCGGCCGATCTCTTGGGCGTCGGCGAACCCGGCCGCAGCCAGTTCCGCTGCGATACCGAAAGTCAGGTCGCGTTGCGTCCCCTCGGAATTGCGCTCGGACACCGACCGCTCACCCGATCATCGGCGCAGACTTCCCGGAAATTCGCGCGTTTGCGGCGGCCTGCCATCCCGACCGCACCACGAGCGACTCATGTATTTACCTCTCGAGGCGAAAACGAGCTGGTCCCGACAGGTCGATCATAAGCCGCGACGACGAGAGCAGTGTGCCGTCCAACGAACTGGCCGCGCAGCGACGAGCTAGCCCGAGTCCGTCCCGAAGCGGGCGAGGGCGGATTATCTTGGGACTCATGCCCACCATGCCGGATCGGATACCGGCCGAGGGTGCCCATGATGCGTTGATCGGGCACCTCGAGGCCCATATGGTTGCTCTGACTTTTGTGGATAATGCCGGGATAACCAGGGTGAAGACGGTCCCGAAGGCGCGGTTGGCGCAGGCCGCCAGGTTCGGGATCGGGGTTTCGCCTTGTTTCGAGACCTTCACCTTCGACGATCTGATGTCCGTCGGGCGATATCTGGGCGGCCCCGATGGTGATCTGCGGCTGATTCCCGATCTGACGCGATTGACCGAACTCGCTTGTCAGCCGGGGTGGGCCTGGGCGCCCGCCGATAAGTTCAGCCAGGACGGCACTCGCTTCGTCGGCTGTCAGCGCGCCTTCGCGACTCGGCAGGCCCAGGCGGCCGAGAATGCCGGACTGCGGCTGTCGATGGCGTTCGAGACGGAGTGGTCGGTCGGGCGCGGGGATATCGAAAACGATTTCGTCCCAGTAATATACGGGCCCGCCTACAGCATGATCCGATTGAGCCAGGTGGGCGAGTACGCCAGCGATCTCGTCGCGGCCCTGGAGCGACAGGAGGTCGCCGTCGATCAATTCCATCCGGAATACGCACTTTCGCAACTGGAATTGTCGGTCGCACCCAATGATCCGGTCGCGGCGGCCGATGACGCGATCCTGGTCCGGCACACCATCCGGCAGGTGAGCGCGCAATACGGTTGGCGCGCGCTGCTCGCGCCGTGTATCGAGCGGGGTGGAGCGGGTTCCGGTGCGCACCTGCATTTTTCGCTACACGACGACGAAGGACCGCTGTTGGCCCAGGGCGAGGGCCCCTATGGCATGCGCCGCGCTGGCGAGGCGTTCCTGGCCGGTGTGCTGCGGGAACTGCCCGCGCTGGTCGCGGTCGGCGCGGGCAATCCGGCGAGCTTCCTCCGGCTACAACCTTCGCGATGGGCAGGGATCTGGCAATGCTGGGGTAGGGAGACGCGGGAGGCGGCACTGCGCTTCATCACCGGCGTGCGGGGCACCGAGGACTGGGCGGCCAATGCCGAGGTCAAGTGTTTCGACGCGACCGGTAATCCGTATCTGACCGTCGGTACGGTCATTGCCGCCGGACTCGCCGGTGTCGCCGAAGAACTGCGGTTGCCCGCCGAAATCACTGGCGACCCAATGGGGTTCGATGCCGAACAACTCATGCTCTCGGGTGTGCGGCGGTTGCCGACAAGTTCGATGGAGGCCGCCGACGCACTCGCGGAATCCAAGGTGCTCGCCGATGCACTCGGCGTCGAATTGCACGATGCGCTGCTCACCGTGCGCCGCGCCGAGGCAGAACGCTATCGGGATATCAGCCCGGCCAAGGTGGTCGAGATGACCCGATGGCGGTTCTAGCGTGCTCACCGATGGTGTCGCGCTGACCGATCACCATTGTCACGGCGTCGTCGCCGCGGATCTGGACCGCCCTGGCTTCGAGCGACTGCTCGGTGAAGGGCAGCGCGGCAGCTTCGATTCGGCGATCGGTCTTGCGGTAAGGCGTTGGTGCGCACCGGTTCTCGACCTGGAGCCGCATGTCGATCCGGAGCGTTACATCTCCCGCAGGGCCGAGCTCGGTTGGCGGGCAGCGACCACCCGACTGCTGCGCGCCTCCGGCACCACCCGATGGTTTCTCGATACCGGATTCGGCGGTGGCCGAGCGGAATTCGCCGCCCTCGCCCCTGGTAAGGTGCGTGAGATCATCCGGCTCGAACAGATAGCCGAACAGGTGATTACCGAAGTCAGCACCGTGGCAATGCCTTTCGAGGATATCGAAACCACATTGCGTAGTCGGGCCCGAAATGCCGTCGGCCTCAAGACAATCGTGGCCTATCGTTATGGTCTGAACTTTCCCGTCACCGATACCCTGCCGTCGACGGTCATCCACGAACTGCGCCTCACCGATCCGGCAACGCTCGGCTGGCTGGTCGGACTCGGCGCGCGCATCGGCGCGGAGCTCGGCCTGCCGTTGCAGTTCCACACCGGATTCGGCGACACCGATCTGCGTCTCCAGCACGCCGATCCGCTGCTGCTCACCGACTTCCTGCACGCCACCGCGGGCTCCGGACTATCGGTCATGCTGCTGCACTGCTGGCCGTTCCACCGCAACGCCGCCTACCTCGCGCACGCCTTCGACCATGTGCACCTCGACCTCGGCCTGACAATTCCCTACGTGGGACAACGCGCCGCGGCGGTACTCGGCGAAGCGCTCGAACTCGCACCGTTCCGGTCGATGCTCTACTCCTCCGACGGCTACGGACTTCCCGAGCTGCACTACCTGGGCGCACTGCTGTGGCGGCGCGGCCTCGGCCGCCTGCTGGACGAATGGATCGCTGAGGACGCCATCACTCTGGCTGATGCCGAAGGGCTGGTCATAGCGATCGCCCACGGAAACGCCGCGCGCACCTACCCCTAGCGCGCGGCCGCGATGGCGGCCTCGAGTCCGTTCGACAGCTGGCTGGAATCGAGTTTCTTACCGTTGACGAAGACGGTCGGGGTGGCATTGACATCGCCGTTGAGCACCCGCTCGGTCTTGTCATGGACATAGCTGTCGTAATTGCGATCGGTAATGCACTGAGCGACCGACGGGTCGGTGTAGCCCGCGTTCTTGGCGATCTCGACGAGCTTGCTGTCGGACAGGCCACTGCCGCCCTCGGCGGGCTGCTGTTCGAACATCGCGGCGAACCAGCCTTGATACTTCGAATGGTCTTGTCCGGCGACACAAAACGATGCGTTCGCGGCGCGCGAGGAGTACTCGGTGCTCGACGCACGGTCCAAGAATGCGATGACGTCGTATTCGACGATCGCCGTTCCGTTCTCGGCGGCGTCCTCGAGGGTCTTGGCGTTGCGTTTCTCGAATTGTTTACATGCGGGGCACTGCAGGTCCGCGACCACGCGAACGACGACCTTCGCATTCGAATCGCCGACGCGCACGGTGCCGGCGGCGGTCACGCCCGCCGGGGTATTCCCGGAGGTGGCGGCTGTCGCGACACCGGTAATGACGCCGCTCTTCTGCACCGTAACCACGCCGACCACGCCCACGACGACGAACAGCAATGCGGCGACCACCACCAGAATGACGACAGTGCGGTTGCCGGACCGCGACGCCGGCGGTGGACCCGACCATCCACCCTGAGGGATGCTCACCGTGCTTCACCACGCTTTCACTCGTCGAACTTTCCGCCCCGCACGATAGCGGTTGTGGAGCGCGGCGTCCTCGTCCGGTAATGGCCAACCGATAATGAAGTGCGCATGGACCTGCGGGAATCTAGCGTTGATGGGGAACAGACCGAAACGAGAAAGGAACCTTCCCATGTTTCCCGTCGAGCTGCGCGGCACCAGGGCGCAGACGCTCATGTGGGCCAACGAGCACGAAATCGAGCAGGCCGCGCTGCGGCAGCTGCGGAATATCGCGCAACTGCCATGGGTCCACGGCGTCCGCGTCATGCCCGACGTGCACCTCGGCAAAGGTGCGACGGTCGGCTCGGTGATCGCTATGCGCGATGCGGTCGCGCCCGCGGCCGTCGGGGTGGATATCGGCTGCGGCATGGAGAGCGTGAAGACCGACCTCACCGCCGCCGACCTGCCGGACAATCTGCATTCGCTGCGCTCACACATCGAGGCTGCGGTGCCGGTGGGGTTCCAGGCGCATAAGGATGCGGTCGATGTCGCGAAGCTGGGCGCGCAGTTCGCCGCCTCACATGGCGAGCTGGCAAAGCACGTCAGCGGCTGGGGGCGTTTCTGGTCCGAGTTCGGCTCACTGAATCCGGGCGTACAGGCGCTGGAGTCCAAGGCGCACAAGCAGATCGGCTCGCTGGGCGGCGGCAATCACTTCATCGAAGTGTGTCTGGACGAGCACGATTCGGTGTGGATCCTGCTGCACTCCGGTAGCCGCAATATCGGCAAGGAACTCGCCGAACGGCATATGACCGTCGCGCGCGCACTGCCGCACAACAAGGACCTGCCCGATCGCGATCTGGCGGTATTCCTTTCCGGCACACTGGAAATGGAAGCCTACCGGCGCGATCTGACCTGGGCGCAGGAATACGCCGCACGCAACCGCGCGGTCATGCTGTCGCTGGTATGCGGTGCCGTGCGCGCGGAATTCGCCGGACGCGAGGTGCGTTTCGACGAGCCGATCAGTTGCCACCACAACTATGTGGCGGAGGAGGAGATCGACGGCGTGCCGATGCTGGTGACCCGTAAGGGCGCGGTGCGGGCGGGCGCAGGTGATCTGGCGTTGATTCCGGGTTCGATGGGCACGCGCTCATATGTGGTGCGCGGCAAGGGAAATCCCGCCTCTTTCCAGTCCGCATCGCACGGTGCCGGTCGGCGGATGAGC
This sequence comes from Nocardia sp. NPDC050408, assembly GCF_044458905.1. NCBI lineage: Bacteria > Bacillati > Actinomycetota > Actinomycetes > Mycobacteriales > Nocardiaceae > Nocardia > Nocardia sp. NPDC050408. The sequence continues at coordinate 456,756 of NZ_JBITIL010000003.1, read as the reverse complement.
CGGAATGCGGCGAAGCGGCAGTTCACCGTCGCGGATCTGATCGCGCAGACCGAGGGCGTGGAATCGCGCAAGGATGCGGGTGTGGTCGACGAGATCCCGGCCGCGTACAAGGACATCGACGAGATCATTGCCGCGCAGAGTGATCTGGTGGATATCGTCGCGACGTTGCGTCAGGTGCTGTGCGTGAAGGGCTGAGACCTGGCCGAATTGCGGTGAGCACTACCGTAATTCGGCCTGGACGTATTCAGCGCCGCCGCATCGTGCCCGCGACGCCCGCACCGAGTAGCAGTACGCCGAGGATGAAGGGGAAACCGCTGGTCACCCAGGTGATCAGCGCTTGTCGCATCTCATCGGACAACAGCGGTAGGTCGTCATGAATGATTCGCCAGGTGTCATCCGGGAATAGGAAATACACGAAGCCCGGCACCACACCCCAGACCAGTCCGGCCAGCACCGTCCCGGCCGGTGAGTACGCGGCAAGGGCGGCCACCAGAAGTAGCAACAGCGACCCACCGACGATCTGGAATGTCGATCCGGCCCGATTTGCCGCGGACCCGAGGATGACCCACTGCCGGGTATCCAGCGCCGCGTGCGCGGCGAGTCCGATCCCGACCGGCGTCACCACCAGGCCGACCAGAATGCCGAAAACGGTGCGCCCGAATCCACCGGTACTGCGGAATTGGGCGCCGGGCGGAGACCAACCCGGCGGCGGATCGTAGTTGGTCATCGCTACCTCCTGCGGGGTCCCACGGTGCGGAGCAATCGTCTCACCCGATTGCCCGTTGCCCAGCGATATTTCGTCTTTTCGGCCGCTGTGCCCGCAGGTGTCACCGGTGAGCTGTATGCCCACGGCTATCACGGGCGTTTCGCCGCGCCGTCGGCACGTTTCGTCGCGAATCCGTGCGGTGCGCCGACCTGGCGGCGCTGGAGGTGTCTACCGGTAGAGCCTTTCGTCGAACGGATACCGTGCGGCGCGGCCGTTGCTGTCGATGTCGGTGGCATCAGGCACGATGGAGCGCATGACCACCGCGGCCGGTACTTCAGCGATCGACCTCACCGCACCTGACCTGCGGGAACGGGCCGAGGAGTTACTGCGCGACCTCGCTGGCCCCCAGGCGAAACTGCGCGAGGATCAGTGGACGGCGATTGAGGCGCTGATCGTGCAGCGGCGGCGGGCTCTGGTGGTACAGCGCACCGGCTGGGGTAAGTCGGCGGTGTATTTCATCGCGGCCAAGTTGCTGCGGCGGGCGGGGCGCGGGCCGACGGTGATCGTGTCGCCGCTGCTGGCGCTGATGCGCAACCAGGTCGCGGCCGCCGAACGAGCGGGCGTCGTCGCGGCGACCATCAACTCCGGCAATGTCACCGAATGGGATGAGATCCACGATCGGGTAGCCGCGGGCGAGGTGGATGTGCTGCTGGTCAGCCCGGAGCGGCTGAACAATCCGGACTTCCGCGACCAGGTATTGCCCAAGCTGGCCGCCGACGCCGGACTGGTCGTGATCGACGAGGCGCATTGCGTCTCGGACTGGGGTCACGACTTCCGACCCGATTACCGCCGCATTCGCACCCTGATCGCCGATCTCGGCTCCGATGTGCCGGTACTCGCCACCACCGCGACCGCCAACGATCGGGTGGTCACCGATGTCGCCACCCAGATCGGCACCGACTCTGCGTCCGCCGACTCCGTCGGCCTACCACCCCCATTGGTGCTGCGCGGCACCCTGGATCGCGAATCACTGCACCTGTCGGTGGTGCACTTCGACGACGCCGTCGAGCGCACCGCATGGCTCAGCGGACACCTCGACAAACTGACCGGTTCCGGCATCGTCTACACCCTCACCGTCGCCGCCGCGCACGACCTCGCCGATGTGCTGAATTCGCACGGACATAATGTCGCCGCCTACACCGGGCAAACCGATACCGCCGAACGCGAGGCACTGGAGGCGGCGCTGCTGAACAACGAGGTGAAGGCACTCATCGCGACCTCGGCGCTCGGCATGGGTTTCGATAAACCCGATTTGGGTTTCGTGGTGCACGTCGGCGCACCGTCCTCCCCCATCGCCTACTACCAGCAGGTGGGTCGCGCCGGTCGTGGCACCGATCGTGCCGAGGTGGTGCTGCTGCCCGGTCCGGAGGACGCCAGGATCTGGAGCTACTTTGCCTCCGTTGCCTTTCCGCGCGAACACATCGTGCGCTCGGTACTCGACGCACTGGATTTCGACCGGGCCATGTCGACCGTCGCACTAGAGCCCATGGTGGAGCTGAACCGCTCGCGACTGGAAATGGTGCTCAAGGTGCTCGATGTGGACGGCGCCGTGCGGCGGGTCCGCGGCGGCTGGATCGCCACCGGACAGCCGTGGGTCTATGACACCGAGCGCTATGCACGTCTCGCGGCTGCCCGCGAGGTCGAACAGCAGGCGATGATCGACTATCAGCGCACCACCGGCTGCCGGATGCAATTCCTGCGCCGCCAACTCGACGATCCCGGCTTGCCCGCACTCGAGGCCAACGCCCCCGGCTGCGGCCGCTGCGACAACTGCACCGGCACCCGCCTCGATACCACCATCGACTCCTCGGCCATCGCCGCGACCCGCGCCCGACTCGACCGTCCCGGCCTCGATCTCGCCCCGCGTAAGCAGTGGCCCACCGGGATGGCCAAACTCGGTATTCCGTTGTCCGGCAAGATTACCAACGGCGCCGAGACCGGACGTGCGCTCGGTCGGCTCACCGATCTCGGCTGGGGTCAGCGCCTGCGCGCCCTGCTGGACGCGCCCGATGATCCGGTTCCGGATGCGGTCTTCGACGCCTGCATCGCGGTGCTGCGCGAATGGAATTGGACGACCCGCCCGACCTCGGTGATGGCCCTCGAATCACATCGCTATCCGGTGCTCAATGCCACCCTCGCCGCCCGCCTCGCCGAGGTCGGCCGCCTGCGTGACCTCGGTACCTTGCAACTGCGTCCGGCCCGGCCGCCGGTCTCCGCCGCGAACTCGGCCCACCGGGTAGCGGGGCTGTTCGACTCCTGGCTGATCCCGGATCTGGGTTCGGCGGACGGTCCGATCCTGCTCGTCGACGCGCTCTCCGATACCGGCTGGACGCTGACTGTGGCCGCTCATGCACTGCGCAACGCGGGTGCACCGGCGGTCTTGCCGTTCGCACTCGCCACACAGACTTAGTGCCCCTCCGGATACGTTGCCGCGCATTCCGGTCCGGCTAGCTCGCCGAGCGCAGTCGAAACGCTGCACGACACGCCCCGCGGCACAGCCATGTGACTGCACTCGACGGATCTCGATACCTCAGGAGCTATCTGGACAGCACTGGTACCTCGCACCGGCTACGTCCGGGAGCGTGGTGTTCGCCGATCGACAACTAACAAACTGGCGAATATTTAGCTAACTGATGTTTCGGACCGGAATTATCGGTCACGATATGCCCATGTACTCGAACCTGCCCGCAAAAAGGCTGTTGGAAGAGGTCAAAGCGCGGTACGGCTCGGCCGAGGCATTCTTCGAATCCTTGGACAACCTGCGCATCGACCCGATAGCCGACACCATCGAGCTACCACCTATGCCGGAGCTGCGCGAGCCCGACTGAGCCTGCGTGGGTGGTCACCGGCCGCGCCCTACTGACGTGCGTCCGGTAGTCGAAGCGTGGGCGGGTCCGGCTCGATCCGTTTGGTGTCGCTCAGTCGGTCGTCCGGCGGTATGGGCCGGCGCGGCTCGCGGACGCCCGCGGCGCCGCCACCGGCCCCGCCCGGACCCCGGCCACCGCCCGCGGGCACCGCGCCCCGACCGAATAGTCGCCGAATCGCTCGCATCAGCTTGGTCATCATCTCGCCAGTGTGCGCCCGTTCGCCCCGAATGGCATCGGTGTTCACAACCGGCGAAGCCGCGGATCAGCGGGTCGCGGCGAGCAGTTCGATGATCTCGGCGGTACTGCCGGTTTCGCCGAGGCGCGGGAAGATCTTGCCGACGCTGTGCCGATGGGCCTCGGCATCGGAGTCGGTCATGGCGTCGGTGGCCAGGGTGACGTGGTAGCCGTGCTCGTGGGCAGCGCGGGCGGTGGATTCGACGCCGATGCTGGTGGCGATTCCGGCGAGCACGATCTGGGTGATGCCGCGTCGACGCAGTTGCAGATCGAGGTCTGTGCCGTAGAACGCACCCCAGTTGCGCTTGGTGACGTGGATATCCTCCGGATGACCGGTGAGGTCGTCCACGATCCGGTCCCAACCCGCGGGCGGATTTCCGCCAGGGAACGTAAATTCGTTGCGCCCCTTGACTTGATCGGCACCATCGGGCGCGAACGAGACGCGAACAAGTACGACCGGCAGGCCGTGCTCGCGGAAGGCGTGGGCAAGCGCGGCGGAATTCTCGATTACCGCGGCGGCAGAATGTGGTTGGCGCGGTGCGGAGACGATGCCGTGCTGAAGGTCGATGACGACCAGGGCGGTGCGTTCGTCGAGCGTAGTAACCGGCATGGGCAACCCTTTCTGAGCTGAATTACGTTCGTATCCGACCGCGGCGCACCGAACGCCCGATCGGCACCAGCGCCACCGCGGGCATGGAGAAGTTGATCGGATTCAGGATCGAGCCGAGGATCATCGGCTCGATCCGCCGGTGATCGAATCCTTTTGCGTCAGCGGCTGATTCGGAGTGCTCTTCGACAGCCGTCATGATTGCGCCACATCGTCGAGCAGTGCCAGGGCCTCGAGGATGGTGCGCCGCTGCGCCTCGGTATACCGCTCGTGCAGTGTGCGCGCCAACCACTCCTGACGCACCTGTCGATCGCCCTTCAGTCGCTCAACGCCCGCATCGGTCAACGACAGCAATTGTCTGCGCCCGTCCGTGGGATCCGGACGACGCTCGACGAATCCGTAGCGATCCAGCGCCGCGACGGTGATTGCCATCGACTGCGGCCGCACCCGTTCGGCCGCCGCCAGATCACTGGTGGATGCCGCACCGTCTCGATCCAAGCGACTCAATACCGCCGTCTGCGACGGTGTGAGGTCGTCATCGGCGGCCAGTTCGCGCATGCGCCGCCACAGTCGGCCGAGGACAATCCGCACCTCACTGGCGGCTCGGACGGCCGATTCGGAAATCTTCTCGTCCATGTCATCGACCCTAGTTTATTCAGTCTCACCTGTACAGTTCCACCTGCATAGTTTGGCTGTATATCACCCCGGATATCACTCGGGATACCCACGCCGGACCTACCGAGCCGTTATCGTCGGACGGGTGGCCAGTAAGTCCGCGTCGCCCGCTGTCGAACTCGATGTCGGCGACCGCACCGTCCGCATCTCCAACCCGGACCGGATCTACTTCCCGGAGTCCGGCGCGACCAAGCTCGACCTGGTGCAGTACTACCTGAGCGTCGGCGACGGCATCGTCCGCGCGCTGCGGGACCGGCCCTGCATGCTGCATCGGTTCCCCAAGGGGCTGGCGGGTGACAAGGTGCATCAAAAGCGGCTGCCCGCTGGCGCGCCGGACTGGATCCCGACCGTGCGCGTCTTCTTTCCGCGCTATGGCCGACACGCGGACGAACTCTGCGTCGACAAGCTGGCCGATGTCATCTGGGCGGTGCAGATGTCCACGGTCGAGTTCCATCCGTGGAACTCGCGGCGCGATGACACCGAGCGACCCGACGAATGGCGCATCGACCTCGATCCGATGCCGGATTGCCCGTGGTCACGGGTGCAGCGAGTCGCGGGCGTCGCGCAGGAAGTGCTCGACGAGTTGGGCGCGGTCGGCTGGCCGAAAACCTCCGGCGGCAAGGGTTTGCACATCTATGTGCGCCTCGCGCCGGAGTGGGGCTTCGCCGAGGTACGCCGGGCGGCACTGGCCTTCGCGCAGGAGGTCGAGCGCCGCGCACCCGACGATGTGACCACTACCTGGTGGCGCAAGGATCGCGATCCGAAAATGCTGTTCGTCGACTACAACCAGAACGCTCGCGACCACACCATCGCCGCGGCCTATTCGGTCCGTGGCGTCCCGGAGGCGACGGTGTCCACGCCGATTCGCTGGGATGAGATACCCGACATCGACCCGCGCGACTTCACCATGAAAACGGTCCCTACGCGCTTCGCCGAATTCGGCGATCTGCACGAGGGCATCGACGAGGCGGTGTTCCGCATCGACCAACTGCTGGAGTGGGCCGACCGCGACAATCTGGACGTCGATCTCGACGAGGACTGACCGCCCACACACCATTTGTCGCGGCTACACATCCGGTGTACAGGGCTGTTTGCGAGCTCGGGGTGCGCGGGTCAGGCGGGCACATGGTGTTACGGTTCGCTAAGGAGCATCCGCAGGCGCCGTGCCAGTGGTTTTGCCCGGGACAGGAGGTCGTCCATGAGCCCCGCCGAGGTTCCGGTGCCGGTTGCGATCGGACCGTCGATGCCCGCGCCGACGCTATTGCGCAAGGCGGTGGTCGAGGGTGGCGCGACCGTCGCGGATCTAGCTCAGGCCAGGGCCTTGATCTGGGCGGGCGGTCCCGGTGAATTCCCGGACGAGTTGCCAGCGTCCATCGAATGGGTGCAGTTGCCCGCGGCCGGTGTCGAGGACTGGTTCACCGCGGGCATTCTCGCGCGGCATCCGGAGGTTCGATTCACTTCCGCCGCAGGCGCTTTCGCCGCGAGTGTGGCCGAACACGCGCTGATGTTGCTGCTCGCCGGGGTCCGGTACCTGCCGGAACACCTGCGGGCAGGCAGTTGGCGACAATACGATTTCTTCCCGCATGTCGGCACACTGCACGGTAAGACGGTGACCATCGTCGGTGCGGGCGGAATCGGGCGCGCACTGATTCCCATGCTCGTCCCGCTCGGCGCGCACATCGTCGCCGTCAACCGCTCCGGCCGCCAGGTGACCGGGCCCGGAATTCCAGATACCGTCGAAACACTTCCGGCCGAACATCTCGCGCGCATCTGGCCGCGCACCGATCATGTAGTGATCGCCGCCCCCGCGACGCCCGAGACGAAACACCTGGTCGGAGCCGAGGAACTGGCCCGATTGAAGCCATCGTCCTGGGTGATCAATGTGGCGCGCGGCAGCCTCATCGATACCGACGCACTGGTGGCCGCACTGGCCTCCGGCGCGATCGGCGGCGCCGGTCTCGATGTCACCGATCCCGAACCGCTGCCGGACGGTCACCCGCTCTGGGTGCTGCCGAATGCCATTGTCACACCACATGATTCGAATCCACCGCAGCTGCGGCTCGCGGCTTTCGCGGACCATGTCGGCGCGAATGTGCAGCGCTTCACCACCGGACGCGCTCTGCTCGCGCCGATCGATACCGAACGAGGTTACTGACCATTGCGGATCGGAGCCGATCGGTGTCGGCTTCGGCGACAGCACTGGTGAGCCGCGGCGCGGCTCCCGCTGATCCCCGCCCCATCGCGGCAGCGTTGATGGGCGAAACGCCATGCCGCCAGTGAGCCCTTGGTGTGGATCTTCAGGAGACAACTGCCACGCAGCGAGAAGAAGCCTGCCTTAAATGTGCCATTGACAACTGGCACAGTCATGCCTGACGCTTAGCTCATGACAAGGTCAACGAGGACCTCGGTCCCCGACGTTGCGACGGTGCCCTCGGCACGGTCCAGACTCGCTGCCGCGGCATGCGAGATCGGGCTGCGGCCGCTGAACAATGCGGTACCTCTGAACGCGCCGGGAGTGTGGTTCGCACGCAAACTGATCGCGACGATCATGGCCACGGCGGGTCCGCCGCCGCGTGGCATATCCGTCGTCCAGGTCAGGTCCGGAGCTGTCCGCGGTGAATGGGTCCGCGCACCCGGCGTGGATTTCGGACAGCGCGCCATCTACTACATCCACGGCAGCGGCTACGTCCTCTGCTCGGCTCGCACCCACCGCGGCCTGGCCGCACAACTGTCCGAGAAGACCGGACTGCCGGTCTTCCTCACCGACTACCGGCTCGCGCCGGAGCATCGGTTTCCGGCCGCCGCCGATGATGTCGAGGCCGGATACCGCTGGCTGCTCGACCGCGGTTTCGCGGCACAAGACCTGGTGATCGCCTGCGATTCGGCGGGCGGGCATCTGGCACTGGATCTGCTGATCGAGAACGACCGCCACGCCCGGCCGCAACCCGCCGCCGTCGCGATGTTCTCCCCGCTGATCGATCTCACCTTCGGTTTGGCCACCGAACAGGAACGGCGGCAACGAGATCCGGTGATCTCAGCCCGCGCGGCCAGCCGACTTCCCCATGCTTACACTCGCGACCTACCTGCCGACGAACCGCGCCTGCGGCTACAAATTCCGCCAGGTATGGCCATGCCGCCGCTGCTGATCCAGGCGGGCGGGGCCGAAATGCTCGTTGCCGACGCCCGACATCTGCACGCGATGGTGCGCGATGCGGGCGGCGACTGCGCACTCGAGATCTGGCCGGGCCAGGTGCACGTCTTCCAGGCGCTGCCGCTGCTGGTGCCGGAGGCGGACAAGGCATTGGATCGGGCCGCCGAATTCCTGCGTACCGCACTGATTTCCCAGACCGTCACGAAGAAGGTGAGCTGACATGTTCGGACTGGAAAGGCTCATCCCCGTGGGGATCCGACCGCGCCGCAGCTATGGCGCCCGCGCGGTGGTTACCGGAGCGGGCAGCGGTATCGGCCGGGCCTTCGCACTCGAAATCGCCGAGCGAGGTGGACAGGTGATCTGCGCCGATATCGATGAATCCCGCGCCGACGAGACCGTCGCCCTCATCGAGCGCGACCATCCCGGTGCCGCGCATGCGTTCCGCTGCGATGTTTCGCGACGTGAAGACGTGGAAGTCCTTGCGCGCTTTGCCGAAACGCTCTTCGAGCGCCCGGTCACGCTGGTGGTCAACAATGCCGGTGTCGGCATCGGCGGAAAGCCGGTCGGCGAAATCGGTTTCGACGACTGGGAGTGGGCACTCGGCATAAACCTGTGGGGTGTGGTGCACGGATGCGAGATCTTCGCACCGCAACTGCGCGCCGCCTGTGGTGGCGGGAGCGACGGGCCCGGCGGCGGTAGCTCGCGCGGGCGCCCCCATCAACACAGCGGCGGAATCATCAATGTCGCCTCGGCGGCCGCCTTCGCCGCCGCACCATCAATGGCGGTCTACAACGCGTCCAAGGCCGCGGTGCTGTCGCTTTCGGAGACCATGGCCGCCGAAATGAGCGGCACCGGAGTCGCGGTCACCGTGCTATGTCCGACCTTCGTCAAGACGAATGTCGCTCGCGACGGCCGCATTACGCCGCAATCGGCCCGACTGGCCGACACCCTCATGCGCCTGACCGGCTTCTCCCCCGACAGCGTCGCACGCACCACCCTCGACGCCCACGACCGCGGCCAACTGTATGTGCTACCGCAACTGGACGCGCACCTCATCTGGCGGCTCAAGCGCTATTTCCCCGCCCAGTACACCTTTGCCCTCGGTCTCCTGGATCGGCTACTGCCACAGGAGGACTCGACCATCACGGACCGGTCTTCGGTCTCCGATAAGACGGGAGTCTGATCATGGCCAACGCTGACCGTTTCGAGCGAACCGCAAGCGATCGCCACGCTATGGATTTCGACGATATGCTCCGCAAGATCAAGGATCGCCAGTGGGCGCTGGCCGATATCGACTGGGATGCGCCCGGCGCGGAAACGATTTCACCCGATCTGCACGCCAAACTCAAACCGTTCATGGCCGATCTGATGTGGATCGAGAATGTCGGTGCGCGCGGCTTCGCCGCCATGGCGAAGAAGGCGCCCAATGAGACGCTGCGCGAGATCTACCGCTATTTCCATGCCGAGGAGCAAAAGCACGCCAACGCCGAACTCGCGCTCATGCGGCGCTGGGGCATGCTCGACGGCGACGAGATTCCGCAGCCGAATGTCAACGTCAAACTGGTCATCGACTTCCTGGACCAGTACTCCGACGATATGTCGCTGTCGTTCCTCGGCACGGTGATCCCGATGCTGGAGGTGGCGCTGGACGGTGCGCTGATCAAGTTCATCATGGACGAGATCGAGGATCCGATCTGTCAGGAGGCCTTCAAGAAGATCAATGCCGATGAATCCCGGCATCTGGCCGTGGATTTCGCGGTAATGGATCTGCTGGGGCACGGGCAGATGCGCAAGCTGCTCATTGATCTGGTCGGCGGCTGGACCAAGCCGTCGCTCATCATCGGCGTGCTGAGCTATGTGCCGCTGCTGAACAAGATGCGCGACAACATTGTCGAAATGGGCGTCGACGAGGAGAAGCTGTACGCGGCGATGAAGCGCTACGCGAATGTCGGCGAGCGCAGCGAGTTCGCGCGCAGGCTGCCGATGTATCAGATCGTGAAGAGGCACGCCTTCTGGGTGGTCAATCGCGGCCACCCCTATCACCTGCTGGCCGACGCACTGGTCAAGATCACCGCCCGGGTGCCCGAGCGGTTGTTGCGCCCGCAGCCGACCTGGTCCAAGGAACTCACCTACGAGCCCGCGGCATGAACAAGGAACAGATGGATATGGCATCGCGCAGCGATTCGATGAGGGGCGAGGGGCATACCCTGGATGTCGCCGTTATCGGCGGCGGTTTCGCCGGTATCGGTGCCGCGATTCGCCTGAAACAAAAGGGAATCGGTGATTTCGCGATCTTCGAACGTGGCACCGAGATCGGCGGAACCTGGCGTGACAACACCTATCCGGGTGCGGCATGCGATATTCCGTCGCGGCTGTACTCCTACAGTTTCGCCCCGAACCCGAATTGGTCGCACACCTACTCGGGTAGTAGAGAAATCCTCGGCTATATCGAGTCGATGGCCGCAAAGTTCGGACTGCACAAGCACTTCCGCTTCAGTCACAACGTCACCGGGATCGCGTTCGACGAGGACGCCGGGTGCTGGGACATCGCGATCGAAGACCGCGCGGAGACCGTCCGCGCCAGAGCAGTGGTGTTGGCCTCTGGCCCACTGGCCAATGCGAGTCTGCCGAACATCCCCGGCATCGAGGACTACCGGGGCCACAAGATCCACAGTGCCCGTTGGGATCACGACTACGACTTCACCGGTAAGAAGGTAGCGGTCGTCGGCACCGGAGCCAGTGCGGTGCAGATCATTCCGGAACTGGTGGAGCAGGCGGCCTCGGTCAAAGTGTTCCAGCGGACGCCGGGCTGGGTACTGCCCCGGGTCAATCGGCGCACCACCCCGCTGACCAAGCAGCTCTACCGCCGGGTGCCCGCGGCCGAATCCCTCTCGCGCCTGGCCTGGTTCTACGGGCACGAATCCGTCGCGCTCGGTGTGGTCTGGAATACCCCGCTGACCAGGGTGGTCGAACTCGTCGGGCGGGCTCAGCTGCGCAGGCAGGTCAAGGATCCGTGGCTGCGCCGCCAGCTCACCCCGGACTTCCGTGCCGGATGCAAGCGGCTGCTGATGACCGACGATTACTATCCGGCGCTGCAGCGCGAGAATTGCAAGCTGATCACCTGGCCGATCGCCCGCATCGCCGAATACGGCATTCGCACTGCGGAAGGTATTGAGCACCAGGCCGATTGCATCGTCTTCGCCACCGGATTCGATGTCTCCAAGACCGGCACGCCCATCCCGGTCGTCGGCCGGGACGGGCGGGTACTCGCCGAGGAGTGGCGCCGCGGCGCGTATGCCTACAAGAGCATCGCGGTATCCGGGTACCCGAATCTGTTCTTCACCTTCGGGCCGAATTCGGGACCGGGACACAATTCGGCGCTTGTGTACATGCAGGCCCAGATCGACTATCTGGTGAGCGCGATCGGCACCATCCTGGACCGTAATCTGCGCATGCTCGATGTGCGCCTGGACCGGCAGGATCGGTACAACGCGGCGATCCAGCGGCGCCTCGGCAGCACCACGTGGAACTCCGGCTGCCGCAGTTGGTATCTCACGGAGGACGGTTTCAACGCGACCATGTACCCGGGTTTCGCCACCCAGTACGTGGGCCAGCTGCGGACCGTAGACCTCGATGACTATCACGTCGTACCCGCAGCGCGCACGACGCAGCAGCGGATCGCGGCGATTTCCTGAGTGACGGGCACCGGTGGCCGGGACGCTAGACTCCCCTCGACCGCATTCTGGCCGCCGGTGCAGCGTGCCCTAGTCGCTATGGGAGGTGATATCGGTGCCGGAGTACCGGATCGATGATCTGGCCCGCGCCGCGGGCACCACGAGCCGGAATGTGCGCGCCTACCAGGAACGCGGGCTGCTACCGCCGCCGATCGGCAAGGACGGACGCGCCAGCATCTACGACGATTCGCATCTGGAGCGACTGCGACTCATCGATGCGCTGCTGCAGCGCGGCTTCACCACCGCCCATATCGCCGATTTCATCACCAGCTGGGAAACCGGCAAAGATCTCACCGAGGTCCTCGGTCTGCAACACGCGGTGACCGCCAGCTGGGCCAAGGACGAAACCTTCGAGGTGCCCCGCGAACTGATCGGGACGATCCTCGGCACCGATACCGACGAACTCGTCGACCGGCTCGCGGAGATGAAGCTGGTACGGATCGAGGGCGATACCGTCGCCTTCACCGATACCGCACTGCTCACCTCATTCGCCGAATTGCACGAATACGGCCTGGAACTGCGCACGCTCATCGAGATCTACGCCAAGGTGGCCGACCACATCGATGACATCACCCACATCATGATCACGGCCGCCAAACAGCACATCGTCGACGAACACGGGGCCGGCTGGATGCCGGAGACCAGCAGCGAAATCGCCGACACCACAACGATGCTCAACAAAATGCGCGAACTGGCCGTCGCCTCGGTGCACGCCACCCTTGCCCGGTCGCTCGATGTCACGCTGCGGCGCGAGTTGGGCGATTACCTCGCCACCGCCGCGGAGCGCGAACGCGGACGTACCGGTTCATAGCCCGACGCGCCTTGATCGCCAGCGAAATTCGCTGGGAGGCGCGTTGATTTCGGGGATTCACGCCGCCGATTGTCCGGCCTCGGGCCGACCGAGCGTTTCGGCTCGACAGGCACGGTGCTCCGGGCAAAGATGGGCAAATCCGGGCCGGATGAATGCCGGGTCCAGTCGCTGTGCGAACGTCAAGTTTTCGCGACGCCAGCAGTCGCCGCATACCACTGTGTTCATGTGGCACCTCATTCCGCTCACGGGACGTGTCACCAAGAATTCCCAATTCCGGCGGAATCAACGCCATATGAGCCCATGGCAACACAACCGTTACTTCGGCCACGCGATGAAGCATCTTCGCAGGTCCTGGTGGGTCAGCGGTGGAGGTTCATGCTTACCCAGGCCGCGATCTGGCTACGGTTGGCGAATCCGAGCTTGGTCAGGATGTGTTGCACGTGGTTCTGCGCGGTGCGCTCGGATAACACCAGCGTGGTCGCGATCTCGCGGTTGCTCTTACCGGCGGCGACGCGGGCCGCGACTTCGCGTTCCCGTGGTGAGAGCGTCGCTAGCCTCGTAGGTAGCACAATTCGGGAGGGTGCGGTCATGGCGTCGCTCGAACCCACCCAGGATTTCATCCGGCTCTACGGCGGCTGAGGCCTTTCAGATCTTGCGGTGGGACGAGGCTGTGCCGACACTGGTTCGGTCGGATTATCGCGAGTGCAGGAGCCAACATGGCCATCACAGCTGTTCGTCGTATCTCGTCCGGATTCGCGGTTCTCGCCGCAGTCGTTGCGTTGGGAGGTGCGTCGTTGCTGGCCGCCGGGACCGCCGTCGGCGCACCAGGGGATGTCACCACCGCGGTGACGCTATCCGGGCAGGCGGCCACCGGGTGCACGGCGCAGCTGAAGGCAACGGTGGCGGGGAGTTCGGCGCTCGGGCTCGGGAATTATATTCCGCCGGTGGAGTTCTGGGATGACGCGACGTTTCTCGGCAGTGTCACACCGACGGTGAACAAGGCGACGCCGTCGAATGGTGTCTCCTTGACGGCCCAGGTCGATTGGAAGCCCGCAACGACCGGTAATCACACGTTGCGGGCGAAGTACGTGGGCGGAAATTACACGCCCGAGTCGGAGGGCTCAGTTGTGGTGCGCGTCGGAACGGGCGTCGATCTCGGGTCGGCGTGCTTGCCGATCGGCTGAAATCTGCTGCGCTCGGACTTACGTCAGAGTGATCGCCTGGATGATCAGCGCTATGTACAGCGTCAGGATGAACAGGACGGCCGGGACTACTGGATAATCCGGCTTGCTGCCGCGTACGAACTTCACCGCACCCCAAATGGGAAGCAGTAAGAGCGCCAACGGAATCCAGTCGACGACCGCCGTTTTCGTCCATGGCTGGACCAGGACGATGTCGGTAGCGGCGGCGACGGCGGCGCACAGCAGCCCGAAGGCCGTGCTGCCGGTCGCACCGAGCGCATTGGAGTAGAAGTGCTCGTCGGGGCGTGGCGTGCGAGATGTCTTGCGGGCGAATTCGAATTGCAGGAATGCGCCCGCGAAGATCAGGGCAACTGCCGCGGTCTTCCAGATTGCGCGGACCTCGCCGGTGTCAGCGGCAGAGAGGACGACATAGGCGGTGACCAGTAGTTGAACCGGATAGGTGACGGCCAGATTCGCCAGAATATCGGTTCGGATGGTCGCCGATAACCGCTCGAGACCCCACAGTGCCAGGCCGTAGGCGAGGACTGCGGCGATCATGAGCGCGGAGATTACCGAGAGCGTCAGGCTGGCGGCGATCGCACCGATGGCGATCGCGGCCATGGCGGCACGCAGTTCGGCGGCCGAGATCGCGCCGGTGACCAAGGGACGGTCCGGGTTGTGCACACGGTCGTAGTCCAGGTCCTTCTGCTCGTCGACCATGCGCAGATACAGCAGGACGAACGCGACGACGACGATGCGCAAAGCGGTGGAACCCGTCGGATGCCAGCCCGAATCCGGTTGTGACACAAGGGCTGCGGTGCCCTCCAACGCCAGCACCCACAGCACGCCGTACAGAACGTAGTGCGGTTTGTACATGACCGCGGTGAAGCGCCCGATACGAACGACGGAATCGAGGACACCCGAGGACGACGTGCCAGCGACCTCGCTCATGCCTGCGCCTCGCCGGCGCTCGGCTTCAGTACACGCTGCGACAACATTCGCTCGCTCACGCTTGCGTCCACCGGTCCCACATGGTCACCTCCGCGGCAGGCGTGCGCCGCAGTCCCGGGCCCTGGGTGCCGGGCAGCAGATGAGCGACCGGCAACATGGCGACCTGAGTGACCTGCTGGAACGGAATCCCGAGCAGATCGGCGATATCACGCTCATAGGCCAGATGCGCGGTCGTCATGGTGCAGCCGAGCCCACGTTCGTGCAGCGCGAGCATGAAGTTCCAGACCGCCGGATAGATCGAGCCGTAGAAACTGGCCAGCAGCAGCGCCGACGCATTCGCGGGTGGACGACCGAGAGAGCACACGATGACCAGGGCGGGCACCTCGTGTAGATGCGCCGCGAGGTGCTGCCCGGAGGCCAGATCACCTAGTTGGTCCGGACGGGGCGTGCGCGCGGAAAGGTAAGCGGCGAAACCCTTTCGGTAATACTCGGCGATCTGCTGTTTGGTCGCCGAATCCTCGACGACCAAAAAGCGCCACGGCTGACGATTGGTGCCACTCGGCGCATGCACCGCGATATCCAGGCAGTCCAGTAGATCCTGGCGCGCGACCGGACGGGTCAGGTCGAGGCGGCGGCGGAAGGCGCGGGTGGTGGTCAGCAGGTCGGTGCCCGTGAACTCCTCGCCCATCAGACTCCTTCGGAATCGGCCTCGGAAACCAGTGCATCCTCGGCGAATTCGAGATCTATCCGAGCGGCCACGGCATCGGCCTGGTGGATCTCGCAATGGATCACGGTACTGCCCGCCCCTTCATCGGTGATCTCGGCGATGCATTCCACGGGCAGGTCCAGTTCTACGAACCGGTCGAAAGTACTTGCCACACACTCGAGTTGGGGCATATCTCGCACGACCATCGACAATGCGGTCTGGCGGCAGGCCTCGATGAGCAGGCTGCCGGGCACATGGTCGAGCTGGTGGTCGAACAGGAAGGGATGGCCGAGATCGGGCACCAACCTCGCCCGTGCGATCGCGCCGTCGCGTACCGGCGGGCCGATCACCACATTGCGCCAGTTCTCCCGGCCCACCGAGGCGGGTGCGGCGCGCTCGGTCAGTGCCGAGGCACCGCGAAACGCACCGAGCCCCAGGCTTTCCCGGAATCCGCTACGCAGTGCCGACCACTGTCGCGCGGTCACCCAGGAGAAGGACCCGTCGACCGTCAGCATCGGCTCGCCGTCGGATTCGATCTCGAGCACCATATCGACGCCCTGCAGCGCGCCACCGCGCTGGTGACGCTGCGGAACTCGCACATGCATCACCAGATCGGCGGGCGCGGTACGCACCTCCCAGGCGGCGGTGTCGGATCCGGTGCCGTTGAAAGTGCGCACCACGAAGGCCATTTCGTTCGGCACGCCGTAGAACTTGTGCGTCAATGCGATGGCCGCCTGCCGGGCCGCCTCCATGACCACAAGCGGATCATGGCGCACCGCAAGCGACCCGGCATGATCGCCGTAATACGCGTGCATCCTGGGTAGTTGAGCTCCGGCGACGAAGGTGTGCTCGCCCACGGCGTCCAATGAGGTGACGAACACCTCCGAGACCGCGCATCGGTGTGCGAGTTCCCGGGAGATCGTGCGGGTATGGCTCGCCGTCTGCACGGCGGCCGCATCTGTGGTCACGTTCGACCCTCCAACCATTCTTCGGCGGACACCGGCCGCAACGTCTGCGACGCGGTGCCGGTCCGCATGGGAAGTACATAGGATCCGAGTACGATCACCGACCACGGATCCAGCTCCCGGCCATCGGCCCAGGACTGATACAGCAACTGCGCGCAGTCCGCATCCGAGGCCGGATCGAAGCCGGGCGGGGCCGCCTTACCGCCCCCTGCCGAATCGTGCAGCACCCGGTCGAGCGCGTCCGCCCGATCGAAGCTGCGCGCGGGTGTGCGCGCATAGAGTTCCTCGGCGACCGCGACCGCGTCCGCTGTGCGGTCCGCTCCGGTGCAGGCCTGTGCGATCACTGTTGCCCGACTCCATTCGTCCAGGTAGATGGCGAGTTCCCGCAGCACGTCGGCGGGATCGTCGGGCGAATGCACCAGGTTGAGCAGATAGTTGTGGCGGCCGAGCAGATACCGCAGCTCGCCGGGGCGGCGCTTGCGCGGATCGGTAGCGCCCTTCGCCTCGGTGAGCCGCACCGGTACGGGCAGTTCACCGTCTGGGGCGTGCACGACGAGTACGAGCACATCCGAGATGGCGACCAGCAGATCGGCCAGACGGCGGCGTTCGGGGGAGGCGATATTCCACGCGAAATACCACAGCGCGCGCGCCAGATGCCGGTCCACCGGGACGCGGAATGCGCTGACGATCCGAAACCCGTTGTCGGCTAGCCAGTTCAGCGTCGGCTCGACGGAACGAGCGACGATCGCATCCGGCTTGAGCAGCAGTAGCGAATGCTCCCTGGCGAATTCGGCCACGTCGAGGCCGAGTCGATCGAGCTGGTCGACCGATTCCTGGACATAGGTGTCGGCGACATAGGCGTCGACCTTCTGCGGTGATGGCGTCAGCGTGCTCAGCAGTTCCCGCAGCGACTCGGGCGTCATCGCACTCATGGGGCGGCTCCGTCGAAGTCGTTGCCGGCCAGGATGTCCGCTATCGAAGGCAGCGGCATGCCCAGGTATCCCGATTCCAGGCAGTAGTCCAGCAGCACCCGCAGATACTCCTTGCCGCTGGCCGGGGACGGCTTGCCGAGCAGCACGTCGGCACGGGCGGTGTCGAATACCAGCCGTCGCCGGAAGTAGCTGGTGTAGAGCGAACCGATGCGGCGGTAGTACTCCCGCTCGATCGGCTCGAGATCGTCCTCGGCGAAGGTCGCCGCCGGCACGAAGGTGGCGACCTCGAAGGACGGATATTCGGCGAGCACATCGGAGACCTCGCGCAGCGAAAGAGTGTCGCGGCCGAGCGCGTGCAGCGTACGATTGCGCGCGGAGTCGAAATCCAATACGGCTGCGGCGATTACATCGGCGACATGATCGACCGGCGCGAGCGACAGCGTCGCGTCGTAGCGGCCGGGCAGTGCGCGCAACTTGCCCTCGACCATGAGTTTCACCACGGTGTAGAGGTTCTTGTACTCCCGGATCGTGCCGGTATCGCTGGCCCCGGTAACGATGCCGGGGCGCACGATCACCCACGACAGGCCCTGCTCCCCGGCCGCTCGCACCAGCTTTTCGGCGCGAAACTTGCTGTCCTCGTACCCATTTCCGAAAGTTTGACCGGCATCGAGTTCATCCTCGGCGATGGTGCCGCCGCGCATACCGCACACATATGCGGTGCTGACATGCACCAGCGGCACCTCCCACTCACGTGCGAGCGCGATAGCATTCGCGGTGCCGACCACATTGAGTTCCTCGTAGTCCGCGGCCGATGCATCGAATGCCGTGGTCGCCGCACAGTGCACGATGATGCCGACTCGCTCGGCGAGGTCTTCGGTATCGCGCTCGGAGAGACCGAATCCGGGCATGCGCACGTCGCCCGCGACTGCCGTACCCGGCTCGATCAGCGTGCCGTCATTGCGCACGATAGTCGAATTGCTGTGCAGCACAGCGGCGATCGGCCGACTCGCGGCCGCGAGCCTGGCCACTACCTCGGCGCCGACCAATCCGGCCGCACCGGTCACCAGCACGGTATCGCCGGAGCTCATAGTGGCACCTCGCCAGCCGCCGAACTGCCCGCGACCAGGGCGATCACCGCATCGACCCGGCGCACGCCCACCAGCTCCTCTGGCCGGTAGCGCGGCAGTTCGAACGCCCGCTCCAGGACAACAGTGAGTTCCATCAGACGCAGTGAATCGAACCCGAGATCCTCCACGAGGCGGTGCTCGTCGGACAATTCGGCGGGCGGTTGCGGGGCCATGGCCAGGACGATCCGGCGCACCTTATCCGCAGTCATGACTCTCCTTCCCGCAGATGCGGTTGTTGGCCACCGGAGGTCAGCAGATCGCGGGCCTCGTCCAGAGGTAGGTCGGTATTCAGGTACCCGGCGATGCGCAGCCAGTCGTAACCGATCGCCAGGGTGCGCCGCCACTGCTCACGCGAATCGAAGGAGGCCGGGAACCCCGCTGTCGTCTCTGCCCCCGCCGCGATCGATCGGACCAGTGTGACGAAATCGTCCAGCACCGCGAAACCCGCGAAAGTATCTCCGCCTGTTCCGATTATCTCCGAGAAACGGACCCGCCGTGCCGATTCCAGCTGTGCCAGCAGATCATCACGACGCAGGGCGTGGCCCGGCAACAGTCGTCGCAGGGTCTGTGCGGGCGCGACATCGGCAGGTAACGGGTGAATCCCGAATGCGGACAACAGGACACGGACCGCCATGGCGATGAGCCGGTGTGCGGCGATATCGGCGACCGCGCCCTGCGAGTTCTTGACCGCACCCGCCAGATCCTCCCTGGCGTTCTCCAGGACGACATTGGACCACACCAAATTCAGCGCGCATTCGGTGAATCTGGTTGCGGGCAGGGGTGACAGCGTCGCGATCACATCGTCGCGTGCGGCACCGGTCAGCCCCAGGGCGGGTGCGGCCGCGTAGGGCACCGGAGTATACGGCTTGACCGGCTTACACATGGCCAGCGCGGGTTCGATGAGTTCCCCGCCGCGCCACTGCAATCCGACCAGACCGAGCCCGAGGAACTCGAGCAGATCCTCGGCGATGTCGTGATCGGCGCGGCCGAGGACATCGCGCAACGAATGCCGGAACACCACAGAACGCCAGGCGCGGGCCGCGCTGTCCGAGAGTGCGAAGACGTCGCGGTCGTCGCGGATCACGTGGATGCGACCGCCGATCGTCCAGGTGGTGACTCCTGGGCGCCGCGCGAACAGAATCTGGTGCGGATCATCGGCGATCTCGGGGACACCGAGCGCCGCCGCCAACTGCCAGACGTGTTCCCATGCGACCTCGGTCGACTTGGTGAGGTCGTGGTAGCGATCGATGAGCGCGTCGGTTCCGATACGGTCGAGCTGTTGCGGCAGCCACTTGGTTTCCAGGTAGCTCTCGCCCTTGCGGGCGGACCAGCCCTTCATTGCCTGGAGCAGTCCGTCGCGCGCCCAGTCGGCGGCTTCGGCGTCGGCGTGTAGCCCCCGCAGCGCGACCGCATAGCGCAGCGCCTGCGTTGCACGCCGGGTCCACCAGTCGGCTATCAGGGCGGTGAAGTGCGAATGCGGCAGCAGTGCACGCAATTCCGCGACATTCGGTTCCCCGGCCTGTACCACGGTCGCGCGCAAGAATCGCTGACACCGGTTGAGCAGATCCTCGTCGATCTTGTCCGAACCACTCGCCGCCAGTTCCAGCTGATTGCGCAGCTGCGCCTCGCACCTGGTCCGCACCTCGACGCGACGGCCATCGATGAACAGCACCGTCGGCAGCGTCGGCAGGTCCTCGTCACCGGGTGCGACAACCAGGAAGTCGACATCGGATCCGGCATTGCCGAACCCTTCCGCCAGCGACCCCTCGAACAGCACAGTCGAATTTCGCGGTACCGCAACACTTTCCAATGCACGATCGAGCAACTGTCGCACTCGTTCGGCAGGCAGGGCAGGCTCGGGTACAACATCGTCGGTGGCCGGGCTGTCGGTGCGCAGCTCCGATTCTGTAGCGTCCTCGGTCGCGTGCACCACCGCGCCCGCCAACGCACCGTCCGCGAAAAGCTGCCACATATACCGACGCCGCGGTTTGCCGCTCGAGGTGCGGCGGATGATGCCGCGCGGGCCGGTCACGATATGCACCGTCTGTGCGGGCCCGAGTTCACCGCGAATGATCCTGCGCGCCTCGGCAATCCAGCCGCCCGGTGCCGATTCGGCGAACAGTGCGATGCCCTGGGCACCGGCCTCGGTGATCGCGACGGCGGCGAGCTTGCCCTTGGTGATTCCGGTTTCCTGTGCGACTCGGGATTCGATGTCCTCCATGAACACCGACCGGCCGCGGACCTTCAGACTCGACCCCATCCGGCCGAGTACGAAAACCTCGCCGTTGTGCAGGAATCCGGCATCGCCGGTGAACAGCACACGCTCGACGATCCGCGTTGACGAACCGATGTCGGGCTCGCCGGAGTAACCCAGCGCGACCGAATCTCCGACGACGATCATCTCGCCGAGGGTGTCATCGGGCAGCTCCCGGCCGTCTTCATCGACCACGCGCACGGTCGATTCGGGCGTCGAATAGCCGAGTCCGGTGATCCAACCGGAGCCTTCGACACGGTGGGTATCGTCGAGCAATTCCTCGGCAAGGATCGTAATCGGTTGGCCGAAGCGCAGATTCGGATTGTCCAGCCGCAGCGCGGTGATGGGTCGGTTGCGTGCCGAAGAAGTCACCATCAACGTCGCCTCCGCCAGACCATAGGCAAGGGTGTAGGCGTTGGTCGAAAAGCCTTGTCGGCCAGCCAGTCCCGCGAAAGACTGGAGATCGGCCACCTCGACCGGCTCGGAACCCACGGCCAGTGTGCGCCAGCCGGACAAATCCAGATCCGTGATCTCCTCCGGCGCGACGCGGTGGGCCACATAACCGAGGGCGAACGACGGCGAGGGCGTGTGCTGTGCGTGCGACATGGCCCGCAACCAGCGGGCCGGATCGCGGACGAACTGGTCCGGGCGCATCAGATACAACTCGCCCTGATTGGTCACGGTGGTCAGAAATGCGCCGACCAGGCCCATATCGTGATAGAGCGGCAGCCAGGAGACCATGGTTTCGCCGTGCCGCCAGTCGATCAGCGACGAGATCATCGCGATGTTATTGGCCAGGTTGTGCCAGCTGACCCGCACTCCGCGCGGCGTGCCGGTGGATCCGGAGGTGAATTGCAGCAGCGCGCATTCGTCGGGCTCGCCGAACTCGCGCTCCGCCGGCGCGGGACCCAGATTCGCGGCATCGATCACCAGCGGCTCATCGGTGCGTCCCGCCGCCTCCGCCGCTTTGCGCACCAACTGCTCGAACTCGGTCGAGGTCACCACCAAACGCGGCTGGGCCTGCTCCAGAATCGCCGCGATATGGGCGATGATCTGGTCGAGGTCGCCGAACATCGGCGGCGCGACCGGGGTGAAGACGCCACCACAGGCCCATACCGCGTAAAATGCGGCGGCACAGGGGAATCCGGTCGGCATGATCACACATGCGCCGTCGCCGCTGCCCATACCGTGTGCACGCATGCGCGCCGCGATCGACCAGCTCAGCTCCGCCAGATCGTGATAGCTGCGGTATTCCCAGCCGTCGGCCTCGTCGGCCAGGTGGATCCCGGCGTCACGCGCCGGATCGGCAAGCCAATTACGCACTGCGGCAACGTCTTTATCCGGCATCATCGCGCGGCTCTCCTCCCGACAGCACAGTCACGGTACCGTTCGTGCCATCGACCCGTATTCCCATACCAGAACGTATCTTCTTGGTCAGGTCCTTGACTTGGACCACGGTCGGAACTCCCAACTCCCGTGCCACGATCGCGACATGAGTGAGGGGGCTGCCGCGCTCGATCACCAACGCCGATGCCGAGGGCAGCGCGGCCACCCAACCGGGATCGGTGCGGTATGCCACCAGAATGCCGCCTGCCACGTCGCGTGGCTCGTCGACGACCACCGCAGTGCCCTCGACGATGCCTGATGCCGAGGGCGTGCCGGGCAGGACCGTGCCGACGGTTGCCGCCGGAGTGTCGGTGACCGGCACCCAGCCCTGGCGCGCGAGTTCCGCGCGCCCGAATGTCGGCCCTGCGGTGACGAAGCGGGCCGGAGCGACCAACTCGGCGTCCCTGGCGCGCTGGGCTTTCCGTGTGGCGACCAGATCGCGCAGGTTGTCTGTGTCGGCGCCCTCGTAGCAGCCGCGCAGTTCCTGGACGGTCAGTGCGAAGACATCGTCGAATTCGTCGATGACGCCGCGCGCCACCAGATCTCGGCCCATTACCCGGATCATCCGCTTGACCATGCCGAAGGCCCTGGTCCGGCAGAACCGCAGCCGCTCCCGATGCGCGGCGCACCGATTCACCTTGCCGCGCAGGCGCTCATAGATCCGCCGACGGAAGCCGTGCAGGTTGGCGTCGAGGTATTCGTCCGCCTCCGCACTGCGGCTGTGCTGTGCCGCCTCGCCGACGCGGCCGATCGCACTGCGCAGCATGATGAACAAGCTCGCGGGATCCTCACGCAGATCCGGGGTTTCCAGCTTCAGCTCGTCCAGGCTGCGGTAGCCGTAGCGATCGATGTAGTCCTCGACCCTGGCCAGGAATTCGGTGCGGTCACCGATGTCGTCGTAAATCTGCTCCGCCGCAGTCGAATTGATCAACGCCACCAGCTCGGAATCCTCGCGGACAAACTTCGCGAGCTCGGTCATAGCGCGCGCCGGTTCGGCGGATTCGACATCCGCGCCGGGCCCGACGACGGCGTACAGGAACCACTCCGGCGCCTTCGGCAGCAGCAGTTTGGTGAGCAGATACATCAGACCGGTGCAGGTCAACAAGATTGCGTCCAGGACCATCAGCGGACCCCAGCGCTCGACCAGGTCCCGGTCGACCTTGCGATAGGCCGCGTAGGCCTGTGCGCCGGTCAGCGTCGAGTAGTCGAGTGCGTCGTATTCGTCGTAGACGCGGTAGAAGTCGGTCATGAAGCGCTCGACCATATCGTCGATGCCGAACAGTCGCCGCACATAGGTCACCGTGGTAATCGCACGCGACCGCAGTCGGGCCGGCCGTGTACGGAAGGTGAACGGGCGCAAGGTCTTCGCGATCTCGTCGGGCAACGGTTCGTCGACGCCGAGCGCGGCCTCCAGCACCTTCCTGTTCAACGGATACCCGGGCGCGATGCCCACCATCCGGTACCAGTGCAGCAGGTTGTAGTAGACCCGGCCGTGAAAGTAGCCGAGTAGCACCGGAGTCCATCGATCGGTCTGGCGCAGTTGCGCATCGGGCACCCGCAGCGACTTCGCGTAACCGTGGTAGACGCGGCCGTAAATGTCGGCGGCGGTCGTGTAGGTCAGCGGGGACGTGATACCGCTGAAACTTTCGATGATGTTGGAGTTGTCCCAGATTCGCTCTTCGCCGTCGGCGAGCACCTCACCGGCCCCGCGCAGTGCCGCACCGCGCGCCGCGCCGTCGGTGACCGCCGTGGTGATCGGACGCGACTGCAGGAACCAGAGGCCGTCGGCACCGATGGCCCACTCGATGTCCTGCGGCGCACCGAAATCGGCCTCCAGCTTGCGTCCCCACTCCACCAATTCGGCCAGTTCGGCATCGGCGAGCACAGCGCTCTCGCGGCGCTGCTGCTCGACCTCGAGCACCGCACAGCCCTGCGCTCCCGCGGGCGCATAGCTGCGATCCTTGTCCCCCACAGTCGTTTCCAGCACGGTGCCGGAGGTTTTGTCGACCACGACCGAATCGGCGTCCACCGCACCCGACACCAGTCCCTCGCCGAGCCCGTACACCGCACTGACAACCAATTCGTCCGCGGCGCCGTTGATCGGGTTCGCGGTGAACATCACGCCGCTGGACCGCGCATCGATAAGGCGTTGTAGGACAACGGCTATGGCATCGGCGCGCGGCTGTCCGTGCGCGAAGGCATAGCGGATGGACCGTTCGGAAAAGGCCGAGGCCCAACAGTCACGCACGCGCGCCGCGACCGCATCGACGCCGTTGACATTGAGGAACGAATCGAACTGGCCCGCATAGGAATGGCCGGGACCGTCCTCGACGACCGCCGACGATCGGACCGCGATCGCGCCCGCCCCCAGGCGGCTGTAAGCATTGTCGATCAGTTCGAGGACCGGCTGCGGCAGCGGCGCATCGACGATCGCGGCGCGTAGTTCCGCACCGGCGGCCAGCGCCGAATCGAGGTCGTCCGATGATGTGACATTCAACACAATAGCCGCCAAATCGACGTCGGTGTTGGTCTCGATAAGGAACCGGTTGAAGACGTCGGTGCCGAGCACCGCCCAGTCGGGAACGCGGAAGCCACCATTGTGCAAGGTGTACAACCCACCCGCTTTACCCCCGCCTAGCGCGGCAAATGTCGTCGAGTCGGTCCACGGTCCGAGTAGCTGCAAGACTTTTCTCCCATCACCCCATTCACCGCACCGGAGCAGGCGCTCCGGCACCACAAGGCAGCGCAAAACCGAAGGGGCTGTCTGGATATATCCGAGATTTGCTTTCGACGTTAGCCCGCAAACCTTGGGTACTGCTTGGCAAAGACTTGGTTCGAACGGCTCGAGGCACCAGTAAGCTGACCCTTTCGAGCGACCTGCAAGCAGTCGCTAGCGGCGCGATGACGTTCGTGGGTTGTTAGGAGTGATTCGGCGTGGGTTGGACCTTCACCCCGGACGAGTTCGCCCATATCTGGCGCGAAACCGAAGTGGACCGTCACCCGTATCCGCTGCGCATTCTCGAGACACCACGAACCGAGACCGAAGCCGACAAATTGCGCGCACAGCTGGAGGAGCGACTACCGCCGCGCAGCGATCCGGACCTATCGGCGTGCCTGCGGATCATGGCCGCACCTCAGACCAGGATCGTGGCGATCGGTGGCGGGCACGGTCCCGGCACCGAGATCCGGCTGCTGGCCTGTGCGATCTACGACCGTGCCGTCCTGGCCATCCAGGAACCTGGTTCCGGACCGGATTTCGGTGGGCGCGTACGACTTTCGATCGGCCTCAGTGCCAAACTCGGTGCTCGGATCGCCGCATTGCTGCCCGCGGTCCCGGCCGGACACGAACCGGCGCGGGCGGCATCCGCCGAAGCGATCCGCGACGACGAGACGGTGGTCGTAGCGCAGCGGGCGGTGCCGTCGATACGGCGGCTGCTGCTCAAGCCGCATACCGCCGAGGGACACATCCGGATCGAAGGGCGACTGGACCAACCCTCCCCGCAGCCGCCGATCCACTACACCTGGATCGACGTCAAGGGCGACGGGCGCTATCTGATCAAAGCGGGCGATACCGTGCACATCGTGCCCGCCTCGGCCGAGCAACTCGCGACCCAGCTGCAGAAACGTATTCCCGCGCCGGCCTGATAAGCCGTAACCGACCGGAACTATTTCATCCGGAGGCATGGCTAACGGTTAGTCTGAGGCGGACCGACCGATCCCCGGGGGTGTGGTGCATGACGATCGAGAGCAGCCGAGCCGATATTGCCCGCTTCAAACAGGAGGCACAGGCGGGCACCGTCAAGTTCGACCCGGATGCGGCGCGACGTTGCGCCGAAATGTACGACAACCAAGCCGACCGGCTCATCTATCTACGCCGACGCCTCGAATCGGCGGGCGAACTGGGCGGCTTCGGCGGATTCATCTCCGCACAGCAATTACAGGCCGGATTCGCGCACAAGGCCCGCGACGCCGCCACCCTGCTCGACCACTACATCGAAGCCGCCTACCGCATGAAGGAGGCCTTCCTGATCAGCGGCGGGCTGTTCGAGGAGGCCGATGCGGCGAATGCCGCGGCATTGCGGGCGATCGAAACGCGGGTACCGCGATGAGCTGTGATTCCGCGCAGAACGGCTATCAGCCACCCGATCAGCAAAACAAGACACACCACGCCACGCGCAAGACGCGGTCGAACGTCAGCGAGGCGCGACGATGAGCGGTAATGATCCCGATTACATCAGCTCGATGGAGCATTTCGAGTCGATGAAGCATGAGGAGATCTACGCCGAGACCCAGCAGATCGACGCCGCGCAGATCCTCAACGCATCGGTCACCTGGCTGGAAGTCGCAGGGACACTGGCGAGTTCGTTTCCACTGACCAGAGCCGGCTCGGATCGGGTAATGAATTCGATGGCCTGGGAGGGCGTCGCCGCCGAAGCCGCCTACGCCTGCGCCCGTAGCTACGCCGACTCCGTCGATGAACTCGCCGCGATCATGGGACAGGTCGGCACCCGCCTCGGCGCGGTGGCCGCGGCCGCCGAAGCGGTGAAGATCGCCGTTGTCCCACCGGGCAATTCGGGTCCGATCGGCGCCATAGCCCGACTGCTCGAAGCCGCCCATGTGATCAATGCGCAAATGGCGCAGGAAGCACTGCGCCAAGAAGCCGTCCTCGCCATGAACATGATCTACAAACCCGCCTACCAAATGGCAGGCACCGCCGTCCCGGCCCTCCCCAGCCCGCCCTCCTTGCCGGGCACTCCGGACGCGACGTTGGCACCCCGGCACTCGCCCACTCGCGAACCAAGCCAGCCCGGCGCGCAGATCCCCGAAACCGAGCCCTCCACCCCGCATTCCCAAACACCACAGCCAACCCCCACCCCGGAGCCCGAAGCACCACAACCCACCCCGACCCCGGGCACACCAGCACCTTCCACGCCAGAATCCCAAGCACCGCAACCAACCCCGGAACCCAGCCCCCCGGGCCCTTCTACACCGGAATCCCCAGCACCGCAACGAACTCCGGGCCCAACGACACCAGCACCCACCACCCCGGCACCCAGCTCTCCGGAACCCGCACCAATTCCCGCCACGCCGGAATCCCCAGCACCGCAACCAACTCCGGACCCAACGACACCAGCACCCACCACCCCCGCCCCTGGAATCCCGGAGTCACAGGCACCACAGCCCACCCCGGCTCCGCCCCCTCAACCCGCCCCAGACTCACCGGTACCTGCCACGCCGGAATCTCCAGCGCCGCAACCAAACCCAGCACCTCCGACATCGGAATCCCAGGCGCCACAGCCCACTCCGGCCCCACAGCCGGAACCATCAACCCAACAAGCACCCCCTCCGGCCCCACCCCAACAGGCCCCGCCCCCAACGCAGGAGCCACAACCTCCGGAACCCGCACCAGCACCCCCAACTCAACAGGCGCCTCCACCCGCGCCCCCGGCCCCCGGCCCGTCGGCACCAACCCCTTCCCTCCCCGACCCCGGCGGCCAACCAGGCATCACCGGCCCCATCCCCGACCGAACCGGCCCCTCCCAACCCCCACCAACCAGCAACCAACCTGGCGTCATCCCAACCCCAGACAGCGGTCAGCGATGAGTAGCTCCCGAAAAGCACGAATCCGACTGGTCTCGACAAATCAGATCGGTGTCCAGATTCCGCCTATTCGTCGAGAATCATGATATGGCTCTGAGCATCCGGAAGCCGATCGGCTGGCGCGGGAGCTGGCGGCGCAAACCGGCGAAACTTTGACCGAGGCCGTCGTCATCGCTCGTCGCGGTACATCACTACGTTCCGGTTGCCGCAGGAAACAGACGCTAAACCTTGACCAGGTCGTCGGCGTGGATTACCGGACGTTGCATGGTGTCCGGGAGTTCCGTGGTGGAGCGGCCGAGCATGCCGGAGAGTTCGGTGCTGTCGTATTCGACTACGCCGCGGGCGACTATGCGGTTGTCGGGGGCGATGAGGTCGACTACGTCGCCGCCGTGGAAGCGGCCACGGACGCCGGTTATGCCTGCGGCGAGCAGTGAGCGACGGCGGTCGGCGACGGCTTGGACGGCACCCTCATCGATGAGGATGGCGCCGCGGCTATCGGCGGCGTGGCGGACCCAGAATTTGCGGGCGGAGAGGCGAACCGGGCGGGCGGCGAAGGCGGTGCCGACGGTGCCCGCGCTGAGCGCGATTTCGGCCTCGGTGGCGGCGGCCAGCAGGACAGGCACGCCCGCGTCGGCGGCCAGCCGGGCCGCGGAGAGTTTGGAGGCCATGCCGCCGGTGCCCAGTGCGCCGCCGCTGCCCGCGATGACGCCGTCGAGGTCGGCGCTGCTGCGGACCTCGGGGATGAAGTTGGCGGCACCCTTGCGCGGATCGCCGTCATACAGGCCCTCGACATCGGAGAGCAGCACCAGCGCGTCGGCGCCGACCAGATGCGCGACCAGCGCGGCTAGGCGGTCGTTATCGCCGAAGCGAATCTCTTCCGTTGCGACGGTATCGTTTTCGTTCACGACGGCGACCGCACCGAGCGAGCGCAACCGGTCCAGGGTGCGCTGGGCATTGCGGTGATGTTCCCGGCGCGAGAAGTCGTCGGCGCTCAACAGCACCTGCCCGACCGTGCGCCCGAACCGCGCGAACGAGGTGCCCCACGCATGCGCCAATGCCAACTGACCGACACTTGCCGCAGCCTGCTTGGTAGCTAAATCCCTTGGGCGAGTTGTCAATCCGAGCGGAGCGATACCCGCACCGATCGCACCGGACGAAACCACGACCACATCGGATCCGGCCTGCATCCGCGCCTCCACCGCATCGGCAAGCCGATCCAGGCGCGACATGTCGAGTCCGCCCTTAAGGCTGGTCAGCGCCGAAGACCCGATCTTCACCACCACACTGCGCGCCGATGCAATCGCCGTCCTGGCTTCACTCAGCCCGGACTGCGACATCACCTCGGCCATCCCCGAACTCACCTGCATCGCAACCGAACTCCCTGTACCACAACAGAACCCACGAAGTCGATCGCCCGAACTGGCCTGGGCGCACCGGCCGACCGCAAGGCACAAGCCGCCACCGCCGAGCCAGCCGCCGCATCAACAGACCGAACCAGGCCCGGACCAACCGAGCTCACTGCACCAACCGACTCGATCGAACTCGCCGCACCATCCAGGCCAACGGAACCCGCCGGGAGCGATACTGCCCGAACGCACTGGCCCGCACTGAATTCCGACGCGCGCTGAACGGGCGACCCGAGCCGCAGCGCTCGCCGAAACGCCGTGCCAGACCCCGGCGCACACCACAAGCCCACGGCGTCCACGTTATTCCTCGTCGTCCTTGACCAGACCGCGGCGCACTCGGGAGGCGTGTTTGCGTTCGGCGGCGCTGATCCGGTCGTTGTGCTCCAGACGGATGTCGGTGCCGCGGCCGGTGGGCACCATATCGATGCCCGCGGAGATCTGCGGCTCCCACTCGAAGGTGACATCGCCGATCGTGACCGGCGCACCGGGCTCAGCGCCCTGCTTCACGAGTTCGTCTTCGACACCGAGGCGGGCCAGGCGGTCGGCGAGGTAACCGACGGCTTCGTCGTTATCGAACTGGGTCTGGCGCACCCAGCGCTCCGGTTGCGGCCCGCGCACGATGAAGCCGCCCGGCTCCTCGGGATCGGCGATCACACTGAAGCCGGACTCGTTCACCGCGATCGGGCGGATCACCGGACGCTTCGGCGCGGCCTTCGGATGCGCGCTCCGATACTGCTCGACCAGCTCGGCGAGCGCAAAGGTCAAGGGACGCAGGCCAGCTCGGCTCACCGCCGAAATCTCGAAGACCCGCCAGCCGCGAGCGGTGAATTCGGGCGTGACCATTTCCGCCAGCTCGGCGGCGTCGGGCACGTCGACCTTGTTCAGGATCACCACGCGCGGCCGATCGGCCAGATCACCGAGCCCGGTATCGGCATCCAGAGCCGGTTGGTAGGCGGCGAGTTCGGCCTCGAGCGCATCGACATCGGAGACCGGATCGCGTCCCGGCTCCAGCGTCGCGCAATCCACAACATGCGCGAGGACCGCGCAGCGTTCCAGATGCCGCAGGAAATCCAGCCCGAGCCCACGCCCCTCGCTCGCGCCCGGAATCAGCCCGGGCACATCGGCAATGGTGAAGGTGGTGTCACCGCTGGAGACCACACCGAGATTGGGCACCAGCGTGGTGAACGGGTAATCCGCGATCTTCGGCTTGGCGGCCGAGAGCACCGACACCAGCGAGGACTTACCCGCCGACGGGAACCCGACCAGCCCCACATCGGCGACGGACTTCAACTCGAGGACGAGATCGCCTTCATCACCGTCCTCGCCGAGCAGCGCGAAACCGGGCGCCTTGCGCGCCTTGGAGGCCAGCGCGGCATTGCCGAGTCCACCGCGTCCGCCACGGGCCACGATGAACTTATTGCCCGAACCGACCAGATCGACGACCACCTTGCCGTCGTCGTCGAGCACCACGGTGCCGTCGGGCACCTTCAGCACCAGATCGGTGCCCTGCTTGCCGTCGCGGTTACTGCCCTCGCCCGGCTTGCCGTTGCTCGCCTTGGCGTGCGGGTGGAAATGGAAGTCCAGCAGGGTGTGCACATTCGGGTCGACCTCGAGGATCACATCCCCGCCGCGTCCGCCATTGCCGCCGTCCGGTCCGCCGAGCGGCATGAACTTCTCGCGGCGCACGGAGGCGCAGCCGTGACCACCCTTGCCCGCACGCACGTGCAATACGACACGGTCGATGAATTTGGACATGTCCGAATCATCCTCCTCGGTGGTAGCCGTAGCGACTGCTCGCAGGTCGCTCGTAAGAACCTGCTTTATGGGAACGCGATCGTTCGAGAACGCGAAAAGCGGGCCAGGGAATGCACCCTGACCCGCTCAGCTTTTCCGGAATCGGCAGAGGCGGTCAGGCCTCGACCGGCTCCGGAACCACGATGTTGACGGTCTTGCGGCCACGCTTGGTGCCGAACTCGACCTTGCCCGCCGCCAGGGCGAACAGGGTGTCGTCGCCGCCACGGCCGACGAGCACACCAGGGTGGAAGTGCGTGCCACGCTGGCGAACCAGGATCTCGCCCGCCGAAACGGCCTGGCCACCGAAACGCTTGACGCCGAGTCGCTGTGCGTTCGAGTCGCGACCGTTGCGGGAGCTGGATGCACCCTTCTTATGTGCCATTTCTGAACTCCTGTGAAGTAATTCGAGAAAGCGCGGAGGCTTACTTGATGCCGGTGACCTTGAGGACCGTCAGCGGCTGACGGTGACCCTGACGCTTGTGGTAGCCGGTCTTGTTCTTGAACTTGTGGATGCGGATCTTCGGGCCCTTGGTGTGCTCGACGACCTCGGCCGCCACCGAAACCTTGGCCAGCTTGTCCGCATCGGTGGTCAGCTCGGCGCCGTTCACCACGAGGACCGGGGCCAGCGCCACGGACGAACCCGGCGCACCTTCGATCTTCTCGACCTTCACCAGGTCACCGACCGCGACCTTGTACTGCTTTCCGCCGGTCTTGACGATCGCGTACGTTGCCATCGGTCGGCTGCCCTTCTTCCTGTAAAGCGCGCGGCTCGTGCTCGCGCGGCTGCGTGCTCCCGCCCGGATGACTCCGGCTGGAAACCACAGCACTCTGGTCTGGTAGTCACCGCCGCCACAGCAACCTGATGGCTCTCGGCTTCGAGCCGAGTCACAAACACAGCGCAGATAAGCGCTGTCGCCGGGCAGCGACTGTCCAAGATTACAGGACGGATACCACCCCGACCAAACCGGTGCCCGCGAAAGGCAGGAACCCCCGTCGCGGAATGCGGCGGGGGTCCCAGGTTTTCGGATCGTGGCAATCAGTTCACGTCGTCCACCGGTGGCCCGGCAGGACGACCGACGGCCCGGCGGCGTGGCTTGCGCGTCGGCACCACGACCGGCACATCCGCCGTGTAGTCGACCACGGGCCCCGCGGACCCCTGATCGGCCGTCGGCAGCACGAACACCGCGCCGGTGCTGTCGGCGGCCGGTGCGGCGGCCGAACGCGCGACGCGACGTCTGCGGCCGGTCGAACGGGGTGCGGATTCGGGCACACCGTTGGCCGATGCCACGACCGGCTCTTTCGCGGGCTCAGCCGCTTCATCCGCCACCGCGGTCGACTCTGAATTCCGAGCATCGATCGGAGCAGCGAACGCAGCGAACTCCTCGGATACAGCCGCAGCGGCCTCCTCGGCCATCACCTCCGCGTCCGCGGCTTCCCCGGCGACCGCCTCCGCGACTTCCTCGGCTACCGCCTCCGCGACTTCCTCAGCGACCGCGGCAACGGACTCGGAGACCACGACCTCATCGACCGGCGCCTCATCGCTTGCGGCGACGACATCCGCAACGGCTTCCGCGACCGCAACGTCCTCCGGGTGCGCCGCATCCTCCGACTGATGCGCCGCCATCGCCAACGCCACCGGATGCGCCCGCTTGACGGCGATCTCCGCCTCGTCTTCGACAACATGCGCGGTGCCATTGCTGGCCGCAGCGGGTGCACTCGGTGCCGCACCCTTGTCCCGGCCACGCCGCCGCCGCGACCCGGTCTCGCGGCCACCGCGCGCACTGTCCTCGGCGCCGGTGAGCTCCACCGGGTAGGTGTGCACGATGATGCCCCGACCGTGGCAGTGCTCACAGTTCGACGAGAACGCCTCGACCAGGCCGGTGCCCAGCTTCTTGCGGGTCATCTGCACCAGGCCGAGCGAGGTCACCTCGGAGACCTGGTGGCGGGTGCGGTCACGGCCCAATGCCTCGGTCAGCCTGCGCAACACCAGATCCCGGTTCGACTCCAGGACCATATCGATGAAGTCGACAACGATCATGCCGCCGATATCGCGCAGCCGCATCTGGCGCACGATCTCCTCGGCCGCCTCCAGGTTGTTCCTGGTGACCGTCTCTTCCAGATTGCTGCCGCCCGCACCGGTGAACTTGCCGGTATTGACGTCGATGACGGTCATCGCCTCGGTCCGGTCGATCACCAGGGTGCCGCCCGAGGGCAGCCACACCTTACGATCGAGCGCCTTGGCGAGTTGCTCATCGATCCGGTAGGTCTCGAAGACGTCGACACCATTGTTCTCGTGCCGGGCGACCCGGGCGAGCATGTCCGGCGCGACCGTGCGGATGTAGTTCTCGACGGTGCTCCAAGACCGCTCACCCTCGATGACCAGCTTGGAGAAGTCCTCATTGAACAGGTCGCGGATGACCTTGACCAACAGGTCCGGCTCTTCGTACAGCGTCTTGGGCGAGCCGTTGTCCTTGACCTCGGCGGCCTTCTCGATGGTGCGCCAGGTCGCCTGCAGCCGCTCCACATCGCGCGCCAGTTCGGTTTCGCTGACACCCTCCGACGCGGTGCGGATGATCACCCCGGCGTCGGCGGGCACGATATCGCGCAGGATCTCCTTGAGTCGCTTGCGCTCGGTATCGGGCAGCTTGCGGCTGATACCGGTGGACGAACCGCCCGGCACGTACACCAGGAAGCGTCCGGCCAAGCTGATCTGGGTGGTCAGCCGGGCGCCCTTGTGCCCGACCGGATCCTTGGAGACCTGGACCAGCACCTGATCGCCGGGCTTGAGCGCCTGCTCGATCTTGCGCTCCTTACCGCCGAGACCGGCGGCCTCCCAGTTCACCTCACCGGCGTAGAGCACACCGTTGCGGCCGCGGCCGATATCGACGAAGGCCGCCTCCATCGAGGGCAGCACATTCTGCACCTTGCCGAGGTAGACATTGCCGACCATCGACGCCGAGCCGGTATTGGTGACGAAGTGCTCGACGAGGATGTTGTCCTCGAGCACCGCGACCTGGGTCGCGGTCGTATGCTGCGCTGAATTGTCCCTCGCTTCGCTCGGGAGCGGGAAGGTCTTCTCGCGCACGACCATGACCCGGTCCACCGCCTCGCGGCGGGCCAGGAACTCCGACTCGGTCAGGATCGGCGGGCGACGGCGACCGGCCTCGCGGCCGTCGCGCCGCCGCTGCCGCTTGGCCTCGAGCCGGGTGGAGCCGGTGATGCCCTGCACCTCGTCGACGGTGGCGCGGCTGCGGCTCTTATTGCGCGGCTCACGCTCGTGCACGACGGTATTCGGTGGATCGTCATCGGAGGCGCTGTCGCTATCGGCGCCGTCCCCCGCCACCTTGCGGCGACGACGACGACGGCGACGACGGCTCGAACCCTCCGGCACACCGGATTCGTCGTCCTCGGTCTCGGTGTCGTCGCTGGGCTCGGCTTCGGCCTCGCTCTTGGCGGCGGCCGGCTCGTCCTCGGCGCTCTCGTCGGTGGCTTCGGTGTCCTCACCATCGATTTCGGTGTCGGTGTGCTGCTCACCCCGGCCCCGACCCCGCCCTCGACGGCCACGTCGACGACGACGCGGCTGATCCGCGTCGCCCTGCTGTTCGGTCGACTCGTCCTCGGCGGTTTCGGTCTCTTCCTCGACGGTTTCGACCGCGGTCTCCTCGGCGCGACGGCTATCGCGCTCGGCCCGACGCTGCCGACGCGCCGCCTCGGCGGCCGCGGCGTCCGGCGGCAGGAACAGCGGTGCGGCGACCTCGGCCGCGGCCTCGAAGACGACCGGCGTCGTGACATGCGGCTCCCGCGGAACCGAATGGGTGAACAACTGCACCGACGGCTGATGCGCCGCGGGCTGCTCCCCAGTTGGCAGCGATCCGGACTGGTCGATCACTTCGTCCGGCGCGGAGAAGATGGGCCCCGGCTCACGCACGGCCGCCTCGGGCGCGGCGGCAACCGGCTCGGGCTCGGGCGCCACCGGCTCGGCCGCAACCGGTTCTTGCGCGGCGGCATCCGGCTCGACGGCCTCGGATTCCACCGTGCCGAGCGCTTCGCGGACAGATTCCGCTACCGCTCGATCGACATTCGATTGCGCACTACGTGCGTCGGCACCCAACTCGGCGAGCTTGGCCAGGATGCGTTTGCTGGTTACTCCCAGCCGCTTGGCAAGCGCGTGAACTCGGATTCGCTCCGGCAATTGTTCGGCATCCTGTGATGTTGTTGTCAGCGGCTCTTGTTCGGCCACGAAGTCTCCTCGGGTCCCCGGGCGCGTCCCTCCTGGCAGGAGTGACGCGGCCGACGCGGGGGCACTGTCCGTTCACCTCACGCGGTTGGCGCAAGGTCAAGTGGTCTCGCCCCGCATGCCCGGTTAACACCATTATGTTCGTCATCGGGCTAACTGGTCACGCGGCGCCTGGCTATTGGCTGAACTCCACGGCGCGAGCGCTCATCCAGCGTGCCGACGCGAACCTCCGGCCCCAGCAAGCGGCCAGCTGTTCGTAGCAGCGATGATCGGCATCGAACCGCAGTGTCATCCGGTTACCGTCCGGCACCGATCGTCCGCGTACCTGCGCGAACAGTCGGTATCGTGAGCAACCACTCCCAGTATCCCACACAGTGCGGCGACGTCTCGCCAGCGCCGCACGACTTAGCCTCGCTGGTGCGCGACTAGGTCCCGCGGCGACGCCGGCTGTGCTGTCTGTTCGCGCAGCTCACGCCTCAGGGCCTCGTATCAGGCGGGGAACTCGGGAAACCAGAGCGCGATTTCCCGCTTGGCCGATTCTGGCGAATCGGAGCCGTGCACCAGGTTCTCCTGGGTCTCCAGTGCGAAGTCGCCGCGAATGCTGCCCGGGACGGCCTTCTCGACCGGATCGGTGCCGCCGGCGATCTGACGGAAGGCCGCAATGGCGCGCGGCCCCTCCAGGATGGCCGCGACGACCGGGCCGGAGGTGATGAACTCGATCAAGGAACCGAAGAACGGCTTCTCGGCATGTTCGGCGTAGTGGCCACGCGCCAACTCGTCGGATACCTGCTTCAGCTCCAGGGCGGCGATCTTCAGGCCCTTGCGCTCGATCCGGGCCAGCACCTCACCGACGAGGCCACGGGCCACACCGTCCGGCTTGATGAGTACCAACGTCTGCTCAGTCACGGCGCTCAGCCTAATGGGCGATACCGCCGGTTACCGAACCGGCGGCTAGGAAGAGCCCTGGATGCGTTGGCTGGGCAGCAGGCCGAGTTCCATTCGGCGCTTGACGTCGGCGCGCAGCACCAGGATGAATCCCCAGACGACGGCGAAGAAGACGCCCATGACGCCGATGGACAGGTGCACGAAGACGCCCAGGATCAACAGGACCTGCAGCCCGAGATTGAACGGGATGG
This sequence comes from Nocardia sp. NPDC050408, assembly GCF_044458905.1. NCBI lineage: Bacteria > Bacillati > Actinomycetota > Actinomycetes > Mycobacteriales > Nocardiaceae > Nocardia > Nocardia sp. NPDC050408. The sequence goes on along the minus strand of NZ_JBITIL010000003.1, from coordinate 420,235 downwards.
CCCACGGGCGGCGTTGCAATCCGGCGCCGAGGATCATCACCAGCGCGAGGACGACCAGGTAGCCGCCGGAGAACCAGCCGATACCGCCGCCGACGGACCCGACCACGGGCAGTGCGAGCAGCACCGTGATCGCCTCGAGGATCAGCGTGCCGGCCATGACGCCGCGCAGACCCTTCCACGGGTCGGTGGCGGGTTGAGGGACCCGCGGCTCGCCGTCGGCCCGGTCGGGCTCGGCGGCGTCGCCGGTTGGCTCAGTCACGCTGTCTCCTTGTCGGCATTCGCGGGTCCCACGTGCTTACGCATGCTGCCGCATTCGGACCGTGCGGCTCATGCCGGGTCCTTTCCGAATAGGGCGCGCGCCGCACCGGCAGTGACCACGGAGCCGGTCACCACGACGCCCGCACCGGAAACCATCTCGCCCGCATCACCGACCTCCTCGGCGATTGCGATGGCCGTTTCCAACGCGTCGGGCAGCGTCTCGGCGGTGACCACCCGTTCGTCACCGAAGCGCTGCACGGCGAGGTCGGCGAGGCGTTCGACATCCATGGCGCGCGGCGAACCATTGTTGGTGACCACGATCTCGTCGAATATCGGCTCCAGCGCGTCCAATATGCCCGCCACGTCCTTGTCGCCGAGCACCGCGACGACACCGACCAGCTTGCGGAAGTCGAATTCCGCGGTCAGCGTCGCGGCCAGTGCGCGCGCGCCCGCCGGATTGTGCGCGGCGTCGATGAAGATGGTCGGGGCATTGCGCATGCGCTCCATCCGGCCGGGACTCGTGACGCTCGCAAAACCAGCACGCACCGCCTCGACATCGAGCTGCCGATCAGCACCCGCGCCGAAGAACGCCTCGACAGCCGCCAGCGCGAGCACCGCATTGCGCGCCTGGTGCTCACCGTGCAGCGGCAGGAAGATTTCGTCGTAAATCCCACCGAGGCCCTGCAATTCGAGCTGCTGGCCGCCGACCGCTATCTGGCGGGCCAGTACCCGGAACTCCGATCCCTCGCGCGCCACCGCGGCATCGACCTCGACCGCCCGGCGCAGCAGCACATCCATGGCTTCGGGTTCCTGCTCGGCGATGACGGCGACGGTATCGCGCGGCACCAGGCTCTCCGGAGCCCGTTTGATGATCCCGGCCTTCTCCCCCGCGATGGATGCGAGATCGTCACCGAGGAAATCGGTGTGGTCCAGACCGATCGGGGTGATCACCGCGACCTGTCCGTCGATGACATTGGTCGCGTCCCAGCGGCCGCCCATACCGGTCTCGACGACCGCGACATCCACCGGGGCCTCGGCGAAGGCGGCGTAGGCCATGCCCGTGAGCACCTCGAACTTGCTCATCGCCGGACCGTCGGCGGCGGCGGACTGCTTATCGATCATTTCGATATAGGGCAGCAGTTCGCGGTAGGTCTGCACGTACTCGGCCGGGCTGATCGGCGCATTATCGATGCTGATCCGCTCGGTGGCCAGCTGCAGATGCGGACTGGTGATCCGGCCGGTGCGCCGGTGCAGTGCGGTCAGCAGCGCATCGATCATCCGGGTCACCGAGGTCTTGCCATTGGTGCCCGCGATGTGGATGGCCGGATAGCTCTGCTGAGGTGAGCCCAGCAGATCCATCAGCGTCGCGATGCGGCTCAGCGATGGTTCGATCTTGGTTTCCGGCCAGCGCCGATCCAATTCCGCCTCGACCAACGCCATTTCAGCCAGATCCACCGGGGACGGCCCGGATCCGAGTCGTCGCTTCCGATCTTCGTCGTCGGCGTACTGGGGTTCTGGTTCGTCGTTCATTTGCCGCTCAGTTCCGCGAGCCGGGCGCCGATGCGCGCGACCTCGGCCTCGGCGACATCGCGACGTCCCTTGATCTTGTCGACCACCTGGTCCGGCGCTTTGGCCAGGAAGGCCTCGTTACCGAGTTTGGCTGTGGTGGTTGCCAATTCCTTCTCGGCCGCGGCGAGGTCCTTCTCCAGGCGGCGGCGTTCGGCATCCAGGTCGACCGCGCCGGAGGTGTCGAGTTCGACCGTCACGGTCGAGACACTGAGGCGCACCTCGACCGAGGCGGTCACGGCGAATTCGGCGCCGGGCTCGGTGAGCCGGGCCAGGTTGGTCACCGAATCGTGCAGTTCGGTGAGGCCCGCGGTATCCAGGCCGATCAGCTTGGCCGCCACCTTCTGCTTATCGGCCAGACCCTGATCGCTGCGGAAGCGACGGATCTCGGTGATCAAGCGCTGCGCATCCGAAATACGTTGTGCGGCGGTCACATCCGTGGCCACACCGGTGGCCTGCGGCCAAGTGGCGATGACGACGGATTCGCCGCTGGTCAGCGCCCGCCACAGCGATTCGGTGACGAACGGGATAACCGGATGCAGCAGCCGCAGCACCGCGTCGAGCACATTGCCGAGCACGATACTGGTCGACTCGGCGCGCGAACCACCGGCGGCGAACTGCACCTTGGACAGTTCCAGATACCAGTCGCACAGCTCGTCCCAGGCGAAGTGGTACAGCGCCTCACACGCCTTGCCGAATTCGTAGGCGTCGAAGGCCGAATCCACCTCGGCGCGAACCTGTTCGAGCCGATCGACGATCCAGCGGTCGGCGTCGGTGAGTTCGGCGCGATCGGGCAGCGTGCCCTGCTGCGCACCGTTCATGAGCGCGAACTTGGTGGCGTTGAACAGCTTCGTCACGAAGCTGCGTGAGGCGAGGGCATGCGATTCGCCGACCGAGAGGTCACCGCCGGGCTGCGCACCGCGCGCCAGGGTGAAGCGCAGCGCGTCGGCGCCGTAGGAGTTGATCCAGTCCAGCGGGTCGATGCCGTTACCGCGGGATTTGGACATCTTCTTGCCGTGCTGATCGCGAATCAGGCCGTGCAGGAACACATCCTTGAACGGCACCTGCTTCGCACCGCCCTTGCCCGCGGTGAGCACGTGATCGTCGGAGACGAAGGTGCCGAACATCATCATTCGGGCCACCCAGAAGAACAGGATGTCGTAACCGGTGACGAGAACGCTTGTCGGATAGAACTTCTGGAGCTCCTCGGTGGAATCGGGCCAGCCCATGGTGGAGAAGGGCCACAGGCCGGAGGAGAACCAGGTGTCGAGCACATCCGGGTCCTGCACCCAGCCCTCGGGCGCGGTCTCGTCCGGACCGACGCAGACCACCTCGCCGTCGGGGCCGTACCAGATCGGGATGCGGTGGCCCCACCACAGCTGCCGCGAGATGCACCAGTCGTGCATATTGTCGACCCATTCGAACCAGCGCGGTTCCTGGCTGGTCGGGTGAATCACGGTGTCGCCGTTGCGAACCGCGTCACCGGCGGCCTTGGCCAGCGATTCCACCTTGACCCACCACTGCATCGAAAGCCGCGGCTCGATCGCCTCGCCGCTGCGCTCGGAATGTCCGACGCTGTGCAGATAGGGCCGCTTCTCGGCGGCGATCCGGCCCTCGGCGGCGAGCCGCTCACGCACCTTGACCCGCGCCTCGAACCGGTCCATACCGTCGAATTCGGTTCCGGTGCCGGTAATCCGGGCGCGCTCGTCCATGATGTTCGGCATCGGCAGGTTGTGCCGCAGGCCCATCTCGAAGTCATTGGGGTCATGCGCGGGCGTGATCTTCACTGCGCCGGTGCCGAATTCGGGATCGACGTAATCATCGGCGATGATCGGGATCTGGCGTCCGGTGATCGGATGCTCGAGGGTGCTGCCGATCAGATCCTTATAGCGCGGATCCTCCGGATGCACCGCCACCGCGGTATCGCCGAGCATGGTCTCCACCCGGGTGGTGGCGACGATCACATGCGGCTCATCGTCTTTCAGCGAGCCGTAGCGCAGCGAAACCAGTTCGCCCTCGACATCCTCGAATTTGACCTCGATATCGGAGATGGCGGTGCGCAGTTCCGGCGACCAGTTGACCAGGCGCTCGGCCCGGTAGATCAGGCCCGCGTCGTATAGGCGCTTGAAGATGGTCTGCACGGCACGGGAAAGCCCGTCGTCCATGGTGAAGCGGTCGCGGCTCCAGTCGACGCCGTCGCCGAGCGCGCGCATCTGCCACTGGATCTGTCCGCCGGATTCGCGCTTCCAGTCCCAGACCTTGTCGATGAACAGCTCGCGGCCGAAGTCTTCCTTGGTCTTGCCGTCCACCGCGAGTTGCTTCTCCACGATGGTCTGGGTGGCGATGCCCGCGTGGTCCATACCCGGCAGCCACAGCACCTCGTAACCCTGCATGCGCTTGCGGCGCGAGAGGGTGTCCATCAGGGTGTGGTCGAGTGCGTGGCCCATGTGCAGGCTGCCGGTGACGTTCGGCGGGGGCAGCACGATCGAGTAACCGGGCTTATCGCTGGCGGGATCGGCGGCGAAGTAACCAGCCGCTACCCAGCGCTCGTACATCTCGGCCTCCACCTCGCTGGGAACCCAGCTCTTGGGGAGGGCATCGGCACGATTACGCGGGTTGTCAGGGGTTGCGCTGGTCACCCCGGCATTCTAGTGGGATGCCCGCTGAGCTCCTAAAAGGGCTAGCGCATAGAAAAGGCGGGGTCTTCGGTGGATGAGGGACACCGAAGACTCCGCCCACAGGTGGAGCTTACCGCCGAAACGGGCCCGAGCTCGGAATCCACAACCAATTCTCAGCTTCTCGACGAGTTCAATATGCGGCTGCCGCAATGGCACCTTTTCCGCCCCTGACGGCGCGTCTGCTGCCCAGACAGCCGGACGCTCGCGCTGGCCGATGAGGGGGTTACACCCCTGCCGCACCGGAGTCGACCGCTGTCCTCGGCCGAACCACCATCGACCGCCTACGCCCGGTCGGTTTCGCGGCTTGCCGAATCAGGGGACGAGCACGGTAAGCGCGCCGGGCACCGCGCGGAGGGTTACGGGAAGAGTGCCCGCAGGTTCGCCGTCGGCGGTAGCGGGAGCGCCGGGAGCGGTGAGAGTCACCTGGGCGACGCGATACTGCTTCGACTTCGGATGATCGATTCGCTTACCGGCCGACAGGGCTGGCAGCATGCGGAGCATATCCAGGCGGGAAACCGCGCCTACGACAGTCAGATCCAGTAGCCCGTCGTCCATTACCGCATCCGGGCAGACCCGCATGCCTCCGCCGTAGGTGCGGGTATTGCCGATGGCCACCATGACGGCATCGGTCTCGATGACAGTGTCGGTATCGGGATTGTCGAGTGCGCCGGGCACGACACCGGACAGCTCGATTCGGTACGGCACGGTGAAGCGCCCGGAGATCTCGGCCAGTGCGGCGAAGGTGTAGCGGAGTGGACCCTTGGGCCAGCGCATATCGTTGGCGCGCAGGGTGACTCGCGCATCGAATCCGGTGCCGGTAACGGTGGCGAACCACTTGGGAGTGAATCCGGGCGAGGGCGATTCGATGCGACCGAGGTCGATGGTGCGGGTGCGGCCGCCGAGGATCAGGTCTGCTGCTGCGACGGGATCGTCAGTGGGCACACCGATTTCGCGCGCGAGATCATTGCCGGTGCCCGCGGGTATCAGGCCCAGCGCTACGCCGGTCTGCGCAATGGCTTCCAGCACGACATTCATCAATCCGTCGCCACCGATGCAGACCACCGCATCCGGCGTGGCGCTGCCGGTAATCGCATCCCGCACCTGGCGTACGGATTCGGCGGCCGATGCCGCGCGGACCTCGGTGACCTCGACCCCCCGAGCGGCGAAACGCGCCAGCGCGGCCGTGGCCACCTCGTGTCCTCTGCCGACACCGGACTGCGGGTTGGTCACAACAGTGATCGCACGCATCGGACGCGAAGCCTGTGTCACGGGACCAGCTTTCCCGGGTTGAGGATGCCCGCGGGGTCCAATTCCCGCTTCACCGCGCGCAGTACGCGCACGCCGAGATCGCCGATCTCCTCCGGAATCCAGGGGCGGTGGTCGGTGCCGACCGCGTGATGGTGGGTGATGGTGCCGCCCACGGCCACGATCGCGTCACCGACCGCACGTTTCGCGATATGCCACTGGGCGATCGGATCGTCCAACTGCTTGGCGATGACGGTGAAGTACAGCGACGCTCCGGTCGGATAGGTGTGCGAGATGTGGCACATGACCAGCGGCGGGGTGCCCTGTCCAGCAAGTGAATCCGTTAGTGCCGCAGTCACCTTCGCCTTGAGCTGGGCCAGATTCGACCAGGTGGTCGCGGTTTCGAGGGTTTCGCACAGCACACCGTGATCGAGCAGTGCATCGCGCATATAGGGTGCGGCGAAACGTCCGTGCTCCCATTCCTGAGCCGGGGTCTGTCCCAGCGAAGTCCCGCCCCCCGCCGCGAGCAATGCGCCCGCCTCGGCGCCGCGGGCCGCGACATGCGCCTGGGTGCCTTCGAAGGTGGTGACGGCCAGACAACCGGCCACCGCCTCGCCGCCGATATCGGCGGAGCGCGCCAGGTTCACTCCGGTCTCGACCTCATCGGACAACCGCAGCACCGTGGGCGCGGCACCCGCCTGCACCACTGAACGCAGTGCGGCGGCGCCAGTTTCGAAATCCGGAAACGACCAGGCCTGGTAGCCGATGGTTTCCGGGGCCGGATGCACCCGCAGCGTCACCTCGGTGATCACACCCAGCGCACCCTCCGACCCGACGAACAATTCACGCAGGTCCGGGCCTGCGGCGGAGGCGGGTGCGCGGCCGAGTTCGATGGTTCCGCTGGGTGTTGCGACCTTGAGATGCTGGACCATGTCGTCGAAGCGGCCGTAGCCCGCCGATGCCTGACCGGAGGACCGGGTTGCGGCGAATCCGCCGATACTGGCGAATTCGAAGCTCTGCGGGAAGTGACCGAGCGAAAGTCCATGTGCGGCGAGGAGTTCCTCAGCCTTGGGTCCGGTGAGTCCCGCGCCGAGCGTGGCGGTGCCACTGACCGGGTCGATCTCCGAAATACCGTCCAGGCGGCGCAGATCCAGCGCGATGACGGTGTCGAAGCGACCGCGGACCGGATCGACGCCGCCCACCACGCTGGTGCCGCCGCCGAAGGGTACGACCGCGATGGCATTGTCGGCGCAGTAACCGAGCACCGCGAGTACCTGCTCGTGATCGGCGGGGAAGACGACAGCATCGGGTGCGTCCTGCGGACCATCGGCGCGACGACGCAACAGGTCCGGGGTGCTCTTACCGCCCGCGTGCAGCAGCCGATCGTGGTGGTCGACCGAAATGCTGCCCACGCCGACCACCGCGACCAACCCGTCCCGTTGAGTCGGCGTCAGCGTCGACTCGCGTAGCGGCACATCGCCCTCATCGCGGCGCGCCACCGGGTCACCGGACACTCCGAATACCTGCGTCAACAGGTCCCGAATCGAAGCCGAGAGCGGCTTGTGTCCGGCGGGGATGCCCCAGGCGTCCCAAACCATACCCGCCGCATACGTGGGCTCGCCCAGGTTTGCGGCAGCCGCACCGGTCTCGGACTGTCCGATTTCGTCGGTGTGCTGTTGCGTCTCGACCATGCGTTACAGTTTGACATAGACTGTCAAGCAGTAATGATCAGGCATCCGTTTTCCGGCACTTCGGTGCCGCCGACACCCGGTGGTGATACCCGATGACCTCCGCAGCGTCCACCCCCGATGACGCGCTCTCGGCCACCGATCTCGCGATCCTCGACGCGGCCAGGGCCTGCGTCGAGGAGTTCGGGGTGCGCCGCACCACACTTACCGAAGTCGCCCGCCGCGCCGGTGTCAGTAGGCCCACCGTCTACCGCCGCTGGCCGGATACCGGATCGCTGGTGGCCGAACTGCTGGTGCGCGAATTGCACGCGATCGTCGCCGACACCATGCCTGCCGCGGGAGATGCGCGCACGCGGCTGGTCGCGGGGGTGGTCGCGGGTGCGGCGACGATTCGCTCGAATCCGTTGTTCGGCAAGATCTTCCGCACCGATACCGATCTGATGCTGACATATGTCTTCGGCCGCCTCGGGCGCAACCAGCGCGCTCTGATCGACCTGTTCAGTACGAGCATTCGAGAAGGCCACCGGGACGGCACGATTCGCGCGGGCGACCCGGAACAGATGGCGACCATGCTGCTGCTCATCGCGCAGTCGGCGGTGCAGTCGGCCGGTACGGTCGCGCCGTTGCTGGCCGGTGCGGCGCTGGACACCGAGTTGGCCCGTGCGATCGACGGTTATCTGACCCCCGTCGAGAAGGCGCAATGACAAAGGCCCGAATACCTCAGCACCGGCGATTGCCCGCCGTCGAAAAGGATTGTAATGACTACGAATTCGGCTGATCCCCACGGCAATTCCGCGCTGAATGCCGCACGCCGCAACCGTGAACTGACGCTGCTCGGCGACGGCGGCGAAATCGACGTGTTGGTGATCGGCGGCGGCGTGACCGGAGCCGGTGCGGCGCTCGATGCCGCTGCGCGCGGGCTGCGAACCGTGCTGGTGGAGCGCCACGATCTGGCATTCGGCACTAGCCGCTGGAGTTCGAAGCTGGTGCATGGCGGGCTCCGATATCTGGCCAGCGGGCAGGTCGCCATTGCACACGAAAGCGCGGTCGAGCGCGGGATTCTGATCACCACCACCGCACCGCATCTCGTTCGCCCCCTGCCGCAGCTGGTACCGCTGCTCCCGGAAATCGGTATCGCACAACGCACTTTGATCCGCGCCGGCTTTGTCGCCGGTGACGTACTGCGCCGCAGTGCCGGCACTTCGCCTGCGACACTGCCACGTTCGCGTCGGGTATCCACCGCCGAGGCGCTGCGGTTGGCACCGATCGTGCGTCGCGACGGGTTGCGCGGCGGCCTGCAAGCCTGGGATGGACAGCTGGTGGACGATGCGCGGCTGGTAGTCGCGCTGGCTCGCACGGCCGCCGCACAAGGCGCGATGATCCTCACCCGCCTGGAAGCCCTCGACGTGACCGGCGATTCGGCCACCCTGCGCGACACCCTGACCGGCGAAGCCATGACCGTACGGTCCCGCACGGTCATCAATGCCACCGGCGTCTGGGCCGATCAGGTCGACCCGAGTATCGAACTGCGTCCGAGCCGCGGCACCCATCTCGTTTTCGATGCCGAATCATTCGGCGGACTGACCGCTTCGCTTACCGTCCCCGTCCCCGGCAGTACCAGCCGTTTCGTCTTCGCCTTGCCCGCCGCGCACGGCCGGGTCTATCTCGGTCTCACCGATGAGGATGCCCCCGGCCCGGTTCCCGACGAGCCGAAGCCCACCGACGCCGAAATCGATTTCCTGCTCGACACCATCAACACCGCACTCCGAGAGCCATTGACCCGCAATGATGTTCGCGGCACATACGCCGGACTGCGCCCGCTGCTGCGGACGGCCGACAACAGCACCGCCGATATCTCCCGTCAGCACGCGGTCCTGCACTCCCCCACCGGCGTCATCACGATTGTCGGTGGCAAACTCACCACCTACCGCCGGATGGCCGAGGACGCTCTCGATGCGGCGATCGCGCACGGCAACCTCACCGCCGGTCCGTGCCGAACCAAGCGACTTCCGTTGGTCGGCGCGGTCTCCGGTGCGGCCCGCGATCGCATCAACGCCCCGACCGTGCTGGTCGAGCGATACGGTAGCGAGTCCGCGTCCGTACTCCAACTTGCCGATCGGAATCCCGCCTTGGCCGAACAGGTCGCGCCCGGAATCGACGTCACCGCAGCCGAATTCGCCTTCGCGATCACCCACGAAGGCGCCCTCGACACCGATGACCTGCTGGACCGCCGCACCCGGATCGGTCTCGTCCCCGAGGACCGCGCGGCGGCCCTGCCCGCAGCGGAGGCCGCCTTCGCGCGGCAGTATTAGCTCAGTCCATTTGCCAGGTGTCGAGTTCGGCGCGCATGGCGGCGCGCGGCCAGAGGTCGAGGCCGTGCGCGGCCTCGGCGGCCCGGATTTCGCGTAATTCCGCGGTCTCCTCGGCGGCGGTCAGAAAGCGGAAGCCGAGGCGTTCGTAGTACGGGCCGTTCCAGGCCACATCAATGAAGGTTGTCAACGTGATCGCCTGCATCCCTTGGGCTTTCGCCCAGCGCACGGCATGGTCGATGAGCCGTTTGCCGATCCGCTTGCCCGCGTGATCCGGATCCACCGAAACCTGGTCGATATGGGCGTTACCGTCGACGATCCCGAGGATCAGATAGCCGATCGGGCGGCCAGCGGCATCGGGAAAGATCCAGGCGCGGCCCGCGTGCTGGAATTCCCGCAGCGTATCCAGTGACGGCGGATCGTCATCGGCAACGGCCATCATGCCGATGTCGGCGAATGGTTTGCCCGCCACGCGCTCGATATCTTGCAGTATCGGCAGGTCGTCCTCGACCGCCGGTCGAATCATCCGCATAGACGATTCTCCCACGGCATTCATTCGACCGGAGTCGCCAGGATGCCGTTGACCAGCGCACGCAGCGCCCAGCGCGACCGATCGTCGCCGCCGCCCGCCAGCATCTGTTCGCGCATGGCCACCAGTGTCGGATAGCGGTCGGCCGGTAGTTGGGCGAAATGACGGGCGACCTCGGCGACATAGTCCTGCTCGTTGGTGTCCTTGGTGTTGTACGTGCTCTGCTCCACGGCCTGCGCTGATATGTGCAGGTAGATCAGGTCGACGGCCCAGGAATTGGTCTGCGGGTCCACGCCGCCCTCGGCGAGCAGGGCGAGTAGCCGCTCCACGATCAGCAGCGCGTTCGGGCTCGTCGGGATCGAGCCGAGCGCGACCAGTGCGAGTCCCTCGTGTTTCGACATCGCGTCGACGGTCGTTTCGACCAGCGTCGTCAGGCGGTCGCGCCAGGTGTCGCCCGTGGGCTCGGGCACCGTACCGAGCACCTGGTCGAGCATGGCGGCCATCAGGTCGTCACGGTTGGCGACATAGACATAGAGCGAGGCCGCGCCGGTATCGAGGTCCTGCGCGACGCGGCGCATGGTGAGGGCGGCCAAGCCGTCGCGGTCGAGAATCCGCAGGCCGGTATCGATGATGACGTCACGACTGAGGGGTGCCTTCGCGGGACGGGCCCGGCGGCTGACGGGTGCGGCGCTCATATTTCGGAGCATACGCCTCGACGAACAGCGTTTGACACGAACGACGTTCGCCGCATAGGGTTCAACCACATCGAACGCTGTTCGTAACGACCATTGTTCGCTGCCGACACATCTTCCTCGAGAGCTGGACATGACCACCCCAACACAGCAAGCGGCGCCACCAGATACCAAGGTCAGCCCCCGAATGTGGGCGATATTGGCCGTCATTCTGGCGGCTGACATCCTCGACCTACTCGATTCGACTATCACCAATATCGCCGCGCCGACCATCGCGCGGGATCTGCACGGCGGACCAGCGCTGATCCAGTGGCTCGGTGCCGGATACGCCCTCTCCCTCGGCGTTCTGCTCGTCGTCGGCGGCAGACTCGGCGACCGCTTCGGCAAACGCAGGTTGTTCCTGATCGGCTTGGCCGGGTTCACCCTCGCCTCGATCGCCTGCGGCCTCGCCGTCGATCCGACCACGCTGATCTCCGCGCGACTCGTACAGGGCGCCTTCGGCGCGATGCTGATCCCGCAGGGTTTCGGCATCCTGACCAGCGTCTTTCCCCGTGAACAGCGCGGCAGGGCATTCAGCGTTTTCGGCCCGGCCCTCGGCCTGTCCGGAGTATGCGGACCGATCCTGGCCGGATTTCTCGTCGATGCCGATCTATTCGGCCTCGGCTGGCGTGCCATGTTCCTGATCAATATCGGGCTCGGCGGGCTTGCATTCGCCGCCGCCTATCGCCTACTGCCAACCGAACAGGGCGATCGCACCGTCACCATCGATGCACTCGGCGCTGTTCTGCTCGCCGCAGCGATGCTCGGCACACTATTCGGTCTGATCGACGGCTCGGCCCACAGCTGGACCGCTTCATCGTTCGCGTCGATAGCGGCGGGAGTCGCGGCCTTCGCGCTGTTCGCCCGTCGGCAGGTCACCGCGGTCGCTGCGCTGATCGAGCCGACGTTACTGCGGAACCGGGGCTTCACCTCGGGTCTGATCCTCGGACTCGTCTTCTTCGCCGCGGTCTCCGGGCTGTTGTACGTGCTGTCGCTGTTCATGCAGAACGGCCTCGGTTATCGCCCGACCGAAGCCGCGCTCGGCCTGGCGCCGCTGGCCGTCGGCATAATCATCGCGTCGATTGCCGCGCACCGACTATTGGCTGAACTCGGTCGCAATCTCATCCTGATCGGCCTATTGATCACCCTTTTCGGCACGAGCCTGCTACTGATTCTCGCACTCACCACCACAATCACTAATGCCCCTTGGGCTCTCGCCGTGGCGATCCTCGTGCTCGGCCTCGGTATGGGCACTTGCTTCGGCAGCATCTTCGTTGTCACCATCGGCGATATCGACCCGTCCGAGACCGGCAGCGGTAGCGGATCCCTTTCCGCCGTACAGCAACTCGCCAATGCGATCGGCGCCGCCGCCATCACCACGGTGTACTTCCACACGGTCGGCTCCGGTGCGGCGCACGCACTCACGGCCAGCCTCGTATTCGTCACGGCCATCACGCTGATCAGCCTCGGTCTGGTGCGGCTGCTGCCGCGACATGCCCAGGCCGAGCCACAGCACTGAATCACTCTCGACTCGAGGACTTCTCATGATTCTCATTACCGGAGGCCGCGGCGCGGTCGCCACCAAGCTCCTGTCCCTGCTGCGCGCCGACGGCCACCCTGTCCGCGTCGGTTCCGGCCGGCCCGAGCAGCTTCCCGCGGGAGTACCCGCCATCACCTGCGACCTGCGCAACCCGGCCACCTTCGCCGCCGCACTCGACGGCGTCACCTCGGTATTCCTGTATGCCGAACCCGAATGCATCACCGAATTCGTCTCCGCCGCAACCGAAGCCGGAGTCGATCACATCGTGCTGCTGTCCTCGTCCGCGGTGCTCGATCCGGCTGCGACCACCAATCCGGTCGCGAAGTCCCACCTCGACGCCGAACTCGGACTGGCCGACGCACCGATGACCGTCTCCGTGTTGCGTCCCGGCGCCTTCGCCGGCAATGCCCGCGGCTGGTCGTTCGCGATCAAGGCCGAACGCCCCGTCAGCCTCCCCTACCCCAATGCCTACACCGATCCGATCCACGAACTCGACGTCGCCGAGTGCGCACATGCGCTGCTCACGAAACCCGACCACCGTGGCGGTATCTATACCCTCACCGGTCCGCAGACCTTGACGTTCACCGCGCAGATCGACCTGATCGCCGAGGTCACCGGCCGCACCGCAACCATCGCCCACGTCACCCCCGACGCGTGGAAGCAAGAGATGGCCGAATTCATCCCTGGCCGCTACGCCGACGGCCTGCTCGACTATTGGCGACGCTGCGACGGCGTCCCCACTCCGATCACCGACGCCGTCTCCATCCTGACCGACCACCCCGCCCGGCCATTCACCACCTGGCTCGAAGACCACGCATCCGAGTTCACCGGCTGACACCTGTCCGGGCTCATCGCGCACCGACCCGGCAGTATGAATCCCGCCGTACCGCCGGTCGTTCGCGCAGTGTCCGCGCGCAGCGGTTTGCCGCTCGCAGAAGACCGCATCTGCGGGATGGAGTCTTTGATATTCAGTGGTGCACGACACCTCGTCGATCAAGGCCGGTAAGAATCACAGCGTGTGCGCGCTTGCGGTTCTTCGGCGGCCGGTTTCGGGTGCTGGGCACGTTCTATGCTGGACGCCGGTAGTGGGCCGGGAAGGAGGCGCGAGTGCGGAATGACGCGTCGACGGTGGGGATTGCGCCGGGTGATGGTCTGATCGCACGCTTCGGCGCGGTTGTCGTCTATCTCGCGGACGAGACCCCTTCGACCGACCGGATACTCGGTGCGATCGAGGCCGTCGCGGATGCGCGCCATCCCGGGGCCGCGATCGCGCAGCGGCTGGCCGCAGTGGTTTTCGGCGGAAATTCCGAGGCGCCACCGTTCGGAGTTATCGCACCGACTGCTGATGGCACCGTCATTCTGCTGCGCGGACAGGTCAGCGCGGAGATCCAAGGCGCGGAAGGATCCCGCCGACTCTCCGGAGCCCGCGCGTTCACCTGGGTAGACGAAATCGTGCGAGAACCGGTGCGCCGGATCGCGGTCGGCGCGGACATCGCCTTCCCGATCCACGAACTCCCACGCACCGACCTGCGCGCCGGCATCGTCGCCGGCAGCGGCTTCGTCCTGCGCATAGCCACCCGCCGCACCGGAAAATCGGCGAACACCCGAGCCCGCACCACCGCTAACCCCTCCCCCGCCGAACCCCCGCCCACCGCTCCGGCCGGATTCGAAGCCCTGCGCGAGCCGACCGCAAAATCCGCGACCGAATCGACACCAGCCGCAGGCTCCGCCCAAAGCGCAGGCGTCACACGCGAGGCTGGATCTGCCCGTCCGACAGGGGAGTCCAGCCGAGACCCCGCTGCGCGGTCGACCGCCCCCAACGAGCAGGGGCGCTCCGCAGGATCCGCCACCGAGTACGACGGGCCAACCGAGAGGGCGGGAACCACCGGATCGGTGGACTCTGGCCAATCCGCACAGCGATCCACTACCAAGTCCACCGCACACGACAAGCCAACCGAAAAGGCAGGACCCACCGGATCGGTGGACTCTGTCCGGTCCGCGAGGGGATCGGCGGCGCAGAGCGTGGGATTCGGCGCGTCGGCCGATAAGGTCGGGCCCGCGAGATCGACGTCCGCTGCTCGACTCGGCGCAGCATCATCGGAGGCGCGGCCGAGTGGTTCGGCACCGTCGCGTGCATCCGGGCAGGCAGATGCGCCGGAGGAAATCGGCACCCAAGCCATGCCCGCCCGGGAACGAGAGGACGCCGCTGGAACGCGGGCGGGTTCGGCAGCGCGGCCGGAACAGATTGCATTGCACAAGATTCCGGCGTTGCAAGGGGTACGACCGCGGCCGCTACGACCAGTAGGCGAGGCGAATAATCAGGAGAACTCCGGGGCGCGACCGCCCGTAGGCGCGCTGGTTCTGGCGGATGGCTCCGCGTTTCCGCTGGACCGACCGTATGTCGTCGGCCGCAGCCCAATGATCGACGAGACAGTGCGTGCCGCCACTGCCACACCCCTCGCGGTCCCGCGCGATCGCCACGTCTCGCGGGTGCACGCCTACGTCTCGGTCGACCGCGGGAAGGTCTACGTCCGTGACGCCGCAACCCCCGCAGGCACATTCATCGCCGCCCCTGGCGCCGACGAATGGACCCGTATCGGCACAACGCCCACCGAACTGCACCCGGGATGGAGCCTCCGCATCGGCCAACGCATCCTCACCTACCGCACCGAGGCCCACCCGAAGCACCCAACCGAGGCAACCAGCAAACGGCGCCGTTCCTGAGCAGCTCACACCGCCACCGAAAAGCCTCCGGCCTCCGTTCCAGGGCTACTGCTTCAACGTTTATCGCGCCGTGCGCGGCGGAGCAAGCTGTGGCGCTTGCCGATTCGGCGTGCGGACGATGCGGCGGCGAGGCCAGCTCCGGCGGCGAGTACGGCGGTGATGGCAAGGGTGCTGATGGTGGGCGGAGTGTCGTGGAGAATCCAGGCGCCACCGGCCACGGCGACCGCGAGGATGGCTGAACTCGCGGACAGGCCGATGATGTTGGCCAGTCCACCGTGGGCACGGCGTAAGGTGCGGGTGTTGGACTCGAGGTAGGCAACGGCGAACAGGGCGAGGACCACGATCGCGGCCGCTGCGGCGGTGCGTGTCGGGCGCTGGGTGCTGCGGAATTCGATTCGCTGCGTGGCGATTTCCGTTCCGCTGCGCAGCAGGGTCAGCTCGCCGTCGAATTTCCCGGCCAGCACATGTGCGTTGACCGGATCGGGCAGGGTGGCCGCGCCGCCGGGCCGCAGCGGCACCGGATCCCCACCCAACCGCACACCGAATACCTCCACCGTGAGCGCAGCCGAGTCGACGTCGATTCCGTTGACCTGCAATGGAATCGGCTCCGACAGATCGACCTCGATCGGATTCGGACCCGTCGCATCGACACCGGCAACGGTGACAGTCCCGGGTACCAGATCCCCTCCGGCGGTCGGCGCGCCCACCCCGATCACCGCAACCGCACAAGCAGCCACCGCAAGCAACGCGCCAACCCCGAACATCGGCCACGGCGAAGCAAAGCTGACAACATCGCGGATCGGCACCAGATCTCGGCGATCGACATCAGCCAACCGAACTCCATTGTCCTGCGCCCTATGCACCGGACGCACGCGAACCATCGGCGGCCGGAAGGGCTCCGCCCTGAAAGGCCCAGGCCACGACCTTCCGGACGACGACACCTGTCGTGCCGACCCGCCATACCCCGAGGAACCCTGCCCGGCTCCATAAAAAGGCGGTCCTGCTGGCGCATCTCCCGAGGTAGGCGACCCCGGCACGGGCCGCGGCCTTGACGTCGCATCTCCCGACGCATCCGTGCCCGGCGCGGACCTCCTCGCCCCTGACAGCTCCGGCGCTGGCGGCTGCGCCCCGGGCGACCCGGATGCGCGCGGCTCCGACGTGGACCACTCCGGCGCTGGCGCCCCTGGAGCCCCTGGCGCGCCGCGTGCCGCCGCGCCGAACTGCTCGGAACCACCCGTGATATCACCACGCGCTGGTGGCACCGGCGATAACGGCGCACTCGGAGCCGGATCCGAACCCACTATGTCCGGCATCGACGAGATTTCGGTCGGAGCCGACGAAGGGAACGCTACCGCAGCGGGGCCGGGTCGTGGCGGTGAGGCACCGGTCGGAGGCTGGGTGGGGACAGCTGTTACCGGCGCGCGAGATTCGAAGCCCGCGGCAAGCACGCCTGTCCGGTGCCTGACAGCGGACTGCTCGAGCCCACTCTTCGCTCTCGGCGTCTGAACACCGGATCGCCCGGCGGCGCGACTGCTCCCGGTCGCGGCGGCGACAATAGTGTCCGCGCCGATGACCGGAATACCCACGGGCGTAAGCCAATCGCCACCCCAGCACGAGGCGGCGAGTTCGGCGAGAGCAATCCCGAAGAGTTCGGCGGTATCGAAACGATCGGCGGGATCGGTCGCCAGACCGCGCATCACCACGTCGGCGATCGGCTCCGGCACGCCCGGCGCGACCTCGACGAGCGGTATCGGAGTACCGAAGGCGTGTGCGAAAAGCGTTGCCAAATGGTCCTCATTCGGCGGAAACGGCAGTACCCCGGACAACAGCTGATACAGCATGGTCGCCAGCGCGTAGACATCGGTGGCGGGCGAAAGCGGCTGTCCGCGTGCTTGTTCCGGCGCTATATAGGACGGAGTCCCGACGATCTCACCGGTCCTGGTAACCAATGTCTCATCGCCACCGACGATCTTGGCGATCCCGAAATCGGTCAGCTTTATCGCACCGCCGGTACCGAACATGAGGTTCGACGGCTTGACGTCGCGGTGCAGAATCTTGTGCCGGTGTGCCGCTTCCAGCCCCGCGGCACAGGCCAGCCCGACCGCGACCGCGGTAGCCGCGTCGTATCCCTCGGTCGCGAACCGACTCCCAACGGTCCCACCGGGCAGATACTCCATAACCAACAGACACAGCTCATCGGCCTCGATGTAGTCGAAAACCCGCACCACGTGTGGATGATCGATTGCCGCAAGCAACCGCGCCTCGGCGACGAACCGACGCCGCACCTGCTCGTCATGCGCGAACTGCGGTGGAATCTGTTTGATGGCAACCGGCCGCCCCAACTGACGGTGCGTACCCGCGAGCACCACACCGCATCCGCCCCTGCCGACCTGCGCACCGATGTCATACGCGGGCAGCACGGCCCGCATTCGGCCGGTTTCAGATGTCAAGATGTCGCCCCATCCGGGAAGCGCACGGTTTCCACATCGGCGACTTCGTCGACCTCCTCGGTCGGCGGCAGATCCCCGACTTCCGGTGTCGGCGAACAGTATCCGAGTAGGAAGCCGACCGACGCCGCCACACCGGCAACCGTGAGCCACAGCCCGGTATCCGGAACCCACCACCGCAGTGCCGACGCGGTGAACCCGAATATCAAGCCGATGCCGATACCCGGCGCCAGTAACCGCAAGCCGCGCTGCCACCGGTTAGTGGACAGCCGGTGCCGGGCAATGGCCAACGTCGCGTCGGCAATGGCGAGCATGGTCAGCACCGCCAGCGCAATCCCGAACAGTCCGTATACCGAATACAACGAGCCGCGCACATCGGTGTCCATCGGTATCGAGGCGACCTGCGCGCCATCCTCGCCGATCACCGCCAAATCCGCGACGATCAGTCCGGTCGCCTGACCTTCGAGTCCGGTCAGATCGAGCCGATACTTCAGTGCCTCGGATTTTCCTGGTGCGATGGTCAATTCGACGGCGGTCGAGTACGAGAAGAAGGTCAGTCCGAGCACATGCCCGGCCAGGTCGACCTGCCGAATATGCAACGCCCCATCGCTGTTGTTGGTCAACGCGATAGCCACCCGAATGATGCTGTTCGGTTGCAGCCGTAGCGGTTCGGTGGCGGAGGTTTCGGCGATATCGCGATCGTCGATGGTCGCCGACATATCGACACCCTGCGGTTCGGCCGCTGCCGGTGCCACCGACAGCCCGACGAGCACAAGCGCGAACACACTGGGCAGCAGGATAATTCGCGTCGCCGCCGAGACACGGACTCGCATCATGGTTCCCTCCGCGCGGGTAGGTGCGAGACGAGCCGATGCCCGTAGAACCAGGCACCGATCAACAAGAAGAACAGAATCAGCGTCAATGTCGAAGTGGCGGAACTGATCCGGCTGACCAGCACAACATCCAACGGCGCGGTCAGCGTGCGCCCGCAGCGCGCCGTCACCTCATATCGCCCGACTTCGATCGACGTCAACGCCAGCGGTGCCCGAAAACCACCATCGGCCCCGGCGACGGCATTACCCACCGGCGTCTGCCCGACCAGCAAGCTGACCTGTGACTGCGGATCACACCCCGATCCGGCCGCGGTGACATCGCCACCGAGTCCGATCGCTGTGGGCGTGAGCTCGAGCGCGGCGGGTTGCGGCGCAATCGAGGGCGCCGGTGCCGTAGCGGCGGGCGTCGGCGGATCCGCAGGCCGAACGGTCGGCACAACCACCGTGGGCTGCCTCTTCGACGGATTTTCCGGTGGCCGTGGATCCGCCGGTATCTGCTGCTGCGGCGGCACCGTGGACGAATTCGCAGGTGGGTCCGCCGGGATCGGCGGCTGTGGATTCGGCGGCAAGGTGATGGTGATCGGCGGCAGCACAATATCGGGCAGCCGCGGTTGTTCGGGAGTGGAAGTCGGTCCGGAGCACCCATCCGACGTCCGTCCGGCGCACGGATCAGTCGGCACCGGACTGGTCGTCGTCTGCGTCCCGGTGCCGTCGTGCGTCCCGGTACCGTCACGCGTCCCACCACCGTCCGAATTGTCATTCGGCACCGCCGTGCTGGTCTGTGCCCCGGCCCCATCCCGCGTCCCCGGCCCGTGGTGTCCGGGCGCGGGTGCCGGCGAAACCACCGACGAAGTCGGCTCTTCCGACGCCGGAACCCCGAAAGCCGCTACCCTGCCGAACCCGACCGGCGCCGCCGCGACCAATAGCGCGGCGGAACAGAGAATCCCCCACCGCACACGCCGAGACGTCGCGTGTCGACGCTCCCCGCCGGCACGCGTCGGAATAGCCGCCAGCGTCC
Organism: Nocardia sp. NPDC050408; assembly: GCF_044458905.1. NCBI lineage: Bacteria > Bacillati > Actinomycetota > Actinomycetes > Mycobacteriales > Nocardiaceae > Nocardia > Nocardia sp. NPDC050408. The sequence goes on along the minus strand of NZ_JBITIL010000003.1, from coordinate 400,669 downwards.
CCATCGCACATGCCTCAGATCAGCGATTTGATCAGTAGTTATGGTAAGCCGACAGCCGCCGACGCGGAGCCTTCTGGCTGAGCTCGAACCCAGCTAAAACCGCCGGCTACCAGGTAGCGTCACCGCTGTACCCGGCAATGCGCAAACCCTGCCGAACCGGCCACGAGTGCATACGATCCGAACCGGATGGCACCCCTCGGGCAGGGACCCCACCACCGCGACGGGAGCGTCCGGAATCAGGACAAACGGGTAGGTCCGCGACAAACTTCGCGGGGAGAGGACAATATCGGGCATGCACCGCAATGGGCCGACACAGGACATCGACGAGTCCGAATTGACCGTCACCCAGCCGAAGGAGCAGGCCGCGGGTGTGACGGCCGTTGCCGTTGCGCTCAAACGCGGGGTCGAGGAGATGGGTGTGCTGCGCACCGCGCGCACGCTGGCCCGCCTCAACCAGGTGCACGGCTTCGACTGCCCGGGCTGTGCCTGGCCGGAGCCGACGGGGCATCGCCGACCGGCCGAATTCTGTGAGAACGGCGCCAAGGCCGTCGCCGAGGAGGCGACGCTGCGCACCGTGACCCCCGAATTCTTCGCGCAGCATTCGATCGAGGAACTGGCGAGCAAATCCGGTTATTGGCTCGGCCAGCAGGGTCGGCTGACCCATCCGATGGTGCTGCGCCCAGGCGCGACCCATTACTTGCCCATCGAGTGGGACGAGGCCTACCAGCTCATCGTCGAGCACCTGCGCGCGCTGGAATCCCCCGACGAAGCGGTGTTCTACACATCGGGCCGCACCGCCAACGAGACCGCATTCCTCTACCAGCTGCTGGTCCGCAGCTTCGGCACGAACAATCTGCCGGACTGTTCGAATATGTGCCACGAATCCTCCGGCGCCGCACTGACCAGTTCCATCGGCATCGGCAAAGGTTCGGTCTCGATCGACGACTTCGGCAAGGCCGATCTGATCATTGTCGCGGGCCAGAATCCGGGCACCAATCATCCGCGCATGCTCAGCGCGCTGGCGGGCGCGAAGGCTAACGGCGCCAAGGTCATCGCGGTCAACCCGCTGCCGGAGACCGGACTGCTCGGCTTCCGCGACCCACAGACGCTCACGGGTTTCACCAGCGGTGTCGCCATTGCCGACGACTTCCTGCAGATCCGGCTCGGCGGCGATATGGCGCTGTTCCAGGGGTTGGGCAAACTGCTTTTCGAGGCCGAGGACCGCGCACCGGGCACGGTGGTCGACCGCGAGTTCGTCGATGCGCACTGCGCTGGCTTCGCGGAGTACGAAAAGAATGTGCGCGCGGTCGATCTCGGCACGGTGCGCGCGGCAACCGGACTCACCGACGACGATTTGTACCGCACCGCAACACTTTTGGCCGAATCCAAGAACATCATCATCTGCTGGGCAATGGGCCTGACCCAGCAGAAGCACGGCGTCGCCACCATCGAGGAAGCGACCAATCTGCTATTGCTGCGCGGCATGATCGGCAAGCCCGGCGCGGGCGTGTGCCCGGTGCGCGGCCACTCCAACGTGCAGGGCGACCGCACCATGGGCATCTGGGAGAAGATGCCCGATACCTTCCTCGACGCACTCGACCGCGAACTCGGCATCGCCAGCCCGCGCAAACACGGCTACGACACCGTTGATGCGATCCGCGCCATGCGCGCGGGCGCGGCGCGGGTGTTCTTCGGCATGGGCGGCAATTTCGTCTCCGCCACCCCTGATACCGGGGTGACCGAGGCCGCGCTGCGCAGTTGCGCGCTGACCGTGCAGGTCTCCACCAAGCTCAACCGCAGCCACGTCGTGCACGGCACGACCGCGCTCATCCTGCCCACCCTCGGCCGCACCGATCTCGACCTACAGAATGGTGCGAAACAGCAAGTTTCGGTGGAGGATTCGATGTCGATGGTGCATCTATCAACCGGTCGGCTGAAGCCGGTGAGCGAGCATTTGCGCAGTGAAGTCGCCATCGTCTGCGAACTCGCGCAGACGCTGCTCGGCGCGGATCATCCGGTGCCGTGGGCGCAGTATCAACTCGACTACGACAAGATCCGCGATGCGATCGCCCGTGTGGTGCCCGGCTGCGACGACTACAACAAGCGGGTGCGTGATCGCAACGGCTTCGTACTGCCGCATCCACCGCGCGACTCCCGCGAATTCCGCACTGCCACCGGCAAAGCCAATTTCGCGGTGAACGAATTGACCTGGACACCAGTCCCCGCGGGACGGTTGATCCTGCAGACCCTGCGCAGCCACGACCAATACAACACCACCATCTACGGCCTGGACGACCGCTATCGCGGGGTGCATGGCGGCCGCAAAGTTGTCCTGATGAATATCGACGACATCACCGAATTCGGTTTCGTAGACGGCGATCTGGTGGATCTGGTCTCCGAATGGACCGACGGCACCGAACGCAAGGTGACCGGTTTCCGCATCGTCGAATACTCGACCCCGCGCGGCAATGCCGCCGCCTACTATCCGGAGACCAATCCCCTCGTTCCGCTCGATCACGTTGCGGCACGGTCGAATACACCAGTTTCCAAGGCTGTGACCATCCGGTTGGAGCCGCACGTTCATGTGGGGCAGGACCCGAGCGCCAGCGAGGCGCGGTCGTGAGCAGAGTGACCGCGCGCCGCAAGACACGCCGCATCTCACCGAACGGCGTGATCGAACGCCCGGATTCCGTTGCGGTAGAAGAACCATTGGAGCTGCGCCTGGACGGACAATCACTCACCGTCACCATGCGCACCCCGGGCAGCGATATCGAACTGGTGCACGGCTTCCTCTTGGGCGAGGGCATCATTCAAGCCGCCGAGGATGTGGTGAGCGCCCGCTATTGCGCGGGCGCCGACGAGAACGGCCAGAACACCTACAACGTGCTGGATGTCCAACTGCGCACCCCTATCCCGGTGCACGGCCGCAACTTCCTCACCACCGGCGCATGCGGACTCTGCGGTAAGACTGCGCTCGACGAGGTCCGCACCCGCACCAGATTCCCGCTGCCGACAACCTCGATCACGGTCGACACCGAGACCCTCGCCGCCATGCCGGACCAATTGCGCACCCGTCAAACGGTTTTCGACGCCACCGGCGGTCTGCACGCTGCGGGACTGTTCACCCCCGACGGCACCGCACTCGCTGTGCGCGAGGACATCGGACGACACAACGCTGTCGACAAGGTGCTCGGCTGGGCGGTACTCGAAAACCGTATCCCCGCAAACGATCTCGTGCTCATTGTCAGCGGCCGGGCCTCCTTCGAGCTGGTTCAGAAGGCCGTGATGGCGGGCATCCCGATGCTCGGCGCCGTCTCGGCCCCCAGCTCGTTGGCCATCGATCTGGCCGCCGAATCCGGCCTCACCCTGGTCGGCTTCCTGCGCGGGGACACCATGAACATCTATTCCCGCTCCGACCGGCTGACCGTCAGCGACGAGGTCGCCGCCTATTGATCGTGACCCGAGGTCCGACTTACGGTTGCAGCACCAGATCCCTGGTTCGGCGATGAACGGAGAGACCGATGCGGATCACGGTAGATGGCAAATCCGGCGGGCTACGTGTGCGGATGCGGTTCCAACAGCAGCGCAATCGCTGGCTCGCCGTGCGAATCATATTGGGGGTGTTGGCATTTCAGGGCGCGGTCGTCGGACTGTGGGCGGTCTTCGCGCCGCACTCCTGGTACACCAGCTTCCCGGGTTTCGGTATGCAGTGGATCGGCGCGGACGGCCCGTACAACCACCATCTCGCCTCCGATGTCGGCTCGTTCTTCCTGGCGCTGACCGCGGTGACACTGGCCGCGCTATTCCTCGGCGGCAGCGCACTTGCCCAGGTCGCGGGCCTCGGCTGGCTGGTCTTCGGCGTGCCACACCTGATCTATCACGCCTTTCACAAACCCGCCGACATGGGTGGGGGCAGTTTCACCCTCAGCGTCATCGGTGCGGCATTGATCGTCGCCCTCGGCTTGGCCCTGATCCTGGTCACCCCGCGTGGGCCGCAGTTGCGCGATCCCGCCCCGATCAACTTCCAACGCCCCCGCCGCCGTACGAACCGCTAGACCGCCGAAACAGTAACGCCCCACAGCGCATGCTGTGGGGCGTTCTCCGTGCGAAGTGAGCGTTCAGGCCGCGTGCCACCCACCAACCTCGGTCAAATGGTTGAGGGCCTGCACAACGGCCGGCGCGCACAGGTGTCCGTCGTCCGGCCCGAGCCACGCCATCTCGGCGATCTCCGCCGCCGGAGCCGGCGCGCCGTGACCGGGTGCGCGGAAGCAGTGCATCTCGACCAGCGTTCCGGGACGCCCGTGGGCTGGGGCCGTAATGGTCACCACGGGCGTTATCCGGTGCGCCTCCAATTCGACGCCGACTTCCTCGCGAACCTCCCGAACGAGCGCTCCCGCCAGGGTTTCTCCGGGTTCGGGCTTGCCGCCCGGCAGATAGAAGGCGTCGCGTCCCTCGGTCCGGACCGCGAGCAAGCGGCCGTTCTCGACGCACAGCCACGCCACCGACGTGAGCGTTCGTTTCCTGAGCATGGTCCTGCTGACCCTTTCGAGCGACCTGCAAGCAATCGCTACGGACGACGTGTCAGTCCTTCAGCGCTTCGAGCAACGCCGCACGCTGGCGCGCGCCGAGTCCACCGATGCGGCGGTCCTCGGGAATTTCCGCCTGGTCCATCAGCTTGGCCGCCTTGACCGGTCCGACACCGGGCAGCGCCTTGATCACGGCAGCGACCTTGGTCTTCTTGACCAGGTCGTCGCTGTCCGCCTTCTTCAACAGGTCGGCCACCGAAACCTTGCCGGCCTTCACCTTGCCGATCAGTTCGGAGCGCGCCTTGCGGACCGCAGCCGCCTTGGCCAACGCCTCAGTGCGCTGTTCCGCGGTCATGGTAGGCAGTGCCATGTCTCCTCCGCTTTCACTCGTCACTCGAACATCTGGTTGACCGGACCGAGTAAACAGCACGACGAGCACCACACAAGCTCGACACACCGGGTTCCGACAGCGAGAAATGGCGACAAGTTTTCTGAACCACCCGGGCCCCACCAGGCTCCAGACCCACCCGGACCAGGCGAAAAGGACAAAATGAATCCGGTCATGAACCCCGCGGCGGCATTCAGCGAGGCCGCCGTCGGCCCCTGAGGCTTCACCAACAGTGATCGGACCGGACCGAGCGCACCGCCTTCGGGCACAGAAAAAGGCGGCGGCGCGGTAACACATGGAGGGTGAATAGCGACACCAAAAGCAGACGCACAAGTGCGGGACAGAAGGTTCAACGGCGAACCAGGGAGTCAATGGGGACTCCGAGTCCGGGCGCGATCGGCAACCTCAGTGATGCGGAATCCGACCGTCACCGTATCCCACATCACTAGCGCGCCAACAAGATATCCGAGGGGTATCGATCGACGAGTACTGGCGCGGGGGGCCATCTGCGCCAGTACGTCTGCCCCGCCCAACGGGATTCCATGCCACGCGATCACCGGACACTGCTACGCTCCGAATTAGAACACGTTTCAATTCGTGAGAGGTTTCCATGGCAGCCAAGATCCGCGATGTGATCGAACAGTACGTCAAGCTGGTCGGTTCCGGCCCGACCGAGGCGATCGTCGACCTCTACGCACCCGATGCGGTGGTGGAAGATCCGATCGGCACCGAACCCAAGCGCGGCCACGACGCCATTCGCGAGTTCTACGAGGTGCTCGGAAACCTCGATCGGGAAACGCAGCTGCACGCGGATTCGGTTCGAATCGCGGGCAACCACGCCGCCTTCATGTTCACTCTCGTCACCAAGTTCGGCGATCAGCGCTTCACACTCTCGCCCATCGATGCGATGGACTTCGACGACGAGGGCAAAATCGTCGCCATGCGCGCCTACTGGAGCCAGGACGATATGCGCAACGAAGCGTCCTGAAGCCACCGCACGGGTCCATACAGACCGCGGGTGCGGCAGCCGAATTCGACTGCCGCACCCGCGTTTTCGGTATCAGGCGCTCGCGCGAGCCAACTCCAGCGGTTTCGGCCGCGCAACCGCGGCCAGGCTCGGGATGACATCGAAGACCGCGGCATGCCCCGCGACCTCGAGTAGCCGATCCACGCAGCGCGGACCCGTGATCAACTGGAGTTGCCGGCCGCTGTGGCCGAGCCAGGATCGGGCCTCCATCAACGCCCGCAGCCCGGCAACGCCGAAGAACGTCACCTGCGATAGATCGATAACGACCACCGCGCCCGCCGTAGGTAACGCTTCCAGCAGGGACTGCCGAAAGGTCTCGGCCGTCAGGTAATCCATTTCGCCGCCGACGGCACACAAGGTGACCGAATCCACCGGCGGTGACACGACTACGCACAGACGGTCGGCAGACCGCTGGGGTCCGGATCCGTCTGCGGCAGCGATACTTTGATCTGAAGAAACTAGAACTGTCGACATGAGGACCTCGGTCCGTCGAATCCGCCGGGCAGACACCTTGCGGCGGGAAACTTTTCGCCCCGATCATCCAGGACCAGGACTGGGCTGGTTACTCAACCGTGCCCTACGGATACCCAAACCGCCGGCCCGATACACATCGAGTGGGCCGGAAATTTCTCCGGCCCACTCGCGAGGTATGCGTACTGCGGTGCTACGCCGACTTCTCCCGGCGCTCGGCGCGCTGTGCCTTGCGCGGCACGATGGTCGGCAGCACATTGTCGTTGACGGTGTCGGCGTTCACGACCACCTTGGCGACGTCGTCACGGCTGGGGATGTCGAACATCGCCAGCTGCAGGACCTCCTCCATGATGGCGCGCAGACCGCGGGCGCCGGTGCCGCGCAGGATCGCCTGATCGGCGATCGCCTCCAGCGCGTCATCGGTGAATTCCAGGTCGACGCCGTCCATCTCGAACAGCCGTACGTACTGCTTCACCAATGCGTTCTTCGGCTCGGAGAGAATCTTGACCAACGAATCCTTGTCCAGATTCGTCACCGAGGCGACGACCGGGAGGCGGCCGATGAATTCGGGGATCAGACCGAATTTGATCAGATCCTCCGGCATTACCTCAGCGAAGTGGTCATCGGTATCGATATCGGCCTTGGAGCGCACCTCTGCGCCGAAGCCGATGCCGCGGTGGCCGGTGCGATCGGAGATGATCTTCTCCAGCCCCGCGAACGCACCCGCAACGATGAAAAGCACGTTGGTGGTGTCGATTTGGATGAATTCCTGGTGCGGATGCTTGCGCCCGCCCTGCGGCGGCACACTCGCCTGCGTACCCTCCAGGATCTTCAACAGCGCCTGCTGCACACCCTCACCGGAGACATCGCGGGTGATCGACGGGTTCTCGCTCTTGCGGGCGATCTTGTCGACCTCATCGATGTAGATGATCCCGGTCTCGGCGCGCTTGACGTCGTAGTCCGCGGCCTGGATCAGCTTCAGCAGGATGTTCTCGACATCCTCACCGACATATCCGGCCTCGGTCAGCGCCGTCGCGTCGGCGATGGCGAACGGGACGTTGAGCATCTTGGCCAGCGTCTGCGCCAGGTAGGTCTTGCCGCAGCCGGTGGGGCCGAGCATGAGGATATTGGACTTGGCCAGTTCGACGGTCTCGCCGCGGCTGTCGCGACCCTTGTCACCCGCCTGGATGCGCTTGTAGTGGTTGTAGACGGCCACCGCGAGGGTGCGCTTGGCGGTGTCCTGCCCGATCACGTAGTTCTCCAGGAAGTCCCGGATCTCGGCGGGCTTGGGCAGCTCATCGAGTTTGACCTCACTGGACTCGGCCAGCTCTTCCTCGATGATCTCGTTGCATAGATCGATGCACTCGTCGCAGATGTACACCCCTGGTCCCGCAATGAGCTTCTTGACCTGCTTCTGGCTCTTTCCGCAGAACGAGCACTTCAGCAGATCGCCGCCATCTCCGATGCGCGCCATCTCGTGGGTCCCTACTTCCTTGTCCGCCTGCAACCGTCTATCCAGGTTGCCAGCAATCCGCCACCCTCGGGTGTATTCACGAACACCTCGAGCGATTCCGACGGTTCGAGCACTGCCGTCAACCGGGAGCAAAGGTCCCTAGGTCGACCGTACCCGGTGTGTGCGACGGAGGTCGACAACTCGAGCATGTTTCTCACGGGGGTCGTCCGAGTTCTTACCACTATGGAACACGTTCACCCCGATCGACGGCCATCCGACACTCCTGGCCGCCCGCCTCGGAAACCCTTCCGCCCGACACCCTTCCGGCCGGTCGGCTCCCCTGAAGCAGTCCGGCCGGGGCACATGCCGAGCGGCATGCGGCCCGGCCGGATTTTCCTGACATAGAGCAACTTACGAGCGATCAACGCGCCGCGTCCGGCGCGTCCGCCCTACTTCTGTCCGCACTACTTCTGGGCGCACTACTTCTGGGCGCTGAGCTTGCGGTAATCGAAGACCGTGTCGATAATCCCGTATTCCTTGGCCTCCTCGGCCGTCAGGATCTTGTCGCGGTCGGTGTCCTTGCGGATGGTGTCGGCATCCCTACCGGTGTGGCGCGCCAGCGTGGTCTCCATCAGGCGACGCATCCGCTCGATCTCGGCGGCCTGGATCTCCAGGTCCGAAACCTGCCCCTGAATGCCACCCTCCAGCGACGGCTGGTGGATCAGCACGCGGGCATTGGGCAGGCACGCGCGCTTGCCGGGGGTACCGGCGGCGAGCAGCACGGCCGCGGCGGAAGCGGCCTGCCCCAGGCAGACGGTGGCCACATCGGCGCGCACGTACTGCATGGTGTCGTAGATCGCCATCAACGAGGTGAACGAACCACCGGGCGAGTTGATGTACATGGTGATGTCGCGATCGGGATCCAGCGACTCCAGCACCAGCAGCTGCGCCATGACGTCGTTCGCCGAGGCATCGTCGACCTGCACGCCGAGGAAGATGATGCGCTCCTCGAACAGCTTGTTGTACGGGTTGGACTCCTTGACACCGAAGCTCGAGTGCTCGATGAACGAGGGCAGGATATAGCGCGACTGCGGGCTCGCCGGGGCGGTGCCGCCGAGACCGGCGCGCGGGTCGAACAGATTGGCCATCTTCGTCTCCAAAGTCTGGGTGGGTGAGCGGTCTGCGGCGCCGACTTACTTCGCGCCGTTGGCCTGATCCGCGTGGCTGATCACGTGGTCGATGAAGCCGTACTCGAGGGCCTGCTTCGCCGTGAACCAGCGGTCGCGGTCAGCGTCGACGGTCACCTGCTCGATGGATTTACCGGTGTGCATCGCCTGCAGCTCGTTCAGCTCCCGCTTGGTGTGTGCGAACTGTTCGGCCATAATCGCGATATCGGCCGCGGAACCACCGATGCCCGCCGACGGCTGGTGCATCATGATGCGCGCGTGCGGCAGGGCGTACCGCTTGCCCTTGGTGCCCGCGGTGAGCAGGAACTGGCCCATCGATGCGGCCAGACCCATGCCGTAGGTGGCGATATCGCACTCGGCGAACTGCATCGTGTCGTAGATGGCCATACCCGCGGTGACCGAACCACCGGGCGAGTTGATGTAGAGCGAGATGTCCTTGGTCGGATCCTCCGCCGACAGCAGCAGGATCTGCGCGCACAGCTTGTTGGCGATGTCGTCGTCGACCTGGGTGCCGAGGAAGATGATGCGCTCACGCAGCAGGCGCTCGTATACCGAATCACTGAGGTTGAGACCAGCAGTGGGGGAACTCATGACGACCCCTGCCTTGTTCATTGTCACGGATACCTGCCTTCTCTTCTCACCGGCTCTGATTGCTACACAGCCATCACTGGTTCGCTGTCACAAACATTAACGAAGCCGGGCGGCACCGAACTCCCGGTACCGCCCGTCTTCGCTCACAGCGCAATCTCGCTGACGCTCGATTGCGCTGTGCGCGAGAGCGCGCTGTGCTTCTGGTTCACTCGCTACGCTCCTTCACAGCGCAATCACACAACCACACGGCAGTCGATCGCGCTGTCCTTCCATGGAATTATTCGGCGCTCGCGGCGGCGGTCTCTTCGTTGCCGTCGGACTCGGAACCCTCAGGGGCACCGAACATTTCGGCGGTGTCGACGGCGTTGCCGTCGGAGTCGGTGACCTTCACCTTGCCGACCACACCGGCCAGCGCCTTACCGCGACGCACGTCCGCGAAGACCGCGCCGAGCTGGCCCGCCTGCTGCACCTGCTGGATGAACTGTTCGGGCGAGAGGCCGTAGCGCTGCGCCTGGAACAGGATCCGCTCGGTGAGCTCCTCCTGGCCGACCTGGGTGTTGTCCGCCTCGGCGATGGCATCCAGCAGCAGCTGGGTCTTCACCGACTTCTCGGCGGACTCCTTGGTGTCCTTGTCGAATTCCTCGCGGCTCGAGCCCTGGGCCTCGAGCGCCTCGGCGAGCTTGGCCTCGTCGTGGTCGAAGCCGTGCACGGCATCGTGCACCACGGCGTCGATCTCGGCCTGCACGACCGCCTCCGGCAGCGGCACCTCGACCTGCTCGAGCAGGGTCTCGAGCACCTTGTCGCGGATCTGACCGGCCTGCTCGACCTTCTTGACGCGCTCGACCCGGTTGCGCAGGTCTTCCTTCAGCTCGTCGAGGGTGTCGAATTCGCTGGCCAGCTGGGCGAACTCGTCATCGGCCTCGGGCAGCTCGCGCTCCTTGACCGAGCGCACGGTGACGGTGATGACCGCTTCCTTGCCCGCGTGCTCACCGGCGACCAGGGTCGAGGTGAACTCCTTGGACTCGTCCACCGAAAGGCCGATAAGCGCCTCGTCCAGGCCCTCGATCAGCTGGCCGGAGCCGACCTCGTGGGACAGGCCGGTGGTGGCCGCCTCGGGCACGTCCTCGCCGTCGACGGTGGCCGAGAGATCGATGGAGACGAAGTCGCCTTCCTGGACCGGACGCTCGACACCGGTCAGGGTGCCGAAGCGCTGGCGCAGCGACTGCAGCTGCTCCTCGATGTCCTCGTCGCCGATGGTGAACGAGTCGACGGTCACCTCGATGCCGTCGTAGGCGGGCAGGGCGATCTCCGGGCGCACGTCGACCTCGGCCGTGAAGGCCAGCTCCTGGCCGTCCTCGATCTTGGTGATCTCGATCTCGGGCTGGCCGATGACCTTGACTTCGGAGGTGGTGACGGCCTCGCTGTAGCGGCCGGGCAGCACATCGTTGACGACCTGCTCGAGGATCGCGCCGCGGCCCAGGCGGGCCTCGATGAGCTTGGCCGGGGCCTTACCCGGACGGAAGCCGGGGATGCGCACCTGGTTCGCCAGCGCCTTGTAGGCCTTGTCGAAGTCCGGCTTCAGCTCCTCGAAAGGCACCTCGACGTTGATCCGGACCCGGGTCGGGCTCAGCTGCTCGACGGTGCTCTTCACGGACATGCTCCTTGTTCGTTGGTCCTGGTCGACTTGCTTGTGGCCGACTTGCTTGGGGTTATCACGAGCGAAATCGCCGCACGGCTTAACGTGCGTATCTCGACCAGGTTAGTTGACCCGTCGCGACGGGCTGCAGGCAGCACCGCCGCGGCGAGATTACTTGCCGACGGCGACCGCGTCGGTGACGAAGACCAGCGTTTCGTTGGGCTTGATGCCATTGCCACCCGCGCCGTAACCGAGGTTCGGCGGGATGATCAGCAGCCGCCGCGCGCCCGCCTGCACGCCGACCAGGCCCTGCTCCCAACCCGGAATGACCTTTCCGGCACCAAGGGTCAGCTGAAACGGCTTGCCGCGGTCGAACGAGCTGTCCAGCTTCTTCTTATCCGACCAGGTGATCAGCGTGTAGTTCATGGTCAGCGGCTGACCGGCGACCGCGCCGGGCCCGGTGCCGGGGACCAGATCCTTGACGACGAGCTGGGTCGGCGGGGTGCAAGTGTCCGGGATGGTGATCTTCGGCGTGGCGCCGAAACCGCCGACCACCACGATGTCGTCGGCGGTGCATTCGGCGCCGGTGTTCTGCGCGGGCAGCTGACCGAAGGTGGGCTGCGCCGACGCCGCGGCCGATGACGTGGCCGCAGACGTGGTGGTGCTCGAGCCCTTGTCGTCGTCCGAGCCACAGGCGGCCAGCGCGAATGTCGCGGCGGCGATGGTGCCGATACCGATGATCCTGCGCAGTGTTTGCATGCGGCGGACCATAATCCACCGCTGCTCGCCCCACCCAGCCACCCGCCGATAGTGCGACGACCGATGGCATCCGATCAGGTGACTTCCGGCACCAGACGCCCCCCGCCTCGACGCGAGACCGTGAGAACCGATTGACACGGACACACGTGGGTAGGCTGGCTGTGAATTCTCCATCCGGCGTTATCAATCCAACGTCGGCAACCGTGCAGGACCCGGTAACCGGCGGTCCCTCCAGGTGCCGCCGCCGATGCCCGAGTGAGGAGAGTCGGCGCATGACCCAGATGGCCAGTGTCGGGGGCGATACCTCGGCCGACAATGTCGAAAGCGGCGGCGGTGCGACCGTCGCGCCGCAACCGTATCGGCTCGCGGAAGTGCCAGGGCCGCTCGAGCGCGCGGAACTGGAAACGCTCGACGCGTGGTGGCGGGCCGCGAACTATCTGGCGGTGGGCCAGATCTATCTGATGAGCAATCCGCTGCTGCGCGAACCGCTGCGGGCCGAGCACATCAAACCGCGGTTGCTCGGACATTTCGGCACCGTGCCCGGCCTGAATCTGGTCTGGGTGCACGCCAATCGGGCGATTCGGCAGCGCGATCTCGACGCGGTCTTCGTGGCCGGGCCAGGTCACGGCGGGCCGGGACCGAATGCCTGCGCCTGGTTGGAGGGGACGTACTCCGAGCTGTACAGCCATGTGCCGCAGGACGAGCCGGGGATGGGCGCGCTGTTCGCACAGTTCTCCTTCCCCGGCGGAGTGCCGAGTCACTGTGCGCCGGAGACGCCGGGTTCCTTCCACGAGGGCGGCGAGCTCGGTTATTCGCTGTTGCACGCGTTCGGGGCGGCGCTGGACAATCCGGATCTGACGGTGTTCTGTGTGGTCGGCGACGGTGAGGCGGAGACAGGACCGCTGGCCACCAGCTGGCACGCCAATAAATTCCTCAACCCGATGCGCGACGGCGCGGTGCTGCCGATTCTCGCGTTGAATCAGTACAAGATCGCCAATCCGACCATCCTTGCGCGCATTCCGGAATCCGAATTGCTGTCGCTGATGCGCGGATACGGCTACGAGCCGATCGTCGTCTCGGGCAGCGACCCCGCGGCCGTCCATCAGGAGATGGCCACTGCCGTGGACACCGCCCTGGATCGCATCACCGAGATTCAGCGGGCCGCACGCACAGGGACCGATGGGGTGCGCCCGAGCTGGCCGATGATCGTGCTGCGCACACCGAAGGGGTGGACCTGCCCGCCGGTGGTCGACGGCGATCCGGTCGAGGGGACTTTCCGGGCACATCAGGTGCCATTGGCGGGTGCGCGCACCGATGATGCGCATCGGGCCGTGCTCGAACAGTGGTTGCGGTCCTATCAGCCGGAGCAGCTCTTCGATGAGTCGGGCAGGCCGGTCACGGAGCTGCTCGACCTGGTGCCGGACGGCGATCGACGCCTGAGCGCGAATCCAATTGCCAACGGGGGCATGCTCGTTCGGGATCTGCGGCTGCCCGATTGGCGGTCCTACGGCGTCGAGGTGCGCGAGCCGGGAGCGACCCAGCACGAGGCGACCCGGGTGCTCGGCGCCTGGCTGCGCGACGTCACCGCGCGCAATACGAACAACTTCCTGACCTTCGCCCCCGACGAATTGGCGAGCAATCGACTGCAGGACATTCTGCAGGTCACCGGCCGTAACTGGCAGGCCGAAATCGGCGACTTCGATGTGGATCTCGACCGCATTGGACGGGTGATCGAGGTGCTGTCCGAGCATATGTGCCAAGGGCTGCTCGAGGGCTATCTGCTGACCGGCAGGCACGGGGTGTTCACCTGCTACGAGGCATTCATCCACATCATCGACGCGATGTTCAACCAGCATGCCAAATGGTTGGACGCGAGTGCGGCGGTACCGTGGCGGCGACCCATCGCGAGCTTGAATTACCTTCTGTCATCACATGTTTGGCGACAGGACCACAATGGATTCACCCATCAGGATCCCGGATTCCTCGATGTGGTGCTGAACAAGAAGCCATCGATCGTGCGAGTGTATCTGCCGCCGGACGCGAATACGCTGCTGTCGACCTACGATCACTGTCTGCGTTCACGGCACTACGTCAATGTGGTGGTCGCCGGGAAACAGCCACAAGCGGACTGGCTTTCGGTTTCCGATGCCGCCGTGCACTGCGCGCGCGGCGCCGGAATCTGGGGCTGGGCCGGACAGAACGACGATCCGGGCACCACGCCCGATGTCGTGCTCGCCTGTGCCGGGGATGTACCGACGCTGGAAACGCTCGCGGCGGCGGCGATTCTGCGTGCGCGTCTGCCGGAACTGCGTATGCGAGTGGTGAATGTGGTCGACCTGATGCGGCTGCAACCATCCGACGAACATCCGCACGGCCTGTCCGACAGCGAGTTCGACTCGCTGTTCACCCGGGACCGACCGGTGATCTTCGCATTCCACGGATACCCGTGGTTGATCCATCGACTCACCTACCGGCGCACCAACCACAGTGAGCTGCATGTGCGCGGATACAAAGAAAAGGGCACCACGACAACACCTTTCGATATGGTAATGCTCAACGATCTGGACCGATACCACCTGGTCATGGATGTGATCGATCGGGTGCCGACCCTGCGGGAGAAGGCGGCGGGACTGCGGCAGGAGATGGTCGACGCACGCTGGAATGCCCGTGCCTGGACTCGAGAACACGGCGAGGACATTCCGGCGGTCGCGAACTGGACCTGGCCGAACCTCAGTCTCTGATAAGGCCCGCGAAACTTCCTTGCGTGCGGTGTGCGGCTCGGCGACGATCGCAAGATGCTGTTGACGATCACCTGCACACCGCCGGAAGGCGCGGCTTGGCCCGCGACCGATCTGGGCTTCTTGCTGCATAAGAACCCGGACCGAGTGCAGGCGTTCGAGCAGTCCTACGGCACCGCGCATGTGATGTACTCGGAGGCGACCGCGGCGCGCTGTACCGCGGCGCTGCTCTTGGAGGTGGATCCGATCCGATTGGTGCGCGGGCGCTCGCGCAGCACACCGGATTTCAGTCTCGGACAGTATGTCAACGATCGGCCGTATGCGGCGTCGTCGCTGCTGTCGGTGGCGCTCGGCGCGGTATTCCGCACCGCACTGCACGGACGCTGCGATCAACGGCCGGGATTGGCGCAGACCGCGCTGCCGTTGCGGATCGCATTGCCCGCGGTGCCGTGCAAGGGCGGCCCGGAAGCGGCCGAGCGGATCTTCGCACCGCTGGGCTGGACCGTGATCGCTGAACCACTCCCCCTCGATCCGGCCTTTCCGGAGTGGGGCGATTCGCATTACGTACGACTGGAACTCACCGGAACCATCCGCCTTGCCGACGCACTCGCGCACCTGTATGTCCTGCTGCCGGTGCTCGATGGGGCCAAGCACTACTGGCTGGCCGCAGACGAGGTCGACAAGCTGATTCGCGCGGGGGCCGGGTGGTTGGCCGAGCATCCGGAACGGAGCTGGATCACGCGGCGGTACTTAGCGCGCCGTCAGTCGCTGGTGCGGACCGCGCTGGCGCGGTTGGCCGAGGTGGACGATGTCGAGGCCGAGGAGCTCGATGCGGTCGAGGAGGGGGTCGACGGGGCGGACGAGCCCGCTGAAAATGGCGCGGCCGTAGCAACCGAGATCGCCGTGGAATCCCCCGCGTCGACGGAGGCTGCGCCGGTAGCCGATAGCGAAGAGCGTGCACCGTCGTTGGCGGTGATGCGGCGGGCGGCGGTCCTGGCCGCGCTGCGGGAGGTCGGGGCACATCGGGTGCTCGATCTGGGCTGCGGCGAGGGGGCATTGTTGCGAGAACTACTGGTCGACAAGGCCTTTACCGAAGTCGTCGGTGTCGACGTATCGATGCGAGCGTTGAATATCACCAAGCGGCGGTTGCGGCTGGATCGGATGCCGGAGCGGGTGGCGCAGCGGTTGACGTTGCTGCAGGGGGCGTTGACGTATACCGATGCGCGCCTGCGCGGCTATGACGCTGCCGTACTGATGGAGGTCGTCGAGCACATCGACGAGCCGCGGTTGGGTGCGCTCGAATCCTCCGTATTCGGTTCGGCCGCACCGGGTTCCGTGGTAGTAACGACGCCGAATGCGGAGCACAATGTGGTGTACGAGACGCTGCCCGCGGGCAAATTCCGGCACTCCGATCACCGATTCGAGTGGACCCGTGCGGAATTCGCGGACTGGGGGTCTCGCGTGGCCGAACGGTACGGGTACACGGTGCGCTTGGTGCCCGTCGGTGTCGAACATCCCGAATTCGGCCCGCCCACCCAGCTGGCCCTGTTCACGAAGGCCGCGACCGATAGCAGTACGAGAGGAGCCGCGTAATGACCGAGCTATCCGTCCCGGAGCTCTCCCTCGTCGTGCTGATCGGCAGTACCGGATCGGGCAAATCGACGTTCGCACGCAAGCACTTTCGGCAGACCGCGATCGTGTCCTCGGATGCGTGTCGCGGGACTGTCAGCGATGACGAGAACGATCAGTCGTCGACGCCGGACGCCTTCGCATTGCTGCACCACATCGCCGGTATCCGGCTGCGGCGCGGCCTACGCACCGTTATCGACGCCACCAATGTGCAGCCCAAGGCGCGTCAGGAGCTGATCGCGGTGGCGCGAGCGCACGATGTGCTGCCGGTAGCGATCGTGCTCGACGTCCCGGATGGCGTGTGCTTCGAACGCAATACGCAACGTCCCGACCGGTCGCACCTGCCCAGGCACGTGGTGTCCCGGCAGCAGCGCGAACTGCGCCGGGGCATGCGCGGTCTGGAACGCGAGGGCTTCCGGAAGGTGTACATACTGCGCGGTGTCGAGGAGATCGACTCGGCGACCATCGTCGACGAAAAGGCATGGAACGACAAGCGTGAGCTCACGGGGCCGTTCGATGTGATCGGCGACGTACACGGCTGCCGCACCGAATTGGAAACGCTGCTGGGCGAACTCGGCTACGACCTAGCGCGTGACGACGCCGGCCGGGCCGTCGGCGCGAGTCACCCGGCCGGGCGAACCGCGGTATTCGTCGGCGATCTGGTCGATCGCGGGCCGGATACGCCGGGTGTGCTCCGACTCGTCATGGGGATGGTGCGCGCGGGAACTGCGTTGTGCGTCACCGGAAATCATGAGAACAAGCTGGTGCGCGCACTCGACGGCCAGAAGGTGCGTATCGCGCACGGACTCGCGGAATCACTGGCCCAATTGGAGGCCGAGGACGAGGATTTTCGCAAGGCGGCGCTGGACTTCTGCCGTGGCCTGATCAGCCACTATGTGCTCGACGACGGCCGACTGGTGGTCGCGCACGCCGGGCTCAAGCAGGAGTACCACGGGCGCGCTTCGGGGCGGGTTCGCGCCTTCGCGATGTACGGCGAATCCACCGGGGAGACAGACGAATACGGTCTGCCGGTGCGTTATCCATGGGCCGAGGATTATCGCGGTCGCGCCACCGTGCTGTACGGCCACACGCCGGTCACCGATCTGCGCTGGGTGAACAACACTCTGTGCCTGGATACCGGGGTCGTCTTCGGTGGCAAGCTCTCGGCTCTGCGGTATCCGGAGCGCGTGCCGGTTTCGGTTCCGGCCGAACGGGTTTGGTACGAACCGGTACGTCCGCTGCAGGCCACTACCATCGCGACGCCCGACGGTGTGGTGCATCGCGATCCCGGCGTGCTCGATCTGGACGATGTGATGGGCCGCCGCGTCGTGGAAACCCGGCAGCACGGCCGCGTCGGCGTGCAGGAGGAAAACGCCGGGGCCGCATTGGAAGTGATGAGCCGCTTCGCCGTCGACCCGCGCTGGCTGGTGTACCTACCGCCGACCATGGCGCCTTGTGCGACCACCCAGCTGGACGGCTACCTCGAACATCCCGCCGAAGCCTTCGACTACTACCGGTCCGAAGGTGTGCGGCGCGTGGTGTGCGAGGAGAAGCATATGGGCTCGCGCGCAATCGTCCTCGTGACACGCTCAGCGCAGGCCGCGGCCGATCGGTTCGGTGTCGATGACGGCAGTACCGGCGCGCTCTACACCCGCACCGGGCGTCCGTTCTTCGACGACACCGCGCAGACCGAGGAGCTGCTCGCCCGGGTTCGTACCGCGGCCGAAACGGCGGGCCTGTTCGATGAACTGAACACCGAATGGCTGCTGCTCGATACCGAGCTGATGCCGTGGTCGGCCAAAGCCGTTGGCTTGCTGCGCAATCAGTACGCCGCCGTCGGTGCGGCCGCCCGTGCGGCACTCGGCACCGCGACCGATCTGCTTGCCGACGTCGCAGCTCGCGGCTTGGATGTAACCGATCTCGCGAACCGCACCGCCGCGCGCAAGACCGACGCGGTGGCCTTCACCACCGCCTACGGCCGCTACTGCTGGCAAGTCGACGGCTTGGCCGGTCTGCGCATCGCACCGTTCCAGATCCTGGCGGGCTCGGGAATCAATTACGCAGTGCGCGATCATGATTGGCATTTATCGACGGCCGACCGGCTGGTCGCCGCCGATCCCGACCTGTTCACCCCGACCGGCCGAACGATCGTCGATCTGACCGATCCGGACAGCGAAGCCGCCGCCACCAGCTGGTGGACCGAGCTGACCACGGCGGGCGGCGAGGGCATGGTGGTGAAGCCGTACGCCGCGATGGTCCGTAACGAAGGCGACCACCTGGTTCAGCCGGGCGTGAAATGCCGAGGCCCCGAATACCTCCGGATCATTTACGGCCCGGAGTACCTGCGCGACAACAACCTACACAGGTTGCGCACCCGCGGTCTGGGCCGCAAGCGCTCAATGGCGCTGCGCGAGTATGCGCTGGGCCTGGAAGCGCTGGACCGTTTCGTCGCAGGTGAACCGCTGTGGCGCGTGCACGAAGCGGTGTTCGCGGTCCTCGCCCTCGAATCGGAGCCGGTCGACCCACGCCTGTGAAGGATCACCCCCGCGGCCGGTACCTGGTCATGGCTCGACCACCCGGCCGTGGGCAGATCCCTCGATCAGCTCCACATAGGCCCGGACAACATCGGCCACCGGAGTGCCCGCAGAACCGTTACGCCCGAGTGCGGTGAGGGTCTCCGAGATCCAGCCCGGACTCACCGAATTCAAGCGGATTCCGCGCGGCAGTTCCAGCGCCGCCGCGGGCACGAAGCCGCCGAGACCCGCATTGACCGCAGCCGCGAAGGACAGGCCCGGCTCGGAGAAGGTCGAGATGCCATTGGTCAGCGTGATGGATCCGGAGTCATTGAGGTGCCGGATAGCGTGGCGGACCAGGTGAATTTGGCCTAGGAATTTGCCTTCCAGGCCGAGGAAGTACTCGTTGTCGGTCGAGTCGGCGAGTTCTGCGAGTTGGCCGCTGGCGGCTACGGCGACGACCGCGTCGATATTGTCCACCGCATCGAACAACGCGGCGATCGACACCGGATCGGCCAGGTCGATCTGGACCGGTCCGCGCCGCGAAGCGCGAACAACCTGATGATCCGGGTTCGCCTCGAGGGCGTCGACGAGGGCCGAGCCGATGGTTCCGGTAGCACCGATCACAACAATCTTCACGGGTCAGCCAAACCTCGTCGGGCCGCGCGCTATTCCGCCCACCGGTGCGTGCCATTGCATCTATCGCGTAACGCTGGTTACAGTAAGTTAGCAGGCTGCTTGCAACTGTTAGCAGCAGCCTGTGTGGCGTTATCTGACAGACAAAGGAGTCTGACCATGCCAGCTGCGAGCACCGATGGCGCGGGCGTGCCCGGCCACATGCTGGTCGACGATCGATTCACCACCGTCGCGGCCAAGTTCCTTTCGATGTTCCGGCGGAAGAGCCAGGGCGGCGGCGCGCTGGCGGTGTACCTCCACGGAGAGCCGGTGCTCGATATCTGGGCAGGGTGGGCAGATAGCGACCGGCGGTGGCGAGCCGATTCCATGGCACTGTCCTATTCGACCGGTAAGGGTGTCACCGCGACAGTCGCGCATCGGCTGATCGAGCGTGGTGTGCTCGAGTTGGACGCGGCGGTGGCGGACTATTGGCCGGCATTCGCGGCGCAGGGCAAGGGCAATATTACGATCCGCGAGGTGCTGAACCATCGCGCCGGAATGCAGCGCACCCGCGGTCTGGTCGCCGATTCGGACGATCTGCTCGACCACGATGCCGTGGCCACCGCGATGGCCGCATCCGCGCCGGATCCATTGCGGCTGCGGGCTTCCGGATATCACGGCCTGACCTTCGGCACCCTGGTCGCGGAAATCGCGCAGCGCGCCACCGGCCGCGACTTCATCGACCTCGTCCGCAGCGAACTTCGAGATCCACTGGGCGACAATGATTTCTGGTTCGGCGTACCCGAGAATCAGCGGCAGCGACTTGCTCGGCTCTCGCCTCGCCTCGGCATCGCCAGGGTCCCGTTCGACACGCTCATCGCACCGTTCGCCCCAGTGAAGATGATGAACTCCGCCCGCGGCGCGGTCTACGACGGCTGGGCCGATATGACCCTCGGCATGCGACCCTACGATGCGATGATGCCGGGCTGGAACGGCGTGTTCACCGCCCGTGCCATCGCCAAGATGTACGGCGCAATCGCCAATGACGGCTTGGTCGGCCACCGCCGCCTGCTCCGTCCCGAAACCACGCGGCGCATCGCGGAAATGCCGCCGAACAGCCGCTACGACTACGTCCTCGGCGCACCACCGCATTTCGCACTCGGCTACCACCGCGCCATCGTCGGAACCCGCCTCACCCGCCAAGCCCTCGGTCACTTCGGCATCGGCGGCTCTGGCGGTATCGCCAATCCCGGTCTCGGCCTGGGCATCGGTTTCGTCACCAACCATTTGGGCAACCACGCCATGTCCCTCGGCGACGCCCGCCTCCCCTTCCTCGCCGCGCTCAGCGAGCGCGCCGCCCGCGTGGCCATCGGCGATCCGGCTGCCGACACGCTGAACGGCACTCGCGCCGCCAGTTGATACCGCACCAGCGAGCGCCGGCGATCGCGGGCGATCGGTCCGCGGGCTCGACACCGATGCGAAGCCACGCGCCTACACCTCGCGGATCGCCGCGGCCACCGCGACAACACAGAACGCAACGGTCGGCCGAATAGTCCAGTCCGTATGTCCGACTGGCAGCGCGAGCCGATCAGGAAGGCCGCCAGAAACGGCAGCACAACCGTGTCGGCGCCCAGCAGCCCGGAGCCACGACCGGGCTCAATGCTCGGGTGGCCGCAATCCCAGTGAACGGATGAGGTGGCGGATTTCGTTGCGGTAGAGCTTTTCCGGATCGGTGGTCTGGGAGCGCAGATGTCCGAGGATTTCCAGGGAGACCAGGCCGTGCAGGTGGCCCCAGATGCGCAGGGCGATCGCGACGGCGGCGGGAGGTAGGCCGGGGAACTCCGCCTTGACCTCTTCGACGAGTTTCGGTTCGAAGTCCGACCACTCGAAACCATTGTCCGCGTAGAAGTTTTCGGCGTGCGGCCACGCGCCTGCGGCCAAGCCGGTCAGACCGGCGCACACTCGGTGTTCCGCGTCCGGGGCCGCACCGCCCTCAGGAGCCTGGTAGTTGGGCACGGGATCGCCGTAGATGAGGCGGAAACCAGCCGGATTCGCCACGGACCAATCGCGAAATGCACAGGCCCACGCGAGGATTCGCCCCGAAGCGTCGGCGGCGGGTCGGGCATCGCGGGCAGCCTCGACCGCATCGGCCAGTTCGGAGTACACATCGTTGATCAGCGCGGTGATCAGGTCGTCGCGGGTCGGGAAGTAGCTGTAGACCGCGTTGGCGGTCATGCCCATTTCGCGCGCGATCGCCCGCAGTGTGATAGCGCCCGGTCCGCCCTCGGCCATCAACCGGAGCGCGACCTGCTTGATCTCCGCTGTCGTCTCGGAGCGTCGTAACTCCCGCCGGCTCGGCGTCGCAGTGCCCACGGCGGCAACTCTACAGCGGCGTGAGAAAACTAGACGTTGCTCAAAAACTTCACGCCGTATAGTTTATACACACCGTATCAATCAGTAGGAGGAGAACCATGTTCATCGGAGTAGTCGGCGCGACCGGCAATATCGGCCAGCGAGTACTCACCGAGGCGGTCGCCCGCGGCCACCACGTCACGGCGTTCACCAGGGACGCCGGCCAGATCACCACCAGCCAGCCGAACGTCAACTGGCGCAGCCTCGACATCTTCGACAGCGCGGCCATTGCCGCGGCCCTCCCCGGCATGGACGTCCTTATCAGCTGCTACCAACCCGGAAACGCGGCAGCCGATTTCGATGACACCGTCGCACGCTCCATCGCCGATCCGACGGTCTACGCGAGTGCCGCGCGTTCACTGCTCGATGCGCTGCATACGCACCCGCGCACGCGGCTGATCGTGGTCGGCGGCGCGGGGAGCCTGGAGTACGAGCCCGGCCGGATCACCGCCGATGACGACCGGCGCCTGGCCGATACCCTCGATGGACTCGGCCTGCCCCGTGAATACGCCGCAGCCGTACGCGGCCACCGCGCCGCTCTCGATATCCTGCGCACCTCGAACCGACTCTGGACCTACCTCAGCCCGGCCGAATTGATCGCAGCCGGCGAACGCACCGGCCGCTACCGGGTCGGCGGCGACCAGCCGATCCGCGATACCGACGGCAACAGCCGCATCTCCATCGAGGACGCCGCTGTCGCCCTACTCGATGAGGTCGAACTACCGCGATTCATCCAGCGGCGCTTCACAATCGGCTATTGACGGATGCTTCCGCACCGATGATCGGTGCGGAAGTTCAGCTTTCGCGTTTCAACTTGCGCCAACCACCCGCGCGGTTATTGGCGATGATCTGCTCGAACATTGCGAGCAGAGCTGGGGCATTGAGCTTTTCGCCCTCGTGGATGGCCACGGTGCGCCCGGTCTTGTTTTCGTGGCCGCCGGTGATGATGCCCTCGGGGTCCGGCACGATGCCGCCGTCGTAGAGGAAGACATTCACATGGGTCTTGGCCGCGAGCAGGGCGCAGATATTGCCGTCGAGCACGAAGTACGGCTGGACGGTGCGTTTGATGGTCTCGACGACCTCGGGATCAGCGGCGTGCACCAACTCGCGCACCTCATGACAGATCGCCTGCTGCCACTGGGGGAGCGGCTCGATGTAGGCGTCGACGCGCGGGTCCTTCCGATCGGACATGCGACCGATCCAAGCACAACCCGTACCTGATCACGGCCGATTTCTGCCGATCCGATGATCAACTCGGTTCGACACCCACGTGGTCGCCTACCTGATCCATCCCGAACACGGTGCCAGCGCAATCGCTCCGGGGCGCTATGTGATTCGCCGCCAACGCGAATGCGGCACCTCACGCCTCGGCCGCCCCGTGAACCACCTCATCGCCGACTGAGTTTCATCGGCGACTGCCGCGCCCGACGACTGCCGGGTTGGTCTTACACCGCCTCCACAGGCAGCGACCGCCGGTGCGGTGCAACGACATCGTCTCCTACCCGAAACCAGAACAATCATTAACTTAACCCGTTCGCGCCGAACCCGCCGATGATCAGGAAACGGCGAAAAGGATCCGGAAAGTCGCACCCGCGCCGGGTGTGCGCAACAGCTGGATCCGCGCACCGTGCGCCCCCAGGATCGCATCCGCAATCGCGAGACCGAGTCCCGAACCGCCGGTGCGGGAACGCGATTCGGCGGCCCGGTAGAAGCGATCGAAGATGCGCGGTGCGTTCTCCGGCGCGATGCCGGGTCCGTCGTCGTGCACATCGAGTACCGCGAATTCGGCCCCATCGGGCAGTTCCGCACCCGCTTCGGCGGCGACCGGATCGATCAACGCCGTCGCGGCTCTGATCCCGACGGTGACGGTGATCGCCGCCTCGACGGGCGTATGCACCAACGCATTGGTGACCAGATTCGTCACGACCTGCCGCAACCGATGCTCGTCACCGACGATCCGAACCGGGTCATCCGGACTCTCCAGACCGATATCCCGATCCGGAGCTCGGGTGGCGGCATCGCGCACCACTTCCATCGCGAGCATCACCAGATCGACCTCCGTCAGATCCAGCGCCCGTTCCTGATCGGATTTGGCCAGCAGCAACAGGTCGTCGACGAGCACACCCATTCGGATCGCCTCGCCCTCGATCCGGCTCATCATCTCCCGCACGCCAACCTCGTCCGACGCACCACCGCGCCGATACAGCTCGGCATAACCGCGCACCGAGGTCAGCGGGGTGCGCAGTTCGTGGGAGGCGTCGGCGATGAACGCCCGCATCCGCTGCTCGGAATCTGCGAGCTGACGTAGTGCCGTGGACAGCCGGGTGACCATCACATTGAACGCGGTGCCGAGCCTGCCGACCTCGGTATGCGGATCGGTCTGTGCGACACGGCGGTCCAGATCCCCGCCCGCGATCGCCTCGGCCGTGTGCTCGATCCTGGTCAGCGGTCGCAGGCCGATTCGCACCAGGACCGCCGCGATCACGCAGATGGCGAGCAGCAGCGTGGCCCCCGCCACCAACTCGATCGTGCGGAGGTTGCCGGTGGTCGCCTCGGTGGTCGCCAGCGACATCGCGATCGCGACGGTGCCCCCATCGGGCTGCCATTCGGTCGCCGGCTGCACGACAGTGCGCACCCGCCAACGGATATCGCTGTTCTGGTCACCGACCGTGAACGCACTGTTGGGGCGGGCGCGTACCGATGCCGCGTCCATCGCGGGCAATCCGGGCACGGTGCTCACCTGGGCCGGTGCGCCGAGCTTGCCGATCTGACGCCCTTCGACATCGAAGAACATCAGCCGGAAATCCGACGGCAACTGCTCGTACTCCGGCGGGCCGGATGGCGGGGGCGGCGGCGGCCGCTTGGTCGAAGTCATATCGCTGGCAACGTGATTCAGCTGGTCGTCTACTCGGCCGAGCAGCGCGCGATCCAACATGGTCACGCTGAGCAGGCCGAAGGCAGCCATTCCGATACCGGCGATCGCGACCAAGGCCAGCAGCAGCCGGGTGCGTAAGGTCAACCGGCGAGCCCGATTCCACACCCGCCGCTCGTTCATGACTGCGCCTCACTGGCGCTCGGCTCCGCCATGACCGAGCGATGCCCGGCAGTGTTGATTGTTCGCTCGCCGCGCTCACTCACGAACGTCCGCCGCCGAGCCGCAGCGTGTAGCCGACACCGCGAATCGTGTGAATCAGCGGCGGATTCCGGGCATCGACCTTGCGGCGGAGCTGGCTGATGAATGTCTCCACGACACGTCCGTCGCGGCCGGTCTCCGCACTCCACACCCGATCGATGATCTGCTGCTTGCTGACCACCTTCTCGGCGTTGACCACCAGATACTGCAGCAGGCTGAATTCGGTGGCCGACAGCCAGATCTCGGTGCCCGCACGATATGCCGCATGCGCATCGACATCCAGTTCCAGGTCCGCGTACCTGAGCACCCGATCGTCGCCGGACTCCGGGCCGAGGGTGCGCCGCAGAATCGCGCGCAGCCGAAGCAGGACCTCCTCGATGCTGAACGGCTTGGTCACATAGTCGTCGCCACCGGCGGCCAGCCCGGCGATCCGATCCTCGACCGCGTCCCGGGACGTCAGGAACAGCACCGGTACCCGACTGTCGGTCTCCCGCAGCCGCCGCGCCACCGCATAGCCGTCCAGATCCGGAAGCATCACGTCCAGCACCACGATGTCCGGCGGATGCGCCGCCGCTTCGGCGAGCGCCGCGTACCCGCTGCCGGCGGTATGCACATCGAAGCCGCTCATCCGCAGCGCGGCGGAGAGCAGGTCCAGAATGTTGGGCTCATCATCGACCACGAGAACGGTCGCGGCCGGTGACGTGTCACGGTCGGGCACGGCTACACACTATGCCGCACCGCCCAACGGGCCGGGGAAGCGATCGGATCGTAGGAATTTCACCCCGAACCGGCGATGCCAGCTACCTTGCCGCATCCCGCCAGCACCTTGCCGAGCTACCTCCGAGGGTGACACGCGAAACGCGGAACGTGGCCCACCGCAACCGAACCCGGTCCGTGGACACTGGCACTCTTGTCGGGGTGACAGGATTTGAACCTGCGACCCTCCGCTCCCAAAGCGGATGCGCTACCAAGCTGCGCTACACCCCGTGGCCTCGCGGCGAAAGACGGTGCCGACGAGGATGAATCCTGCGTGGAGCGGGTGACGGGAATCGAACCCGCACCATCAGCTTGGAAGGCTGAGGTTCTACCATTGAACTACACCCGCAGGCATACGACATCTGATGGGATCGCCACGATGTCGTGTGCGAACCGACTGTACCGAATCGGGCGGCGGAAACGCCAATCAGCCCCCATTAAAGCGCTCAGCGCGGCCGCTGTCCGCCGAATCCCCGCCGTCGACGGTAGCCGATCGCTATCACTGAGCCGGAAACATCCCTTTCGGCATGCTGTCGGCGTGTCGGTCCGCGACTTCCCGGCGAACAAAATTGATGTGTAACGCCGGCGGTGCGACAGCGATGACATACCCGATCGCCATTCGCGAGGGACCGATAACTCGTTATAAAACGGCGTTTTTCAGTGCCGAGTGGCTTGCTAGGATCCTTTTTGCCGGACGGGGGTATCTGGAAAGGGGGCGGTGAGCGTGCACCAAGTGAGGTGGACACAACCGCGTAGCAGTGGGAACGATCGGGGTGACGCCGGCACCTGTGTGGGAACAGGGCACCCGGGTACCGACATCACCCGTGGCGGGTGAGTGCGATGTCTGCGGATGTCGAACCACCGGTAGCGCAGATGGCAGGCGCGTGGGCGCGTGCGGTCTGCGCGGAACCGGGATCACACGCGTCACCACAACAGTTGCAGCCGGTATTGGTCGAGATCATCGGGCGGCTACTTTTGCTGGCCAGGTCCGAGCCCTTCCCGGTGCCCGCGGCGCGGGATTTGGGGGCGCGGCTGGTCGAGGCTCCGTTCGAACGGACCAGAATGCTGGCCCAGGCCACCCGCTGGCTGCTCGGCTTCCCGGCGGGGGCGCCCGGGTCGCTGGTCGCCACGCGCTGGCCGCTGGTGGCCAGTCAGGCCATCGACAGCTATGCCCAGGCGCTGCAGGAGCGGGCGCTGGCCCAGCAGGAGCAACACATTTCGGCCGCGGTGTCGTTGCGGGTGCAGGAGATCGCCGCGCTGCAGCATCGGCTGCGGCACGAAGCCACCCATGACGCGCTGACCGATCTGGCCAACCGGACGCTGCTGCAGGACAAGGTGCGGCTGATGACGGCCGAC
Source organism: Nocardia sp. NPDC050408 (assembly GCF_044458905.1). Classification (NCBI taxonomy): domain Bacteria; kingdom Bacillati; phylum Actinomycetota; class Actinomycetes; order Mycobacteriales; family Nocardiaceae; genus Nocardia; species Nocardia sp. NPDC050408. The sequence continues at coordinate 373,479 of NZ_JBITIL010000003.1, read as the reverse complement.
CCGAACCGCGGCGTCGGCCTGCTGCTGATCGACCTGGACCGGTTCAAGCAGATCAACGACAACTACGGACATGCCGTCGGCGACGAGGTGCTCGTCGAACTGGCCCGCAGACTGCGCGAGATCTGCCCGCCGGATACGGTCATTTGCCGTTACGGCGGTGACGAATTCGTGCTCGCCACCAACCCGTTGCACAAGACCGTCGGCGAAATCGCAGGTCAGATCGTGGCCGCGCTGAAGGATCCGGTGTGGACGACGGCCGGTCCGGTGCCGGTCTCGGCCAGTGTCGGCACCGCCTACTGTCCGCCGGGCGACTCCTGTGATTTCACCGATCTGCTGCGTAGCGCCGATCGCGCGATGTATTCGGCGAAGACCGCGGGCGGACGCCGCTTCGCCCTCGCCGACTCCGATAAACCCGAAATCAAGGCCGTCGCAGGCTGATCCGATACCGGCCCTCTGGTCACCCCCAGAGGGCCGGTCCAGTCAGCTGGCCGGGTGCAGGAAACCTTGTACAAGCGACACGAGTTCGGCTGGCTTCTCGAAGAACACCACATGGCCGCTATCGATTTCGGCGTATCGACTGTTCGGGATCGCGGCATGCAGGTCGCGGGCATGGGTGACCGGCACCAGCTGGTCCTGGGTGCATCCGATCACCAACGTCGGTGCGGCGATACGACTGAGCTCGTCCCGGATGTCCACTTCGAGGTTCACCTCGATCTGCCGCAGCGTTCCCGGTTCGGGTTTCGTGGCGCGCAATTGCGCCAGACCCGCGTGGCCGAGTCCGCTCAGGAACGCCGGGCTGAACGCCAGCAGCGGACCGAATGCGGAGGCCATTTCCGGACCGGCCTCCAGCGACGCCGCCCAGCCGTGCAAGACGAGCAGTTGCCGGGGATCCTCGGTCACCGCCCAACCCGCCACCAGGACGAGGCTGCGCACCAGATCTGGACGCCGTCCCGCGACCGCTGCCGCGACAACCGCGCCGAGGGAGAAACCCACCAGGTCGACCTGGCCGGTCGAGGAGTCCTCGATGGCCGCGATGATCTGCTGGACCAGCAGGTCAAGGGTCAGTCGGCCCTCGGGTGCAGTGGTACCGCCGCTGCCCGCGTAGTCGGGTGTGACAACGGTGTTGCGGTCGCTGAACCCGGCGATGAGGTGCCCGAAATTGGATTCGGCACTCATGCTGGTGCCATGGACGAGGACCAATGCTGGTCCGGCACCGGCCACGGAGTAGTGGACATCAGTATCTGAGACTCTGACGACGGGCATAACGGGAACCTTTCGATAGTCGGACTAGATGTCCAGGACGAGAAGCGGGGTGTGGGCGCGTGAGCGGCAGATCATCATCACGTCGGTGTCCTGTGGGGTGAGGATGCTGTCGCGATGGTCCGGAATACCGTCCAGGACAACGGTCTCGCAGGTGCCGCAGGTGCCTTCGCGACAGGAGGACAAGACCGCGATGCCGGCCTGTTCGACAGCGTCGAGGATGGAGGTGTTCGCCGGGATGTGCACGGTGACACCGGATTGCGCGCATTCGACATCGAAGGCGGAATCGACAGTAACTTCGGTCGGCTTCGGTGCGAACCGCTCGAGGTGCAGGGCATCGGCGGGCCAGATTGCGGCACAGCGGCTTTCGACGGCCGACAGCAGTGACTCCGGGCCGCAGCAATACACCAGGGTTCCCGGATCCGGATTGGACAGGATGGCGTCGAGATCGAGCGGGCCGGTCTCGCTCTGCGGCCACACCTCGATCGGCCCGAGCGCCGACAGTTCGGGTAGGTAGGCCATGCTCGCGCGGGTACGGCCGCCGTAATGCAGGCTCCATTCGCCGCCGCGGGCCGCGACAGTGCGGATCATCGGCAGCAGCGGTGTGATACCGACACCACCGGCGATGAACCGATAGCGCTGCGCGTCTCGAAGCGGGAAGTTGTTGCGGGGGCTTCGGATTCGCACGCGCTCGCCCACGGTCAGCCGGTCGTGGACGTAGGCCGATCCACCACGGCTGTTCGGCTCACGTAGGACCGCGACCGTCAATCGGTCGTGGTCGTCGGGATCGCCGCACAGCGAATACTGGCGCACCAGGTCCGGGCGCAGAATCAGGTCGATGTGTGCGCCCGGTTGCCATTTCGGGACGTGCCCCTCGGTTACGGAGAGGGTGAGTTCGACGATGCCGTCGGCGAGGGTGCGGCGGTCGGCGACGGTGACGGCGAATTCCGGTTCGGCGGTCATGCTCCGGTTCCGATCAGAGTCATGGGCTGCGGATCGGCAACGCGGGTGTGATGACCGTCGGGGTGGGCGAGCAACCACTGCCAGATCTCGATCGGGTCATCGGCGATATGGGTTGCACCGCAATGGCATCGACCGAATAGTTGATCGCTGCCCGGGTACCACTGCACGCGGTGACAGGCGGTCATGCTCGGGTCGTTTCGGTCCGGGCGAGCTCGGCGATGAGCCGACGTGCCGCCAGCGCGCCGGTGTCGATATTGATCGACAGCTCCTGGTAGGCGCCTCCGGCGCGTTCCTCCGCGGCGATGACCTCCTCGACCAGGTTCAGCGCCACCACGTCCTGCATGACCACGGTGTGATTGCTCTTGTGCAGGTAATCGGTCACGTCCTGGTCGTCGATCGCGAAATCCCTTGCCACCATCCAGAAGTCGTGTACCGAATGCGCGGTTTCCGGAGTGAGGGCGTACACGATTTCGGTGTGGAACGCGCCGAGATCGGCGTCGGCGCCGTGACCGGGCAGATAGCCGTCGGGTGGATAGTGGCCCTGCGGCGCGACGCGACTGTGCAGCCGGTACAGGCACGGTGGCTGGAACTCGATGTCCTGCCAGCGGGTGATGCGCCCGGCGATGCCGGTCGAATTGGCATAGAAAGGCGGGCATTCGGCATCGTCCATGTGCCGGCTCACCCGCACCACACCGGCGGCCTGGTCGACCTCGGTGGTGATCGGCGTCTCCGCGACCTCTGGGGTGCCGATATAGCCGCCGTGCAAATAGGTTTCGTGGGACAGGTCCATCAGATTGTCCATCAGCAGCGCATGCCTGGCCCGGATGGTCTCCAGGCCGCGGATAGTGGTCCAGCCGTCCTGTACCAGCCACGGTGCGCGCGGTATCGCCCCCGGGTCGGCCGACTCGCGGTCGCCGATCCACACCCAGACGAACGAATCCTGTTCCACCACAGGGTAAGAGGCGACTCGGGCGCTGCGGGGAATGCGGGTCTGCGCGGGCACCGCGACACAGCTGCCGGTGCGGTCGTAGGTGAAGCCGTGATAGCCGCAGACGACACGGTCACCGACCAGCCGCGACTGCGACAGCGGGTAGCGGCGGTGGATGCAGCGGTCGGATAGTGCCGCCACCGCGCCGTCCTCGGTCCGGTAGAACACCAGTGGCTCGTTGCAGATGGTGCGCGCGAACAAGTCGCGACCGATCTCCTGACCGTAGGCGGCCACATACCACTGGTTGCGGACAATTGCGGTTGTCGGGCTCATCGGAATGCTCCTGAATGTGATCCCCCGGGCGGGCTGTGCGGTCCATCGTGTGGGCCGCGCGATGCGTGAGCCAAGACACACTTCCGTCGAACGGAAGTCAGCGCCCGCCACCCAACTGCCGGGTGATGCCGTGGGCCGCGGTGCGCACCGCCGGAGCCCACATGCCCCGGCGGGCATCCCCGGCCGGTACGACAATCGACAGCGCCGCCGCGACCTGGCCGTCCGAACCGAAAATCGGTGCGGCGACGGAATATCCGTCGAGGGTCACCTGTCCATCGCTGATCGCGACCCCGGTGCGGCGCACCTCGGCCAGTGCCCGCCGCAGCACCTCGGGCGTACTGATCGTCTTCGTGGTGAATACCGCCAGCGGCCGGTCGGCGATCTTGGCCACAACCTCGGCGGGAGCGTAGGCCAGGATGGCCAGCCCGACGCCGGTCGCGTGCATCGGCCAGCGTGCGCCCACACGTGTGCGCACGAATACGGCGTCGCGGCCGGCGAGGAATTCGACATAGACCACTTCGGTGCCATCACGGACCGCCAGCTGCACATTCTGGTGCGTCGCCTCGTACAGGTCCTCCATGAACGGCAGCGCGACATCACGGATCGGCCTGGCGCGCGGACAGTAGGAGGCGATCTCCACCATGCGCAGACCGATCTGATATCCGCCACTCGCGGCGCGATCCAGCGCACCCCACTGCACGAGATCGACGACGTGGCGGTAGACCGTCGTCTGCGGAAGACCGGTGCGCTCGGCGAGTTCCGACAGCTTCAACACCGGGTGGGCGTTATCGAACGCCTCCAGCAGAACCAGTGCGCGGGCCAGGACCGACGACTGGGTCATTGCGGAGGCCTGTCAGGACAGCGCATGCCAAGCCCGGACCAACGCCGAGCGGAAATCGTCGGCCTGCTCGGCCGTCATACCGCTGATCATCTGCTGTTCCACCGCGTCGACCTCGTCGGCGACATCGGCAAGCAACCGCCGCCCCGCCTCGGTGAGGTGGATCAGCAGCTCGCGCCGATTGCGTGAGTTGCGTTCGCGCGCAATGAGTCCACGACTTTCCAGCGCGCGGACCACATCCGCGACCGACTGTGCCGTGACGAACGAATCCCGCGCCAGCTGCGCGGCCGGTAAGCCATCGTGCCGCTCGAGCACGGTCAGCGCGGTGTACTGCAATGTGGTGATCCCGATCGGGCGCAACAGCTCGTCCAAGCGCGCCCGCACCGCCAGCTCGACCCTTTTCACCGCGTACAGCAGCGAGGTCTGACTGCCCGGCAGTCGGCTTACGGTCGGCTTCGCCTCCGAAATCGTCACCAGCATTCTCCTCACCGCTGCGTCGTCACGGGCGCCGAACCGAGATGTTCGGCGAAATCGAGGATAGACCATTGACAGGAATCCTGTTAGTGGCGAATAGTGGCTGACATCACTTAAACCATCAGGTTTCCTGTTGATAAGAGCAGGCGCATCTCGGCCGAGCGGCCGAATCGTCGGGACGGGACCAAGGAAGCATGAGCACGAACGACAAAATCGACGGACAGCTGTTCATCGACGGCAAATGGCGCAACTCCGCATCGGGTGGCCGCAGCGATGTCGACGACCCGTCGACCGGTCAGGTCATCGGCACCGTCGCCGAGGCCGACCGCAGCGATGTCGACGACGCGGTGAACGCCGCGCGCGCGGCATTCACCGGTGCCGAATGGGCGGCCCGCAGCGGTCGGGAACGGGCGCGCATCCTGCTCCGGATCGCCGAGCTGGTGCGCGAAAACGCCGACGAGCTGGTCCGACTGGAAAGTCTCGATGTCGGCAAGCCCGTCACCCTGTGCCGATCGGTGGACGTCGCGACCACCATCGAACAATACGAGTACTGCGCCGCGCTCGCCCAGACCATCGACGGCGCCACCCGCCGCACGCCGCTGCCCGCCTTCGCCTACACCCGCCGCGACCCACTCGGTGTGGTCGCCGCCATTACTCCGTTCAACTTTCCGCTGATCCTGTCGACCTCCAAAATCGCGCCCGCGCTCGCCGCGGGCAATTCCATCGTCCACAAACCGGCCGAGGAAACGCCGCTCAGCGCGCTGTTCATGGCGACACTGTTCGAACGGGCCGGTGTGCCATCGGGGGTGGTCAATGTGATCACCGGCCCAGGGCCGGTCGTCGGTGCGGCACTGCTCGAGCACCCAGGTGTCGACAAGATCGCGTTCACCGGATCCACCGAGATCGGTCGGCGCGCGGCGAGCGCGGCGGGTGCGGCCTTGAAGCCGGTGACCATGGAACTCGGCGGCAATGCCGCGCACATCGTGTTCGCCGACGCCGATATCGAGAAGGCAATCGGCGCGATCATCAAGGGTTTCGTCTTCAATACCGGGCAGTTCTGCATGGGCGGTCCCCGACTGCTGGTCGCGCGGCCACTCTACGAGACCATCGTCGGCATCCTCGCCGAAGCCGTCGCGGGCGTACCTGTCGGCGACCCCCGTGATCCGGCGACCGTGGTGGGACCGATGGCCGCGCGACGGCATGTCACGAAGGTCGAGGAATATGTCGCGCTGGCCCGCCGGGAGGGCGGCCGGGTGGTGTGCGGCGGCGAACGCCTCGAGCTGGACGGCGGGTATTACTACAAGCCAACCGTGATCGCGGACCTCGCCAACGATTCCCGGGTAGTGCAGGAAGAAATCTTCGGACCGGTGCTCACGGTGCAGGCATTCGATACCGAGGACGAAGCGGTCGCGCTGGCCAACGGCACGCGCTACGGACTCGCGTCCGGCCTGCACACCAGCGATCTCGCCCGCGCGCACCGCGTCGCCGACAAATTGCAGGCCGGAATCGTCTGGGTCAACGACTGGGCCATGCTCGACCCGGCCATGCCGTTCGGCGGTGTCAAGGACTCCGGCTTCGGACGCGAATACGGACCGGAGGCCCTTGCGTCCTACACCAAGGTCAAATCCGTTGTCATCGCCCTCGATTGAATCCGCAAGGACCCCCATCATGACCACCACCACTCGGGCAGCCGTCGTCGAATCCGGCGGTGCGCCTTTCACCCTCACCCCGATCGAACTCGATGAACCACGACCGCACGAGGCGATCGTGCGCATGGTCGCTGCCGGTGTCTGCCACACCGACCTCGGCGTCGCCAGCGGTGGGCTGCCGTTTCCGCTCCCCGGCGTCCTCGGTCACGAAGGCGCGGGCATTGTCGAACGCGTCGGATCCGATGTCACCGGCGTCGTACCCGGCGATCACGTACTGCTGTCGTTCACGTCGTGCGGAGCATGCGCGAACTGTCGCGACGGACACCCTGCCTATTGCGCAACCTGGTTGCCGCTCAACCTGATCGGCGGTGCGCGAGCGGACGACAGCCACACCATCACCCGCAATGACACACCCCTGGGCGGGCATTTCTTCGGGCAGTCGTCGTTCAGCCGACTCGCGCTCGTCGACGAGCGCAGCATGATCGTCGTCGACCCCGACGTACCGCTGGAAACGATTGCCCCGCTCGGGTGCGGCGTCCAGACCGGTGTCGGCGCGATCTGGAATGTCGTGCAGCCGCGCCCGGGATCGAGCATTGTCGTACTCGGTGCCGGTGCGGTCGGATTGTCCGCGATCATGGCGGCCACGCTGTCACCGGCCACGACGATCATCGCCGTCGACCAGGTCGCCGAACGCCTCGAACTGGCCTGGGAACTCGGCGCCACGCACATCATCGATGCGACGACGACCGATGTCGCCGCGGCGATCACCGAGATCACCGGTGGCGCGGACGCCGTTGTGGAAACCACCGGCAGTACCGCCGTACTGCGCACCGGCGCGGATGTCCTTGCCGCACGCGGCACGCTGGTCATTGTCGGCGCCCCACCGTTCGGTGCCGAGGTGGCGCTCGACGTCAACGCCATGCTGCCAGGCCGAAGGGTCGTCGGACTCACCCTGGGCGACAACGAAACTCACACTGTCATACCGGCTTTGGTGTCGCTGGTGCGCAACGGGCGGCTCCCGATCGACAGGCTGATCACCCGGTACCTGTTCGACGATATCGGGCAAGCCGTGGCGGATATGACCTCCGGCAAGACGATCAAACCCGTCCTCATCTTCTGACGCTCACCGATAAGGAGCACTGCATATGGATCTCACCGGCAAAGTCGCCATCGTCACCGGCAGCGGCCAAGGTCTCGGCCTCGCCTACGCCAAGGCTTTGGCCGCCGCGGGCGCGGCGGTCGTGGTCAACGACGTGGCCGCCGACCGCGCTGAGAAGGCCGCCGCCGAAATCGCCGAAGCGGGCGGTCGAGCACTCGGGGTACCGGTCGCGGTCGGCACCACCGAGGCCGCGCAAACACTCGTCGCGGCGGCCGTCGACGCGTTCGGGCGACTGGATGCGATGGTGACCAATGCGGGCATCCTGCGCGACAAAGTGCTGTGGAATATGTCCGACGACGACTTCGACGCCGTCATCCACGTCCATCTGCGCGGCACCTTCACCTGTGTTCGGGAAGCGGTCAAGCACTTCCGTCAGGCCGGTCACGGCGGGCGGGTCGTGCTCGCCGGATCCCCGGCCGGTCAACGCGGCAATTTCGGTCAAACCAACTATGCGGCAGCCAAAGCCGGTATCGCGGCAATGGCGCGTACGTGGGCGATGGAATGTGCGAAGGCGGGAGTCACGGTAAACGCGATCATCCCGAATGCGGCGACCGCGATGACCGAAACCATTCCTTTCCTCGCTCCCTACGTCGAGGGAATGAAGAATGGGGAGCCGATCCCGTCGGTAGTGCGCCGCGCCGCCTCCTTCGGCACTCCGGAGGACGTCGCCGGACTGGTGGTTTTCCTGGCCTCCGAGGCGTCCGCCCATATCACCGGCCAATGCGTAGGCATCGGCGGCGACCGGCTGTCGCTCTGGTCGCATCCGAGCGAAATCCGCAGTGCCTTCCTCGACGGCGGCTGGACCGCCGACGCGATCGCCGAGGCATTCGACTCCTCGATCGGTGAGCAGCTCGAAACCTACGGCATCCCGCTGCCGAAGATCCCGACCACCGCGCCGCAGCTGTCATGAGTCTGGATCTCGACCAACTCGTCGCGATCGACGTGCACACACACGCCGAAACCGATGGCTGCGGCCACTATTCGCTACCGGACCAGCTCCGGGCGGGTGCCGACGCCTACTTCGGCGCCGAGTCGGGACCGCCCACCATCGACGAGATGGCCGCCTACTATCGGCAGCGCCGCATGGCCGCGGTGGTATTCACCGTCGACGCCGAAGCCGCACTGGGCCACCGGCGGATCAGCAATGAAGACATCGCCACCGCTGCCGCCGCACACAGCGACGTCCTCATCCCGTTCGCCAGTATCGATCCGGCCAGAGGAAAGGCGGGGCTGGCCGAAGCCCGGCGACTGGTCGTCGAGCACGGGGTCCGCGGCTTCAAATTCCATCCGAGCGTGCAGGCTTTCCGGCCCGACGATCGTGCGGTCTACCCGCTCTACGAGACCATCAGCGAACTCGGGGTGCCCGCCCTGTTCCACTCCGGCCAGACCGGAATCGGATCGGGGCTCCCCGGTGGCGGCGGCATCCGGCTCAAATACTCCAATCCGATGCTGCTCGACGATGTGGCCGTCGACTTTCCGGATCTGACGATCATCATCGCGCACCCGTCGTTTCCCTGGCAGGACGAAGCGTTGGCCGTGGCCACCCACAAACCCAATGTCTATATCGATCTGTCCGGGTGGTCACCGAAATACTTTCCGCCGCAACTGGTCAAGTACGCCAACAGCCTGCTCAAACGAAAGGTGTTGTTCGGCTCGGACTTTCCGCTCATCTCACCGGATCGGTGGATGAAGGACTTCGAGCAACTCGATATCAAGGACGAGGTCCGGCCGCTGATCCTGCGTGAGAACGCCATCACCGCACTGGGATTGAGGTCGAGATGATGGATCAGGGAATAGGCTCGTGGCCGCGTCGGCGCGCCCGGATGGAGCCCCATGCCATCGCTTTGATCCAGGAGGACCGCCGCGTCGACTACGCCACCCTCGCCGATCGCGTGGATGCTCTCGCCGCAGCCTTCGCCGACTTCGGCGTCGGGCCGGGCGACCGGGTCGCCTACCTCGGGCACAACGATATCGCGACCTTCGAAACGCTTTTCGCCACAATGCATCTCGGAGCCATCTTCGTCGCACTCAATACTCGGCTGGCGGCGGCTGAGATCGCCGGTCTGCTCGACGATGCCGACCCCACGGTGTTCGTCACCGGTGCCGACACCGGCATCGATGCGCTCGCACGAAGCTCCGCCAATGCCCAACTGCTGCACCTGGGCGAGCAGTACGAGAACGCGATCATCGAGCACACCGGCCGAACACCGCCCGCCAACGCGGTCGGACTCGACGATCCCGCATTGATCCTCTACACCTCCGGCACCACCGGCCGCCCCAAGGGCGCTGTGCTCACTCACAGCAATATCGTCTGGAACACCCTCAACCAGTTCGCTCATTTCAGTCTCGGCCGCGACGATGTCAGCTTGTGTTCCGCGCCGCTGTTCCACGTACTCGGCCTGGGGCAGATCACACTGCCCACCCTGTACGCGGGCGGAACCGTCGTTGTCATACCGAAATTCGATCCCAGTGAGTTCCTCGCCACCATCGAGCGCTGCCGGGCCACGGTTTTCCCGCTCGCCCCGACCATGTTGAAAATGCTGTGCGAAGCGCCGGAATGGGAGACCACCGATCTGTCGAGCGTCCGCTGTATCGCCTTCGGTGGCTCCCCCGTCCTCGAACATGTAGCCAAGGCGTGGCTGGCCCGCGGCATCCAGGCCCTACAGGGCTACGGCATGACCGAGGCGGCGCCCGGCGTGCTCATGGCACTGCGCCACGGCGCCGACGCGCATCCGGTATCCGCGGGTGTTCCGCACTTTTTCACCGATGTCGCGCTGCTCACCCCGTCCGGCGAGATCATCGAAGGACCCGGCCAGGGCGAACTACTCGTCAAGGGCCCCAATGTCTTTGCCGGATACTGGAATCGACCCGACGCCACCGAAGAGGCATTCATCGACGGCTGGTTCCGCACCGGCGATATCGTCCGCATCGACGATGACGGCTGGTCGCACATTGTCGACCGCGTCAAAGACATGATCATCTCCGGTGGCGAGAACATCTACCCCGCCGAGGTCGAAGCAGCCATCGCGGGTCTGGAGGGCGTCGACGACTGCGCTGTGGTCGCCGTGCCGGACGAGCGTTGGGGTGAGGTCGGATTGGCGTACATTGTCGTCCGCGCCGGTCACGTCATCGATGAAGACGCGATTCGCACCCATCTCGAGGCAAACCTCGCCCGATACAAAATCCCGAAATATTTCATCTTCCGCGAGCAGCTGCCGCGCAACGCCCTCGGCAAGCTCCAACGCCTACTGCTCCGCGACGACGCTCGCCAAATGCGCAGGCCGACACCGTAAATCCGCAACAACCGAAGGAGCGCGCCACATGGCGACCACCGTCGACAACCCCACCGACCTACTCGACCTCATCGGCACCGACCTGGGCACCAGCGACTGGCTCGAGATCCCACAACGCGATATCGACATGTTCGCCGAAGCGACCCACGACGAGCAGTGGATCCACGTCGATGTCGAACGCTCGAAAACCGGCCCCTTCGGCAGCACCATCGCCCACGGCTACCTGACCCTGTCGCTACTCATTCCACTCTGGTCGGAAATCCTCGTCATCGAAAACCGTGGGATGGCAATCAATTACGGCCTCAACAAGGTCCGCTTCCCATCCCCCGTCCCCGCGGGCTCGAAGGTCCGCCTCAGCGCCACCCTCGCCGACGCCACCGACCTCGGCGACGGCGCGGTCCAAGTCACCGTCGACGCGGTCATGGAACGCGAAGGCGCCGACAAACCGGTATGCATCGCCCAGATGGTGCACCGCTACTTCCGGTAGAGCAGACCTGTCAGCTGGCCTGGCAGGTGGGGCACCAGAAGAGGTTTCGGCCCTCCAGCACGCTGTGTGCGACCGACGTGCCGCAGAGGCGGCAGGGCGCGCCGGCGCGGCGGTAGACATAGGTGCGTGGGCGGTCGGCCGCGTAGGACGGTTCGCCGTGGTCGTGTTCGGGGCGGACGACCACCATCTTGCCGACCCGCACGCCCACCCGCATCAGCGCGACCAGGTCGGTCCACATCGCGTCCCACTCGTCGGCGGTCAGCGCGGTGCCCGGTCGGTGTGGCGAAATGCCGTGCCGGAATAGTAGTTCCGCGCGATACACATTGCCGACACCGGCGAGCACCTGCTGGTCCATCAGTAGTGCGCCGATGGGCCTGCGCGAGCGATGAATTCTGCGCCAGGCCCGTTCGGGATCGGCGCCGCGGCGCAGCGGATCCGGGCCGAGCCGCTCGGTCAGCGCCGCCACCTCCGCACGGGTGTACACCTCGCAGGCGGTCGGGCCGCGTAAATCGGTGCCGTACAGGCGATCATCGGCCGACGCGTCACCGACGATCCGCATCCGCACCTGCCCGACCGGCTCCCCCATCGGCAGCGGCACCTCGGTGAACACCCCGTACAGGCTGAGGTGCACATGTACGACCAGACCCGACTCGTAGTGGTGCAGAAGGTGTTTGCCCCATGCCTCGGTCTTGATGAGCACCTGACCGTCGACCCGCGCGGCCCCGGCGGCGAACTTGCCCTGCGGGCTGGAAACCCGCACCACACCCCCGCCGAAGCGCCGCTGATGTAGTCGGGCGAGCCGATGCAGCGTGTGCCCTTCAGGCATCGAAGCTCGAAATCCTCTCCGGTCCGCCGATGCGCGCGGCAGGGGCGGCGACCCCCTGCCGCGAGTTCGAAACGCACACCACACTGCTCGCGAAGCGCGATTGCCACAGCCGCGCAAGCCGGTGCAGCGCATAGCCCTCAGGCATCGAAAGTAGAGATCCTATCCGGTCTGCCTCGCATCGCCGCTCGGCCTACCTTGCGCGACGACGGATTACGCGCTCAGTTGGCCGGAACCGCCGGTGCCACACCGGTCTTCTCGTACTCGGCCAGGATGTCGATGCGGCGCTGGTGGCGCGGCTCCTCGGACCATTTGGTCGAGACGAACGCGTCCACGATCGCCAGCGCCTCCTCGGTGGAGTGCATGCGGCCGCCGATGCCGATCAGCTGGGCATTGTTGTGCTCGCGGGCCAGCTGCGCGGTCTCCACGCTCCAGGCCAGCGCGCAGCGGGCGCCGGGCACCTTGTTCGCGGCGATCTGCTCACCGTTGCCGCTGCCGCCGAAGACCAGCCCCAGGCTGCCCGGATCGGCGACGGTGCGACGGGCCGCCTCGATGCAGAAAGCGGGGTAGTCGTCGAGTGCGTCGTATTCGAGGGCGCCGCAGTCGACGACCTCGTGGCCCGCCTGCTCCAGATGGGCCTTGACGTGATTCTTCAGTTCGAAACCGGCATGGTCGGCACCCAGGTATACGCGCATGGCTGCGATTGTGTCAGGCGTGTTTCGCAGTGCCGCGAGAGGGGACATGCGACGCCGCGCCACCGCGATTAACACTGTTAGGGGCCGCGGCGAATCGACAGATGCGCCACCCCTGGTGTCCGCAACGCCAACGGCGCCGAACCCCGTCCCCGGCAAATGAATAGAGTTCTCAGCATGCAGCCGCCCGAATCCAAGCCGCCCCAGCAGGCGGGCCAACCCGCCGACCCCTATCCCGCATTGGGCGGGTGGGCGCAGGCTCAGGACGCGACCGCCACCTCGGCCGGGCACGTTTCCGCCCAGCACGATTCGCCCCAGTACCCATCGACATCGCAGTACCCGTCGACACCCCAGTACCCAACGACACCCCAGCCCTATCCCGGTTCGCCCTACCCGACACCCCAATACGGTCCGACGACATACGCCCAAGGTCCCTACGGTGTGGCTCCGGTCCCACCCGGTACGCCCCCGCAGCGGCAGCCGCGCGGCCTGTCCCCGTACGGCATGCCCGCACGGCACCCATGGGAGATTCCGCTGCTCGTCGTGGTCTGTGTGATCACCACGCTCGCGATGCTGATCGCGCTGGCGGCGTGCATCGATCTCGTGCTGGATGGGAAGCAGCCGAATATCTACCTGGTCATCCTGGTCTTCGCGCCGATCGTGGTGTGGTTCCTGCGCGGTATGAGCTACGCGTCCATGCGAGTCAATGGCGTCAAGATGTCGCCGACCCAGTTTCCGGAGGGCTACCAGCTGGTGGTCGAGGCGGCGGCCCGATTCGGGATGGCCAAAGTGCCGGATGCCTACGTCGTGCTCGGCAACGGCCAGATCAATGCCTTCGCCTCCGGTCACGGGTTTCGGCGCTATGTCGCGGTCTACAGTGATCTATTCGAAATCGGCGGCGCCGCACGCGAACCCGAGGCGCTCGCCTTCATCATCGGTCACGAGGTCGGACATATCGCGGCCGGGCACACCTCGTACTGGCGTCAGCTCGGCATGTTCGTGGCGCCGTCACTGCCGATCATCGGCAGCTCGCTGATCCGGTCCCAGGAGTACACCGCCGACAACCACGGCTACTGCAACCGGCATGGCGGCGCACCTAGGGCCATGGGCACCCTCGCCGCGGGTAAGTATCTGAACAAACTCGTCGGCTTCGACGAAATGGCCGACCGGGCCGCGGTGGAGAAGGGCTTCTTCGTCTGGATCAGCAATGCCATGTCCTCGCATCCAGTGCTGACCTGGCGGATGTGGGCACTGCGGGACCGCAGCAGGCACGGCAAGCTGTTCTGGCGACCGCGCCGACCGGCCGGTGCGCCACCGGCCGGTCCGTATCCGAGCAGCTACGGCGAGGTTCCGGCATTGCCGCCGAAACCCGTGCCGTAGGTCCGCGTTCAGTCGAAGGACGGATCCTCGGTCCTGGTCCGCTTCAACTCGAAGAAGTGCGGGTAGTCGGCCAAGGTGACCGCCGCATCCCACAGCTTCCCGGCCTCCTCACCGCGCGGAATCCGCGACAGCACCGGACCGAAGAAGGCATTGCCATTGATATGGATGGTCGGGGTACCGACATCCGGACCGACCTTATCCATGCCGGCGTGATGGCTCTTGCGCAGCGCCTCGTCGAATTCGGTGCCCTCGGCGGCCGCGGCGAGTTCGGCGGGCAGGCCCACCTCGGCGAGCGAATCCGCGATCACCGCGGCGAGGGATTCCTTGCGGGACTCGCGCGAGTACTCCTCGCGACGGTTGTGGATGCGGGTGCCCATCGCGGTGTAGAGCGGGGAGAGCACCTTGTCACCGTGCTCCTTCGCGGCGGCGATGGCGACCCGGACCGGGCCCCAGCCGGTAGCGAGCAGCTCCTCGTACTGCGGCGGCAGCCCCTCCTTGCCTTCGTTCAGCACCGACAGGCTCATGACGTGGAACCGGGCCTCTATATCGCGGACCTGCTCGACCTCGAGGATCCAGCGGGAGGTGATCCAACACCAGGGGCACAGCGGGTCGAACCAGAAATCGGCAACGTTCTTGGTGGTCGTCTCGCTCACAGACCAGTTCCTCTCCATCGCACGCTCGTAACGCACGGATTCGCCGCGCCACTATCCGTGGCCAACCACACGGGCGCGCGATTCGTTCCCGGACCGGAGGCCCGATTTTCTCCAAAGGTGGCCTCTGGTCCCAGTAGGGTGACACGCAGGCGTCCGGTTCCCTCCCGAAAAGGAGTCCGTTATGACCTCCGATCAGCATTTCGTCATCGTCGGCGGCGGGTTGGCCGCGGCCAAACTGGCGGAAGCACTGCGCGCCAACGATTTCCCCGGAACCGTCACGCTGATCAGCGCCGAGAACTACCTGCCCTACGAGCGACCACCGTTGTCCAAGGAACATCTGGCCGGTAAGAAATCGCTGGAGGAATTCACCGTCGACCCGGGCCAGTGGTACCGCGATCACCATATCGACGTCCGGCTCGGCACCGAAGTCGGCGCGATCGATCCGAGCGCGAAAACCGTGACGCTGCCCGATGGTTCGACACTCGGCTACGACAAGCTCGCACTCGCGACCGGCTCGACACCGCGCCGCCTGCCGATTCCGGGCATGGATGCGCGGGAGGTGTACACGCTGCGCACCATCGGCGACTCCGACAGTCTGATCGAGCTGTTCGGCTCGGCCCGGCGGCTGGTCATCATCGGGGCGGGCTGGATCGGGCTCGAGGTCGCCTCGGCCGCGCGCGCCGCCCAGGTCGAGGTCACCATTGTCGAATCCGCCGAACTGCCGCTGCTGGCGGCGCTCGGACCCGAGATGGGTCGGGTCTTCGCGGATCTGCACCGCGACCACGGCGTCGACCTGCGATTCGGAGCCCAGGTCGAGGCGATCACCACTCATCAGGCCGGGGCAATCACCGCTGGTCAGGGCGGGGTGGATCTGGCGAGCGGCGTCCGACTCGCCGACGGCACCGTGATCGAGGGCGATGCGGTACTCGTCGCGATCGGCGCGCGACCGAATATCGAACTGGCCGCCAACGCAGGTCTCGCGACCGACGGCGGCGTACTCGTCGACGCGAGCCTGGCCACCAGTGACCCGGACATCGTGGCGGTCGGCGATATCGCCGACGCGCAGCATCCGGTGCTCGGGCGTCGAATTCGGGTGGAGCACTGGGCGAATGCGCTCAATCAGCCCGCCGTCGCGGCGCAGACCATGCTCGGCAAGTCGGCTTCCTACGAACGCCTTCCGTACTTCTTCACCGACCAATACGACCTGGGCATGGAGTACACCGGATATGCCGCCACCGGTGAGTACGCGCAGGTGGTCGTGCGCGGTGATATGGCGAAGCGCGAGTTCGTCGCGTTCTGGCTCGATGCCGAGAACCGGGTGCTGGCGGGGATGAATGTGAACGTCTGGGATGTGACCGACCGGATCAAGGAGTTGATCGGCCAGCAGGTCGATCCGGAACGGCTCGCCGACACCTCGACATCGCTGTGATGCAGATCACTATCAAGGTTGCGTCGAATCGGCGCATCCAGCTCCGACCTCATCGCGAGCGCGCCGCTCGGGCGCACCGCAGGCTAGGAGACCGGAAATGAAGTACATGCTGCTCAAGACCTATGGGCCCGCCGCCAGCTGCGACGTCCCGATCACCGAGTGGACGCCGGAGGAGATCAAGGCGCATATAGACTTCCAGCGGGCGCTCGGCGCGGAGCTGGCCAAGACCGGTGAACTGGTCGATGCGCAGGGCCTGGCCGGGCCGGACGAGGCACGACTGGTCAGTTCGGACGGACGATCGGCGCCGGTTGTCACCGATGGACCGTTCCCGGAGACCAAGGAATTCCTGGCCGGATATTGGCTTGTCGATGTGGAAAGTCCGGAACGTGCGCTGGAGATCGCCGCACAGGCTTCGGCGGGCCCCGGCCCCGGCGGTAAGCCGATCGGTGAGTACATCGAGGTGCGCGCGGTGATGGGTGCCCCGGCGACCGAACAATAGTTACCCATGCACGAAGCGCTGCCCATCGAGGAACTGTTGCGCGAACTCGCGCCGCAGGTCCTCGGCACGTTGGTACGCCGATTCGGCGATTTCGACACCGCCGAGGACGCGCTACAGGAGGCGATGCTCGCGGCGGCGACCCAATGGCCCGCCGATGGGTTGCCGGATAATCCGCGAGCGTGGTTGACCCAGGTCGCGCAGCGGCGAATGGCCGATGTGGTGCGCGCCGAGGTGGCCCGGCGACATAGGGAGACAACGGTTTTCGAGCGCGATGTGCCCGATGCCGAGGCCGTCGATCGTGACGATACGCTTGCCATGTTCTTCCTCTGCTGCCATCCGGCCCTGTCCTCCGCTAGTGCCATCGCGCTGACATTGCGTGCGGTCGGCGGGCTCGGCACAGCAGAGATCGCCAATGCCTTCCTGCTGCCGGAAGCGACCATGGCGCAACGGATTACGCGTGCGAAGAAGAAACTGGCCACCCTCGACCGCCCGTTCGCCCGGCCCGGTGATGCGCAATGGCATGAGCGGCTCGATGCGGTGCTGCATGTGCTGTACCTGATCTTCAACGAGGGGCACACCACCACAGCGGGACCCGACCTACAGCGGACCGACCTCTCGAACGAGGCGATCCGCCTGACCAAGTCGATCCATCGACTGCTGCCCGACGACACCGAAGTCACCGGGCTGCTCGCGCTCATGTTGCTCACCGACTCCCGGCGCGCCGCACGCACCGGAGCGCACGGTGAATTGATTCCGCTCGCCGAACAGAACCGCGCACTGTGGGACCGCAAGCTGATCACCGAGGGCATCACCTTGACGACCAGCACCCTCGCCTCGGGCCTCACCGGCCCCTACCAGATCCAGGCCACGATCGCCGTACTGCACGCGCAGGCGCTGCGTGCCGAGGACACCGACTGGCGTCGAATCCTGGCCCTGTACAACATGATCGAACGCATCTCGAAGAACCCGATGGTCACCCTCAACCGCGCCGTCGCCACCGCCATGGTGCACGGCCCCGCCGCCGGACTCGAACTCGCCGACACCCTCGAAGACCAACTCGCGGGCAACCACCGCCTCGACGCCGTCCGCGGGCATCTATACGAAATGGCAAGCGATTTCGCCGCCGCCATCACCTGCTACACCTCCGCCGCCAACCACACCACCAGTACCCCCGAACGCGACTACCTGACCCTCCGCGCCGCCCACCTCCGTCTGGACGCCGGCACGACGACAGACTGACAGTGGCTGGTCCAGTAGCCGCATTCGACCTCACCTATTTCGAAAACCGCCGAACCGACTGAAAGTCGGTGAAATCACCTCACTAGAGCCCGGTAGCTTCGTGGAATTTCTGAACGACCTCATCGAGCGGAGCGTCCGCCTCGATCACCGTGCCGTCGGGGTTGATCAGATCAATACGGGTACGGGTGAGCTTGGAATATTGCTCCACCCAGTGGCCGTCGGTGTTTGTATAGCACTCCCAGTAGTGGCCGTAACCGTGCACCCCGAACGTATTGCCCCAGACAAGTACGTCATCCATCGTCCACACACCCGCGGCAGTCGTCGCGGACGTCATCTTGATTTGCGGGTCGTAGCCTTGGTGGTGTGTAGTAGCGCTACCGAGCGTGAGTTTCAGGAAGGCGATGAACGAATCCCTGTCGGGAAAGATGGGGCCGCCGCTGCCGGTGGTGTCCACTATGACGTCAGGCGCGAGGTGTGTGCTCAGGTCGGACCAGTTCTTGGTATCGATGGCATGGAAATAGTCTTGCTTGAGCTGCTGGACCGCCTCGATGCCGGGCGCCGAGACGGCAGGTTGCGAATAGCACGAGGGAAGCGGGCCCGATGACTCTGCGTTGGCGGTCGGGATACCGATGGTACCGAGCATTGTCGCCGCACTGAACGCCACAGCGGCGCACAGTATGCCGGACCGCTTCCGCCCACCCGCTCCGGCCCGGAACCGACCGCGATTTTCTACGGACATTTCTTCTCCTCTTCTAGCAGCAGGGCGCGAAGACCCCGGTTGTTTGCGACGACAGCCCCGCCAAAGGCATTGGCTAGAGCGCCATCTCCAGTGACGTTGCGTGCGTGCCGCGGCAATGTACTGCTGGCAATCGCTAGCGAAGGCGGTGGTCCGAAAGGCGGAAGAGGTCGAGCGAAACCCGATCCCCGGAGAGGATTCGCGCGTTGCCGTCCCGGTCATCGGAATGCGATTTGACTGTGCCGCATCGACATCGCGAAGCGGGACAGAATTCACCCTCGCACTAAGGTGATCTCAGCAATGTAGCAACGGGTTTCGCGTGCCGTCACGGAAGTCCTTGGGTGACGAATCGATTGGATGCTGGATATGGCCGTGGAGTCCCTGGTAGATGGGGCTCACCACAAGATCCATCTGTACCAAAGGGACTCCACGTGATCGCTTGTCCTGCCATGCTCGATGTTCCCCAGGACTGCTGGATCCGCCGTGTCTTGTACGCGCCAGGGCGGCGCTAGGCGGCAGACTGCTCGGTGTGGCAGGCAAATTCAGTGCTGGGATTCTGTTGTTCCGTCGGACCGCCGGTGATACCGAGGTGCTGATCGGGCATATGGGTGGGCCGTTCTGGGCGCGTAAGGATGCGGGGGCGTGGTCGATCCCGAAAGGTGAGTACGAGCCGGAATACGAGAGTGCCGAGGTGGCCGCGGCGCGTGAGTTCCTCGAGGAACTCGGGCTGCCGGTGCCCGAGGGCGAGCGGGTGCCGTTGGGCGAGGTCCGCTACGGCAGCGGCAAATCCAGCAAGAACCTCACCGTCTGGGCCGTCGAGGGCGATCTGGACCCATCCGCCGTTGTCCCCGGCACCTTCGAAATGGAGTGGCCGCCCAAATCCGGTCGCCTCGCCACCTTCCCGGAAATCGACCGCGTCGAATGGTTCGACCTCGCCACCGCGCACGACAAACTGGGCGCAGGTCAGCGACCCTACCTCACCCGGCTGGCCGAACACCTCGCCTGACCGACCCTTGCCCACCGAACACCGGCACCCACTCACCCCGAACAAATTCGCACCATCCGCCTGGCCTGGCAGATGCCGCAGCGCGATTGCGAAACACGAGAGTTCCACAGTCTGATCGAAAGGCATTCACGGCAGTCGCCGGGTCAGTCCTGCGGAGTGAGCAGGACGATCGGGATTTCGCGGTCGGTCTTCTGTGCGTACTCGTCGTACAGCGGGAAAATGCGCGCCATCTGGAGCCAGAGGGGCGCACGTTCGGCCGTGGACGCGACCCGGGCGCGAGCGGTGAACCGACGGCCGCCGACCTGCACTCCGACGCTCGGGTCCGCTTGGAGGTTCTTGTACCACGCCGGATCCTCGTCGGCACCACCTTTGGAGGCGACGACGACGAAGTCCTCGCCTGCGGTGCCGTAGATCAGGCACGTGCGGCGCGGAATGCCGGACCTGCGTCCGGTCGTGGCGAGCACGAGCGTGTAGACGCCGTTCGACTCGTGTCCCTCGGTGCCACCCGAGGCCAGATACGTACGAGTCTGCTCAGCGACCCAGTCCCACTGCGAGTCGGTGGCGTGGTCAAGGTCATCGGCGACAGCCATGACGGAAAGTCCTTCCTGGAACGGAATTCTGGTACGGAACATGCTGACTGGCGATCTACTTCAGTTGAGCTCCTCGACCAGCCCGACGATGATGCCCTCGGGGCCGCGGACGTAGCAGTACCGGTAGATGTCCCCGTACCGTGCCACCGCGCCCACGAGTTCGGCGCCGTGGGCGCGCAGACGGTCGAGGACGTCCTCGACAGCGTCGACGACGAACGTGAGTCGAGGGATGCCCGGGGTGTTCACCGGCGCCCTCGGTGCAGTGCTGGTGGCCACCGGCGTATGGAACGTCGACAGCTCGACCCGGCCGTGGCCATCCGGGGTCCGCACGACGGCGATATCCGCTCGAACGCCGTCCAACCCGAGGAGCTGATCCGCCCATTCACCCCCGACTGCTGCCTCGCCCTCCAGTTCCAGGCCCAATTCCACGAAGAACGCGATAGCAGCCGCGAGATCCTCGACCACAACGCCGATGTGATCCATCCGATAGATCATCGTTCCTCCTGTGCTACGCGGCCCCGTCGTGGCCGCTCGTGCCCCTGGGACGGAGCTGGCGCAATGTTCTCGACACGGCGAGGTCTGTGATGGTCGTCACAGTCCTGGCAGCGCTTTCTCGCTCCTTCGAGAAAGGGACTCGACCGACCAACGCCGCAGCATCCGTCAGCTCCGGATCCACACCGCTCTTACCCTGCACCACACGATTGTCCCGGTCGGCCCGCAGATTGACCGGGGACAGCACACGGTCATTCAGCAGACTCCTAGGTGGACGTGGCGTCGGCGCGCGTGTCGTATTCGGCACGGGCGGCGTCGATGTGTGCCAGGTGCGTAATGCTCCACTCCAACAGGGGTAGGGCCGCTGCGCGGAGACTCGTGCCCATCGGGGTGAGTTCGTAGCTGACGTGGGGCGGCATGACGTTGCGCACGGTCCGGGTCAGGATGCCGTCGCGTTCCAGGGCGCGCAGGGTGACGGTGAGCATGCGCTGGCTTATGCCGTCGATGGCGCGCTTGAGTTCGGTAAACCGGCGTGGTCCCTGGCTGAGATGTCGCACGACCAGCAGTGACCACTTGTCCCCGACGATGTCCAGCACTTCCCGTGTTCGGCACGCATCGTCGTGGCTCTGTGGCGGCTCGCCCGCTGTGGCGGTCATGGTTACCTCCCAGGAACCGGGGCACCGAAATGTGCCTTATTGCGCGATCTATATCGCGCGCACCACACTGATTGTGGTTCCTAAAGTGTACCGAGGCAAGAAAAGTAACCACCAATGTCGGTGCACTACCGCACATCGAAAAGGACGATCATGTCTGTATTTCTGCTGGTCCACGGCGCCTGGCACAGCGGCCTGTGCTGGCAGCGAGTGGTACCGCTGCTGGAATCGGCCGGGCATCAGGTGCACGCGCCCTCGCTGACCGGCTACGGCGACAAGGCGCATCTACTGGGCCCCGAAGTGGGGCTCGACACCCACGTCGCCGACGTCATCGAGCTGATCAAAGAAAAGGACCTCACCGACGTCGTCCTCGTGGGGCACAGCTATGCGGGATTGGTCATCTCGTCGGCGGCCAACCAGATTCCGGACCGGATCGCGCACCTGGTGTATCTCGACGCGATGGTCCCGGAGGACGGCGAGACCGCGATCGACGTCCAACCCATAAGCCAGCGCCTGATCGACCTCGCCGCAAGCTCGGGCAGCGGCTGGCGCATTCCCCCGCTGCCCGAGCAACCGTCACCTTTCGGCCTGTTCGGTGTCACCGACCCGGCCGACATCGCCTGGCTGCGCACGATGCTCTCAGATCAGCCGGTGCGTTGCCTGCAGCAACCGGTCCGCTTGGACAACCCGTTCGTGAACGCGATCCCGCGCACGCACATCCACTGCGTCGGCGCAACGCCGGAGGGCATCACCCGGCGACCCGTTGCCTCGATCCAGCCCAACGGTTCCGCTGCGCAGGTGTGGGAGTTGCCGACCGGCCACGACTGCATGATCACCATGCCGGCCGAACTCAGCGAACTGCTGCTCGGGCTCGGCCGTTAGCAACTGGTCGTCAGCGATGACCGAGGACAGGGCCGCAGTCCGGTCATCGGCAATACCGCCTGAAAGTGGTGGCCCCACAACGGGTTGCAAACGACATCGAGACGCAGTGCCGGGTAGCTAGCGAGCCGGCCCGAGTCGCCCTGATGATCAGCGGGACTCTCCGCCCCAACTCTGCCCCGTGATGAGTTCGTATGCCTCGATGTACTTCTGCCGAGTGGCATCGACGATTTCGGCGGGGACCTCTGGCCCCGGGTACTCCTTGTTCCAGCCCGTGGAGGTGGACCAATCGCGGACGAACTGCTTGTCGAAGGAGCGCTGCGGACGCCCCGGTTCCCATTCGGCGCCGGGCCAGAAGCGCGAGGAGTCAGAGGTCAGTACCTCGTCGCCGAGGGTGAGAACGTCACCGTCCCAACCGAATTCGACCTTGGTGTCGGCGACGATGACACCGCGCACTGCGGCGTGCGCGGCACCGCGGGTGTAGATCCGCAAGGTCAGCTCGCGCAACTGCTCGGCGACCTCGCGGCCCTCCTGATTCACCACATCCGCAAAGGTGATGGGCTCGTCGTGCCCTTCGGAGGCCTTGCTGGTCGGAGTGAAGATCGGCTCGGGCAGTATGTCGCCATCGCGCAGTCCGGGCGGCAGTGCGACGCCGGAAACCGTCCCGGTGCGCTCGTACTCCTTCAGCCCCGACCCGGTCAGATAGCCGCGCGCGATGCATTCGACCTGCAGCATCTTCAGCGGCTTGACGCGGATGCCGCGACCGGCGAATTCCGCGGGCACATCGGTCGCGGAGACCACATGGTTGGGCACATCGGTGAAGTATTCGAACCACCAGTTCGACAGCTGGGTCAACAGTGCGCCCTTATCCGGGATCGGCGTCGGCAGCACCACGTCGTAGACCGATACCCGGTCCGACGCCACGAGCAGCAGCGTGTCGCCGTCCTCGTAGAGGTCGCGCACCTTTCCGGCGTGGATGTGCTTCACGTCGCAGCTCCGATCCTGGTCGATAGGGTTTATGGGAAAAAGTCCCGCGCGGGCAACCTTACCGAGGTGGCATTGTGGTGAGTGCTGTGCCCGCCGGGGGCCGCCCGTGCATGTTCTTCGAACCACGAAGGAGTCCAATGTCCGCACCGAACCTGACTCGCGACCAGGCGATCGAACGCGCCTCGACAGTGCAGGTCGAGAACTATCGCATCGAGCTCGACCTGACCGACGGGGCGGGGCAGCCGGGCGAGCAGACCTTCTTCTCCCGCAGCACGGTCACTTTCACCGCGTCCGCGGGTGCGAGCACGTTCATCGATATCGTTGCCCGCGGGGTCCGCTCCGCCGTGCTCAACGGCACGCCGATCGACATCGCCGACTACGACGAAGCCAAGGGCATCACCCTCACCGGGTTGGCCGAGCGCAACGAACTCGTCGTCGAGGCCGACTGCGAATACTCCAATACCGGCGAAGGCCTGCACCGCTTCGTCGACCCCACCGATGACTCGGTCTACCTGTACTCGCAGTTCGAAACCGCCGATGCCAAGCGGATGTTCGCCTGCTTCGATCAGCCGGATCTCAAGGCCACCTTCGATATCAGCGTCACCGCCGCACCGAGCTGGAAGGTCATCTCGAACGCAGCCGCGGTCGATACGCTCATCGCCGATCCCGGCAAGCACCTGTTCCGTACCACCCCGCGGATGAGCACCTATCTGGTCGCGCTCATCGCGGGCCCGTACGCGGAATGGACCGACGCCTACACCGACGATCACGGCACAGTTCCGCTCGGCATCTACTGCCGCGCCTCGCTCGCCGAGCATATGGACGCGGAGCGCCTGTTCACCGAGACCAAGCAGGGATTCGGCTTCTACCACAACAACTTCGGTGTGCCGTATGCCTTCGGCAAGTACGACCAGCTGTTCGTCCCGGAGTTCAATGCGGGCGCGATGGAGAACGCCGGTGCCGTTACGTTCTTGGAGGACTACGTCTTCCGGTCCAAGGTGACCCGCGCCTCCTACGAGCGACGCGCCGAGACCGTACTGCACGAGATGGCGCATATGTGGTTCGGCGATCTGGTCACCATGAAGTGGTGGGACGACCTGTGGTTGAACGAGTCGTTCGCGACCTTCGCCTCGGTGCTGTGCCAGTCCGAAGCAACCGAATACACAAGTGCCTGGACCACTTTCGCGAATGTGGAGAAGTCCTGGGCCTACCGGCAGGACCAGCTGCCCTCCACCCATCCCATTGCCGCAGACATCCCGGACCTGCACGCGGTGGAAGTCAACTTCGACGGAATCACCTATGCCAAGGGCGCTTCCGTGCTCAAACAGCTCGTCGCTTATGTCGGTCTGGAGCCGTTCCTCGCCGGTCTGCGCGCCTACTTCACCGAACACGCCTACGGCAATGCCACTTTCGACGATCTGCTCTCGGCGCTGGAGCAGTCCTCTGGCCGTGATCTGTCCGGCTGGGGCGCGCAGTGGCTCAAGACCACCGGCCTGAATATCCTGCGCCCGGATTTCGAGGTCGACGCCGAGGGCAAGTTCACCTCGTTCGCCGTGGTACAGGAGGGCGCCGCACCCGGGGCGGGCGAACGTCGCGTCCATCGCCTCGCCGTCGGCGTCTACGACGACCAGGACGGAAAGCTGGTGCGCACCAAGCGCGTCGAGCTCGATCTCGCTGCCGCCGAGCGCACCGACGTCCCCGAACTCGTCGGTGTGCCACGCGGCAAGTTCGTGCTGGTCAACGATGACGACCTCACCTACTGCTCGGTGCGCCTGGATGCCGACTCGCTCGACGTGCTGGTGAACCGCATCGCCGATATCGCCGAACCGCTCCCTCGCACGCTGGCCTGGTCTGCCGCCTGGGAGATGACCAGGCAGGCCGAATTGCGGGCCCGCGATTTCGTCGCTCTGGTCCAGCGCGGCATCGGCGCCGAATCCGAAATCGGTGTGGTGCAACGACTCCTGATGCAGGCGAACACCGCGATCGGCAGCTACGCCGATCCGGAATGGGCCGCCATCACGGGCTGGCCCGAATACGCCAACCGGGTGCTGGAGCTCGCCCGCGAGGCCGTGGCGGGTTCGGACCACCAACTCGCCTTCGTCAACGCGCTGACCGGCGCCAAGCTGTCGGCCTGGCATACCGAGGTGCTACGTGAACTGCTCGACGGCGATCCGGCTAAGGTCGGCCTCCCCGGTCTGATCGTCGATACCGATCTGCGCTGGCGGCTCGTCACCGCGCTGGCCGCGGGCGGTGAGATCGACGTCGACGGTCTGGCCACGCCCACGATCGATCAAGAGTTGTCCAACGATCCGACCGCCGCCGGTAAGCGCCATGCCGCGGCCGCAGCGACGGCCCGTCCGATCGCCGAGGTGAAGGAGCAGGCCTGGACGACGGTGATGTCCGACGATTCGGTCCCGAATATCACCGCCCGCTCGATCGTCGGCGGCTTCGCGCCCAATGGCCAGGGTGAGCTGCTGACGCCGTACGTGGAGCGCTATTTCGCCGATGTTCCCGGCGTCTGGGAGCGCCGCTCCAGCGAGGTCGCACAGACCGTGGTCGTCGGGCTCTACCCGGCCTGGGCGATCAGCGAGGAAGCGGTCGCGGCGGCGGACAAATTCCTCGCCGATGACCATCCGCCGGCCCTGCGCCGCCTGGTGAGCGAGGGCAAGGCGGGTATCGAACGCTCGCTGCGCACCCGCGCCTTCGATGCCCAGAACTGAATGCCCTCGCGACACTGAGACGGGGCGTGCCATCCAGTGCGCACGCCCCTTTCACGTTTCGACAGCCGAAACGCAACTGGCGCGTCCACCTCATCGGTGAACGCGCCAGAGCACGCGGAATACAACTACTGAATCAGCGACCGATGGCCGCGGCCATCACGCGAACCGCGGAGACCAGACCGTCGATGAGCTCGCCCTGCCGGAACGAGCTCAGTGCGGCGGTGACGCCGAGCTGGCAGACGCGGTCATTGGCGCGATCGGCGACCTCGCGGCCGGAGCGCACCTCGATGGCCTTGTCATTGGGCGAAACCGCGATGAGCACCGAATGCGCGGCCTCGGGGGTCGTGGGGAAGACCGCGTCTGCACCGGCGGCCGGATCCGCCCCGAGATCGCCGATGTAGATGTTGAAGCGCACCTTGGTCGCGCGGGTCGCCTCGGTGAGTACGTTGTCCATCGTGAGCCGCTCGTCATCGCTGAACGGGGCTTCCTTGAACACCGCGCCGGCCTCGTGCACACCAGAGACGCGACCGCTGCTGGTGATCACCGAACCGTGCGGCAGTTCGGATTCGATTACCGCAGGCCAATTAGAACTTGCCACTTGCCCGGCCTCCGATCAGCTCCACCTCGGCGGATTCGATTGCCACATGGTGCCCATGCGACGAGTCAGCGTGGTGGCCCGATCCGGTCACCTCGTCGGTAGCACTCCACAGCACGGCAGGCTGGGTCCACTTCTGACCGAGGTCGAAGTGGACCGGCTTCTCGCCGGGCAGTGGCTTGCCGAGAAACGACAATCCGGCGATCGCGCCGTAGATCACCAGCGGGATGCCGAGGAAGATCAGCACTGTCTCGAGAACGCTCATGACTGCGCCTCGCTGACGCTCGGCTCCGTCATACGCATGGCGCGCTGGCACATGGTTCGCTCGCTTCGCTCACTCACGGGACTTACGGTAGACGATCCTCTGTAGTAGTTCGCGTTCTGGTCGGACTCGTGTTGTCCGCGCACGACTGTGCCTCGCTGGCGATCGGCTCCGTCGTGCGCGATGCAGGCTGTGACTTCCGTCGGCTCGCTGCGCTCGTTCACACCAGCCAGGCGGCGGCATTCGCGGGCAATTGTCCGTTCACCGGTGGGGCGCTGGCGAGCAGCACATCACCCGGTGGCAGCGGGATCGGCTCGGGCGAGGTATTCAGTACGCAGACCAGTCCACCCGGTCGCCGGAAGGCGAGACAACCCGCCGGACTGCCGTACCACTCGATCCGCGGTCCCGCGAATTCCGGTCGGACACCGCGTAATTCGATTGCCAAGCGGTACAGCGACAGCGTGGAGCCCAGCGCCTCCAACTGTGCCTCGACCGACGACGACGCCCACTCCGGCGGTATCGGCAGCCAGGACTGCGCGGCCGTGGTGAAGCCGAACGGTGGCGCCGCACCCTCCCACGGAATCGGGACCCGGCAGCCGTCGCGTCCGCGCTCGGTATGTCCGGAGCGCTCCCAGACCGGATCCTGCAGCACCGCCTCCGGCAGATCGTCCACATTCGGCAGTCCGAGTTCGGCACCGTTGTAGATGAAGACCGCACCGGGCAGCGCCAACTCCACCAGCATCATCGCCCGGGCCCGCGCGACCCCGACCGGACCATCGCCGTATCGGGTGACCTCGCGCTCGATGTCGTGGTTGGACAGGGTCCAGGTGGGCGAGGCGCCCACCGGCGCGACGGCCGCGAGCGAATTGTCGATGGCCGCCCGCACTGTGTCGGCGTGGAATTCCGCTTCGGCGAGGCGGAAGTTGAAGGCCAAGTGCAGTTCGTCCGGTCGGACGTACTCGCCGAAGCGGGTGTTGTCGTCGACCCACACCTCACCGATCGAGACCGCGTTCGGATACTCGTCGAGCACCTTGCGGATGCGGCGGTGAATCTCGTGCACATTGGGATTGTTGAAGCGCGGATCGCTGTCATCGTGCACGAGCATCTTGGTCTCGACGCGCTCCATATCGGGCAGGCCGTCCGGTTTGGCCATGCCGTGTGCGACATCGAGGCGGAAGCCGTCGATGCCGCGGTCGAGCCAGAACCGCAGCGTCTGCTCGAAATCCGCGGCGACCTCGGGATTCTGCCAGTTCAGATCGGGTTGCTCACGCGCGAAGATGTGCAGGTACCACTGGCCCGGGGTTCCGTCGGGCTCGGTGACGCGCGTCCAGGCAGGTCCGCCGAAGATGCTCGGCCAATTGTTCGGCGGCGCGGCGCCGTCGGGACCGCGGCCGTCGCGGAAGATGTAGCGCTCACGTTCGTGGCTGCCGGGCGCGGCGGCCAGCGCCGCGACGAACCACGGATGCTGGTCACTGGTGTGGTTCGGCACCAGGTCCATGGTGACCCTGAGATTGCGGTCGTGCGCCTCGGCGATCAACTCGTCCATCGCCGCCATGCCACCGAACAGCGCGTCGATATCGCGCGGATCGGCGACGTCGTAGCCGCCGTCGGCCATCGGCGAACGCATCACCGGACAGATCCAGAGCGCGTCCACCCCGAGTAGTTCGAGGTAGCCGAGCTTCTCGCGAACTCCGCCGAGA
Source organism: Nocardia sp. NPDC050408 (assembly GCF_044458905.1). Taxonomy (NCBI): domain Bacteria; kingdom Bacillati; phylum Actinomycetota; class Actinomycetes; order Mycobacteriales; family Nocardiaceae; genus Nocardia; species Nocardia sp. NPDC050408. The sequence continues at coordinate 344,760 of NZ_JBITIL010000003.1, read as the reverse complement.
TCGCCGATCCCGTCACCGTCGGAGTCCGCGAAGGATCTCGGATAGACCTGGTAGAACACGGCCGACCGCCACCAAGGTTGGGCGGTGCGATCCACCGACGCCGGCGCGGTAGGTGTATCAGTCACATCCGCAATAGTGCCAAAGATTTTCGGTAAATTCGCCCAGGCTCAACTGTGTTCTGCGACATTCGGCAAATTTTCAGCGTTGCACAACATGAGCCGAAACCCTGGTCCTGACCCCGAACTGGACGAAAGCATCTCACCAAGCCGCATTCATCAGCGAATTTGCCGCCATCTCCAAATAGTCGAGCAACGCCTTGCGATGTTCATCGTCCAGAATTTCCGGTTCGATTTCCGCCACGCCGATGTGCATGCAGCGCAGCCATGCGTCGCGCTCCACCGGACCGATTTTGAACGGCATATGCCGCATCCGCAGCCGCGGGTGCCCGCGTTCGTCGGAGTAGGTGCGCGGCCCGCCCCAGTACTGCTCCAGGAACATGCGCAGGCGCCGCTCGGCCGGACCGAGGTCCTGCTCCGGATACAGCGGGCGCAGCACCTCATCGTCGGCCACCTCGCGATAGAACGCCGCGACGATTCGCTGGAACGTCTCCGCCCCGCCGATCGCCTCGTAGAACGACGTGGCTGTCTGCTCGCCGGAAGTCATCAAATCCTCTCGATCGGGGCCAGGCTGTGTTGTTTCGAGCGACCCGCAAGCGATCACTACTGATCCTTTCGAGCGACCCGCAAGCGATCGCTACTGATCCTTTCGAGCGACCCGCAAGCGATCGCTACTGATCCTTTCGAGCGACCCGCAAGCGATCGCTACGGCCCGCCGTCCATTGTGCCCGCGTCACAAACGGGCTGCCCTTCAACCACAGTTCATCCGACATTGTGCGAAATCACCGTGCAATAGCAGGCGTTCCATGGTCAACTGGGTGGCAGTCTCTGCCGAGATACCACATGATCTTGATTACGAAGAAACCGGGGTCACCATGAAGCAGCGGCACGGCCGATCACATGAGGCCAGGACGCACCGACAACTCCAGCCCGCCGACGTCCACAATCGTGGGTCGGGGGCTACTCCGCTGCACATCTTGTCCGACCACCATCCGGGTGCCCATCGCACCGGTGAGCTTGCTCACCACATTCCACACCTCACGCAGGTCCAGAACGACGCCGCCAACTGGTTGAAGCGCCGGGTGTTGCTTCTGAATGCCACCTACGAGCCGCTCACCGCCTTGTCCGCGCGCCGGGCCGTCGTTCTTCTCATCTGCGATAAAGCCGACACCGTCCACCACGACGCCGAGGGTTCGGTGGTGCATTCCGCCGAATCCGCCGTCACGATTCCCTCTGTCATCCGGCTGCGCAGCTATGTGCATGTGCCCTATCGGGCGCGCGTCCCGATGACCCGCGCCGCCCTCATGCACCGCGACCGCTACCGCTGCGGCTATTGCGGTGGCAAGGCAGAGACCATCGACCACGTCATCCCGCGCAGCCGCGGCGGCGAACATTCCTGGGAGAACTGCGTCGCGAGCTGCGCGCCGTGCAATCACCGCAAGGCCGACAAGCTGCTCAGCGAACTGGGGTGGACGTTGCGTTCGCCACTGGTATCGCCGAAGGGGCCGCATTGGCGGCTGTTGTCCACGACCACCGAGCTGGATCCGGTGTGGTTGCAGTATCTCGGTGAGGGTGCGGCCTAGTCCCTTGCCCGGAGTGGTTCCGTCGTCAGCTCGGGCGGGATTCATTTTCCTGCCGCGCATGTTCTTCGCATCCGCAGAGAGTCCATCGCTGCGCATCAGCGGGTGCGTCGCAGCCGTGGCCGAAGGGCTGAGCGAACCGACGACCGCGCTGCGGCTGTCGGCTGCGAGCGCGACACCCTGACCGGTGGCGAGCATGGCGCCGAGCGCGTCGTTGAGCGTCGAGGATCGTGCGACGAGGTTCCGGCTAGGTGTATTCGACGACTAATGCTGCCCATGTATCAGGGGCGAGCGCCTCGAAGACGTGCGGGGCATCGCCCGGGTAGGAGATGTAGTCGCCTGGGCCGAGTTCGACGGGCGCGTCGATCGGACCGATGAGGGCGCGACCGGTGGCTAGCAGTACATGCTCGATCACGCCCGGGATATGCGGATCGGATTTGCGGGCATGACCGGGTTCGGCCGTGATTCGGAACAGATCGCGGCGCGAGTTGGCCGGACCGGCTGCCAACAGCGTGGCGCGGTACTCGGACTCCGCGGCTGCGACCACCGGGCCCTCCCCTGCGCGGACCACCTGAACGGTCGGGCGTGGCGGGTCGAGCAGCCGCGAGAAGGGAATGTCCAGGGCGACGCACAGCGCCCACAAGGTCTCCAGGCTCGGATTACCGGTACCGGATTCCAGTTGGGACAGTGTGGATTTAGCCACACCCGCCCGGTTGGCGACCTCGGTGAGCGATAGCCCGGCGCGGGTGCGCTCGCGGCGCAGGGCAGCGGCGATCACCGCCTGTGGCGTCGTCGGACTCTGCTCCATTTCCGCTCCCGTCGACTAGAGGGATGGCAGGCCGGGGAAGCCGGCCGGGGTCGGTGAGTACAGCTGACCGCCCAACAGAGAACCATATTGACGAATCGTCCCGCCATGTTCACTATAAGCTACATGCGTTCGATATGGCGAACACTCGATCGGGACACACTCTCCGGGATCGCGGCGGTACTGCTCGCGGTAGGGCTGATCGGTGTTTCCTACGGCGCGACCGCTGTCACCTCGGGTTTTCCACTGTGGGTACCGATTGTGCTCGGGATCGTGGTGCTCGCGGGAGGCGCGGAATTCCTGTTCATCGGGATCATGGCCGCCGGTGGCAGCCCGATCGCGGCGGTACTGGCCGGACTGCTGGTCAATGCGCGGCATCTGCCGTATGGCCTGTCGGTGCCCGATGTGGTCGGTACCGGATGGCGGCGGCGTATCGGCGTGCATGTGATGAACGACGAATCCGTCGCACTGGCACTGGCCCAACCCAATGTGGCGCGTCGGCGGGCCGCGTATTGGGTGAGCGGGTTGGGTGTGCTCGTTGCGTGGCCCGGCGGTGCGGCGATCGGTGCGCTGATCGGGACGATGGTGCCCGATACCGGTGCGATCGGGTTGGATGCGGTGTTCCCGGCGGTGTTGTTATCGCTGATCATGCCTGCCTTGCGAGCGCGTGGCACTTTGCGCGCGGCTTTGATCGGAGCGATCGCGGCCGTGGCGAGTGCTCCGTTCCTCCCCGCAGGAATGCCTGTGCTGGTTGCGCTTTCGGGGCTGTTCTTCGCTATCTCGAGGGAAGGCGACGGCAAGGCCGAATCTGAAGAAACGCAGGCGGCATGAGCAAGCGATTCATCGGCGGAGCACATCCGACCGGACCGAGGATTGCGGAGGCGCAGCCGTGAGTACTCCGGTCTTGCTGGTGGCCATGTTCGCGCTGTCCGCCGGAACATATGCCTTCCGTTCATCGGGCCCGGCACTGCGCAACCGCATCCGGTTCCCAGCGCGAGCAACAAAACTGCTGGAGATCGGCGCGGTCGTCCTGCTCGCGGCGATGGTCGCCATCACCACTGTGCCCATAGGCTCCGGCAACCTCGGATTCGCCCTGCCCGCAGGGGTTTTGGTCGGCGGCCTCCTGGCATGGCGCAACCAACCGATGCTGGTGGTCATTCTTGCCGCGGCAGGTACGACCGCTCTGCTGCGTTTAGTCGGCATCACCTAACTCGGGTAGTGGCTGCACTCCGATACACACGGTGTGTAGCCGCTACAACGGGTGCGGCACACCCCTTTTAGGCTGCTCCACACGACGGGATCCCGAAAACCCGAGCAGGCGAGCGGGATAGCGCTGCCTGGCGTGGACACCACAGGTCGATGGCCGGTCAGCTGGGAGTAAGGGGGATTCCGCCGCCTAGGCGGCGCGCCACGGAGCCGTAGCGGGCATCCAACCGGAGCCAGGTTCTGGTGGCGCGGACCCGGACGATTTCGGCGGGCGGGATGCGGCGGGAGTCGGCCTTGTCACCGGAGTGTGGAATGAAATCCATTGCGGTCAGGGCGAATACGACGCGCATCGGAACCTGCACCCGAACCTCGGCCGCGGATACCGTGAGCACCGTCTGGTCCAGCAGGGAGGCGGGTGGGCCGTGATTACTGCCGTGCTCCTTGGCCAGCGCCACACCCTGTTCGGCGAGTTCGACGAGGGTGCGCGCGGGCACATCATCGACGTGTTCGAAGCCGGCATCCGGCGGCAGCGCACCGCGCCAAGCCGAATCCATCGAGTAGCCGAGATCAATCGGACTCCCGGACGGCAAACCGGCCAGCACCAGATCGGCGCCGACGGTGACATCGTCGACGCCGAGTTCGGCGACCACGGTACGCACCGCGAGCGCCTCGAAACCCGTTGCCACCCACGCGGATACATACCGTTCCCCGCGGCGGCGCATACGCACCACCGCCGCGGGGTCCAGTCGAATGGCCCGGCTCAGAAAAGTCGCCAGATTCTCCCGCTCGGCCGGATCGGCAACCTCCAGGACGCGCTGTCCCGACATCAGTGCTCCCACATCACCACATCGCGGCCGCCGCGCGACAACCGCTGTCCGCCACCACCGCTACTCAACCGGCTGCAGCCATCACCATACGAGCCGACGCGGACGACCGCTGCTCGACGGCCGACGCCAGCCATTACCGCCCAGCGATCCGAGTCCACCACCCGAACTATCCGGGCAGTCGCTCACTCTTTCCACTCGGCGAGGTAATCCCGTTCGCTATCGGTGAGCCGACGCAGGCGCTGCGAGCGCATATCGAAGGCCGCGATCTGGGTCGAGGCGATCACCGCGGGCGGCGAGTCCGGGGCCGCGCCATTGGCCCGGACCTCGTAACCGATGGTGAAGTCGACCGCACGCAGCTGCTCGATCCACATGGCGATGTCGAGCGGGGTGTCCTCGTGACGCAGTTGGCCGCGGTAGCGGACCCGAAGGTCCGCCAGCACACAGCCAGACCGCAACGGCGCGGTCGGGCGTCCATCCTCGAACAGCCATGGAATCCGTGCCTCCTCCAGCAGCGTCACCATGCGGGCATGGTTGACGTGCTGGAACACGTCCATGTCCGACCACCTGACGTCTACCTTGGCGTGGAAGCGCTTGGGCAGCAGCAGGCTGCCACCAAGCGCCCTCCCATTACCGTTCATCGAACTGGTCAACGCGGTACCTCCGATTGGGCGCCCACCCCGCTCACCATGCTTCGCACTTGCCGCGCTGCAACCGACAGCGTGGCGAGATCGTGGGTTCCGGACTCGAACAACTCCGACAGCGCGGCCCGAGCGCGCCCGAGCCGGGACTGGTTTTTCGACTCCCAGTATGCAATCTTCTCGTCCGCTGTCTCCTCCGGGTCGCCCCCGGAGAGCACGTCGAGGGTCAGCGAGCGCAGCGATCCGTACATATCGTCGCGCAGTGCGAGCCGGGCCAGCGAATGCCAGCGATCGCCGCGTTCCAGGTGGCTGACCGCCTGCAACAGCCAATCGATCTTGAGGTGATCGTTGAGCGCGTAGTACAGCGAACCGACCTCCTCACCGCTGCGATCGGTGATATCTGCGATATCCAACACATCGAGCAGCGGGAACAGATTCAGCAGCCCGAAGACCTCGGTGGCGAGGTCGGTCGGCGCGCCGCGGGCGATCACTTCGGCGGACTGATCGGTCAGCGTGGAGACGTGATGTCCGCGCAGCCAGCCGGGCACCTTCGGCGCCAGCTCCCGCACGCCCCGGCTGTACCGATTGATCTCCGCGCCGACCGCGATCGGCTGCGGGCGGTTGCTCAGCAACCAGCGCGAGGCGCGGTCCAGCGTCCGCTTGGTCTCCAGTTCGAGTTCGTCGCGCACCGACACCGCGGCGTCGGTGGCCCGGATCCGCTCCCACATATCGTGCAGATCGAAGATCTCGCTGGCCGCCGCGAATGCGCGCACGGCGTCGGTCGAGCTGGCGCCGATCTCCTCGTTCAGCCGATGGGCGTAGGAAATGCCGCCGTAGTCGATCATCTCGTTCACCACCATGGTGGTGGTGATCTCGCGACGCAGGCGGTGCCGCTTGATGGCGGTGCCGAAGCGCTCGCGCAGCGGTGTCGGGAAGTACTCCGGCAGCCGGGTGGCGAAGTAGGCGATATCCGGGAGATCGGTTTCGAGCAGATCGGCCTTGAGCGAAAGCTTCACGTGCGCCATGAGATTGGACAATTCTGGCGAGGCGAGCCCCGTGCCCTCTTCGAGCCTGCGCTTGATCTCCACCTCCGATGGCAGCGCTTCCAGCTCACGATCCACCCCGCGACGGGCCTCCAGATCCTCGATGAGCCGCTGGTGCACATGCAGCATCCTGGGCGCCTCGGCCCGGGAAATACCCATCAGGAAGTTCTGGGAGACGTTGTCCTGCAACACCATCTGGGCGACCTCATCGGTCATCGAGGCGAGCAGCGGATTGCGTTCGGCCTCGGGCAATACACCCGCGCTGACCACACCGTCGAGCAGCACCTTGATATTGACCTCGTGGTCGGAGCAGTCGACACCGGCCGAGTTGTCCAGTGCGTCGGTGTTCATCTTGCCGCCATCGCGGCAGAACTCGATTCGGCCGAGCGCGGTCGCACCCAGATTGCCGCCTTCGCCGATCACCTTGACCCGCAACTGATTTCCATTGACGCGCACCGCGTCATTGGACTTGTCGCCGACCTCGGCATTGGTCTCGGTACTCGCCTTGATGTAGGTGCCGATGCCGCCGTTCCACAGCAGTTGCGCAGGCGCGAGCAGGATCGCCCGCACCAGTTCCGGCGGTGACAGCGCGACCACATCGTCGGCCAACCCCAACGCCTTTCGCGCCTGCGGGCTGATCGGCACCGACTTGACGGTGCGATCCCAGACGCCACCGCCGGTGCTGATCAGCGAGGTGTCGTAATCGGCCCAGGACGAGCGCGGCAATGCGAACATCCGCTGCCGCTCCCGGTACGAGGTGGCCGCATCGGGATCAGGATCCAGGAAGATGTGCCGGTGGTCGAAGGCGGCGACCAAGCGGATGTGCTCGGACAGCAGCATGCCGTTGCCGAAGACGTCGCCGCTCATATCGCCGACGCCGACCACGGTGAAATCGGTGGTCTGCGTGTCGATATCCATCTCCTGGAAGTGGCGTTTCACGCTCTCCCACGCGCCCTTGGCGGTGATGCCCATCGCCTTGTGGTCGTAACCCGCCGAACCACCGGAGGCGAATGCGTCACCGAGCCAGAACCCGTAGCGCTGCGCCACACCGTTGGCGATATCAGAGAAGGTCGCAGTGCCCTTATCGGCGGCGACCACAAGGTAGGTGTCGTCGCTATCGCGACGGATCACCCGCTCGGGCGGCAGTACCGCACCGGTCGCGCGGTCGACATTGTCGGTGACATCGAGCAGCCCGGAGATGAAGGTCCGATAGCATTCGACGCCCTCAGCGCCGAGTGCCTGCCGATCCGCGGTCGGATCACCGGTGGCCGCGGGCGGCTGCTTCACCACGAATCCGCCCTTGGCGCCGACCGGCACGATCACCGCATTCTTCACCGCCTGTGCCTTCACCAAGCCGAGGATCTCGGTGCGGAAATCCTCCAACCGGTCCGACCAGCGCAACCCGCCACGGGCCACCGGACCGAAGCGCAGATGGACGCCCTCGACCCGCGGCGAGTACACGAAGATCTCGAATTGCGGCCTCGGCTTGGGCAATTCGGCGATTTCGCGCGGTTCCACCTTCACCGAGATGTACCCGCGCGAATTGCCCTGGGCGTCGGTCACGTAGTAGTTCGTCCGCAGCGTCGCCTTGACCAGCGACAGGATCGCCCGCAGGATCCGGTCGGCGTCCAAGCTGACGACCTCGTCGACGCGTCCGCGGACCCGGGTCTCCAATTCGGCGGCGTGCTCAGCCGATTCGGTATCCGGATCGAACCGCGCCGCGAACAGATCGACGAACAGCCGCGCGATATCCGGGTAGGCCAGCAGCACCCTGGTGATATTCGCCTGGCTGTAGGGGAAGTCGGCCTGCTGCAGGTACTTCGCGTACATCCGCAGGATCGATACCGCCCGCCACGTCAGCCGGGCGCGCAGCACGAGTTCATTGAGCCCGTCGGCCTCGGCACGCCCGAACCAGACCGCCTCGAAGGCCTCGGTGAACCGGTCGTGCAGACCACGCTCCTCCGATTCCAGCGCATCGGCTCTGGCCGATGACTCCAGCAGTTCGGCGTCCAGATCCCGGTCCAGCGAACTACGCAGCAGTTCCGGGCGAGCCAGCAGGCCGAAGTCGTAGATCCAGCGTTCCCCGCCGTCATCGCCGGGCACCGGATCCAACAGAATCTGATATGGCCGCTCGTCGACCACCTCGACACCGAGACTCTGCAGCACCGGCAGCACCTGGCTCAGCGAGATGCCGCTACCGCCGATGTAGAGGGTGAACCGCCACGAACCCGGCACCGAATCCGCGCGACGATACAAGTATTGGTCGATGGAGCCCGCGGCAAGGCCCTCCAGCCGGACCACGTCGCCCAGTGCGCGCTCGGCGGCGAAATCCTGTTTGTACGCCTCCGGGAAGGACTCGGCGTAGCGCTGCACGACGCCGGGATCCACCACGGTCGAGGTACTCACCGCATCGTTGAGGCGGTCGTCCCAGGTATTCGTCGCCTCGGCGAGCAGGTTCTGGATGCGCAGCCGATTAGCCTCGGAGGTGTCGGCCTGGGCCATCGATTCGCGCGGCAACCCGAGATCGGACTCCGGCATGCGCACCGTGAAATACACACTGGCCAGCTCGCTTTCGCTGACCCGCGCGGAGTAGTCGATGGAGACACCGCCCAGTTCGCGCACCAGGATTTCCTGCATCTCCAACCGCACCCGCGTGGTGTAGCGATCCCGAGGCAGATAGACCAGGCACGCGACGAACCGTCCATAGCCGTCCGAGCGCAGGAACAGCCGAACCTGTCGGCGCAGACCGACATTCAGCACCGCGGTCGCGGTGCGACGCATGGTCTCGACATCGGAGGAGAACAGTTCGGTGCGCGGGAACGACTGGATGACCTCGAGCATGGCCTGCCCGGAGAACGAATCCAGGTCGAAGCCGCTCTCCTCGATCACCGAACGCACCCGGCGCTCGATCACCGGAATATCCAGGACGTTCTCGTGTACGGCGGTCACGGTGAAAACACCGATGAACAGGTGCTCGCCGACAATCGTGCCGGACTCGTCGAAGTCGGCGACGCCGACGAAATACGGGTACACCGAGCGGTGCACGGTGGCAGGCACCAGGCCCTGGGTGAGCATGAGCAGCTGGCGGTCACCCGCGTTGATCGGCACCCGGAAGTCGGTGCCGACATCGGGGCGCAGCACGCCGAGGCAGGTGCCGGGCAGCGGGTTCGAGATCGTCTGTCCCTGGTCGGCGCTGAGCTGGTAGCGGGCATAGCCGAGCACGGTGAAATTGCCACTGGCCAACCAGCGCAACAGGTTCGCGGTATCGACCAGATCGATATCGGAGAACGGCGCATGGCCGGATTTCGCCGCCACCTCCAGCTCGTCGGCCAGGTTGCTCTGCACCTGTTTGATGGCCTCGGTATCGCCGATGACCTGACGCACATCCGCGACCACATCCGGCATCGACTGCTCGATCCGGTCCAGCAGGGCCGGACTGGTCGACGGGTGCAGTTGCAGGTGCATCCATGATTCGCGCAGGCCGTCGGTCCCGTTGCTGTCGACCTCGTGCGGTGCGGCGCTGGTCAGCCGTCCGTCCGGATCGCGCGTCACCTCGAAGATCGGGTGGATCACCTCGCTCACGCTGACGCCCATCCGGCTCAGCGACGAGGTGATCGACTCCACCAGTAGCGACATATCGTCGGTGACCAGCTGCACCGCGGCGCCGAGGCCGGAGCCGTCGTCGGGGTGGTAGACCCGCACCAGCGCCCGCCCGACGGGGCGGGTCATCGCGAGTTCCATATGCCGCCGGAAGATCTGAGTGATCCCGGTGATCGCACAGTCCACATCGCCCGCATCGACGTGGCGGAAATACGCCTCCTCGAGGGTTGCGAGCTCGCCGCGCAGCGACTGCGGCAAACTCGCGGCCCACGCCGCTGTGTTCACCCGCCCCGCCGGCTGCGCCGGCTGCCGTCCTCCATCGGACAATTCGGACGAGACCGTCATTTTTTTCGCCAACTCCTCGGATTCGGTTCCGCAACAAAGTGACGCCGGTCCGAGAGTAGCTGTGCCATGCTGACGCGTGGGTGAAATCCCTTCTAAATGCAGGGTGTTCACCGATACCGCAGCGTTCGCCGCTTGATAGCCGAGGTCGATGGTCTCGGCACAGCTTCCGATCGGACCGGCGACGTCAGGTAGACGCGATCGCGGTGGTAGCGACCCAATGCCCGGACTGCGCCTGCGCATGCACGGTCCCCACCATAGTCAGATCTTTGGAACGGCGTGTGTCGACCGTATTTCCTTCGATGAAGACACTGCGCGGTGCGTGTTCGCCGCAAATCCTTCGGCAGAACGCCCCTTCGAGGTCGTCATGCACAAATGTGATCGCCTCCGTGCCGGTCCGCAACCCGCCGCGGCGACTGGGCACCGAAGGGTCTTCGGCAATAGGGATTCCTGGATTGCTCGGCCTGCGCCTGCTACCTACGCGACAGCGTGCGAACCGGAACGCGCATGCCGCTTCAGCCTGGCCGAAACATGGTGTGGCGGCTCGATTGAGCCGCACCCGGCTCGTCCGACAGGGCAGTGCACACCGCAACCGCCCCGCCGGACACCAAACTCAGTCGCGGGTGAGCTTGCGGTGCGTCACCCGGTGCGGGCGGGCCGCCTCCAGACCGAGGCGCTCGATCTTGTTGGCCTCATAGGCCTCGAAGTTACCCTCGAACCAGAACCATTTTGCCTCGTTGTCGTTGTCACCCTCCCACGCCAGGATGTGGGTGCAGGTGCGGTCGAGGAACCAGCGGTCGTGGGAGATGACCACGGCACAGCCCGGGAACTGCTCGAGCGCGTTCTCCAGTGAACCCAGCGTTTCCACGTCGAGGTCATTGGTCGGCTCGTCGAGCAGGATCAGGTTGCCGCCCTGCTTGAGGGTGAGCGCGAGGTTCAGGCGGTTGCGCTCACCACCGGAGAGCACCCCGGCCGGCTTCTGCTGATCCGGCCCCTTGAACCCGAACGCGCTGACGTAGGCGCGCGAGGGCATCTCCTGGTTGCCGACCTCGATGAAGTCCAGCCCTTCGGAAACGACCTGCCAGACATTCTTCTTCGGGTCGATGCCCGCGCGGTTCTGGTCGACATAGCTCAGCTTGACCGTCTCGCCGACCTTTACCTCGCCGCTGTCGGGCGACTCGAGCCCGACGATCGTCTTGAACAGCGTGGTCTTACCGACACCGTTCGGACCGATGACACCGACAATGCCGTTGCGCGGCAAGGTGAACGACAGATCCTTGATCAGCTGACGATCGCCGAAGCCTTTGTCCAGATGCGCGACCTCGACGACCACACTGCCCAGGCGCGGACCCGCCGGGATCTGGATCTCCTCGAAGTCCAACTTCCTGTGCTTCTCGGCCTCGGCCGCCATCTCCTCGTACCGACCGAGACGAGCCTTGTTCTTGGCCTGGCGGGCCTTGGCGCCGGAACGCACCCAGGCCAACTCCTCCTTGAGCCGCTTCTGCAGCTTCTGGTCCTTCTTGCCCTGGACCTCGAGACGCTGGGCCTTCTTCTCCAGGTAGGTGGAGTAGTTGCCCTCATACGGGTAGGCGCGACCGCGGTCGAGTTCGAGGATCCACTCGGCGACATTGTCGAGGAAGTACCGGTCATGCGTGACGGCGAGGACGGCGCCCTGGTAGGAGGCCAGGTGCTGCTCGAGCCACAGCACGCTCTCGGCATCGAGGTGGTTGGTCGGTTCGTCGAGCAGCAGCAGGTCGGGCTTGCTGAGCAGCAGCTTGCACAGTGCGACGCGGCGGCGCTCACCCCCGGAGAGGTTGGTGACCGGCTCGTCCGGCGGCGGGCAGCGCAGTGCGTCCATGGCCTGCTCGAGCTGGGAGTCGACATCCCAGGCATCGGCGTGATCGAGGTACTCCTGCAGTTTGCCCATTTCGTCCATGAGCTCGTCGGAGTAGTCGGTGGCCATGAGTTCGGCGATCTCGTTGAAGCGATCCAGCTTCACCTTGACCTCGCCGAGGCCCTCCTCGACATTGCCGCGAACCGTCTTCTCCTCGTTCAGCGGCGGTTCCTGCTGCAGGATGCCCACCGTGGCGCCCGGCGCGATGAAGGCATCTCCGTTGTTCGGCTGGTCCAGTCCGGCCATGATCTTCAGCACGCTGGACTTACCCGCGCCATTGGGGCCGACGACGCCGATCTTCGCGCCGGGAAGGAAGTTCAAGGTGACATCGTCGAGCACGACCTTGTCGCCGTGCGCCTTGCGAACCTTCTTCATTTGGTAGATGAACTCAGCCATAAAGGAAAGCCTATCGGTGTGGGTATCGATGGAATGCAGCAGAGCCACCACTGTCGCCGGGGTATCCGGCCGTGCGGTCAAGCGTCGACGGGCTCGGTATCCGCGAGCCGGGGCGGTGCGGAAGTCAGGGACGTCGCGTCCTCCCCCGGTCCCTCCCCATCGACGCGTGCACGGTCATCAGCGCTGGATCGGTCACAACTATTCCGTGCCAGGGTACTGGGTCCGGACGCCGCGCTCGAAACCGCGCGCCGGACCACCTGCGCGGTGCAGCGGGACAGGTCCGGTCCGATCGAGGTGGCGCGCATCTCGATATCACGCCGTTCCACGCCGTCCTTGGCTCGGTACTCGTGGGTGCGCAGCTGGCCGTAGGCGATGACCGGATCGCCGCGCCGCAACGAGGCATCGACACCGACCACAAGACGACGCCAGCAGCTGACGGTGAGGTAAAGAGTCCCGCTGTCGACCCATTCACTCGTCTCCGGATTGAACCGCCGCGAATTGCTCGCCATCCGAAAGGTCACGACCTGCTCGCCGTTGGTCAGATCACGCTTGACCGGGTGGGTGACCACGGTCCCGATCACGGTAACCATCGATTCATACATCGTTGCGCCCCTTTATATTTCGATCCGTCAGGCTCTCACCCCTCACTGAGAGGCCCTTTCAGCCTGACGGTTTCGAACCCCTCCGGCCGCCCCGATTCCCGAATGTGGACAACTTCGCGACATGTGGACAGTCGCCGCTTCACACACCCGAGTCAGAAGACCGCCAGATCGGTATTGGCCCCACACAGCACGATCACCGGGCGCTCCCCTTCGGCAGGCACATAAGCACCGCTCTGCACGGCGGCCAATGCCGTCGCCCCCGCAAGTTCCACCACAACCCGGAACTCGCGCCACAGATATTCGCGCGCGGTCGAGATGGCGTCATCGGTCACCAGCAGCGATCGGACTTCATAGCGTCGCGCGATATCCAGCGCGATATCCCCGATTCGATTGGCGCCCAAAGAATCCGCCGCGATGCTGCGCACATTCACATCTACCGGCCGGTCCGCGAGCAGCGCGGCGTTCAGCGTCGGAATGCCCTCCGGTTCGATCCCGACCACCTGCTGTCGCCGCCCCAACGCCGCCGCGATACCGGCGACCAACCCGCCGCCACCGACCGCGACCAGCACCGGCGGCCGCCCGCGCACCTGCTCTTCCAGCTCCAGCCCGACAACACCCGCACCGGCAACCACGGCAGGCAGGTCGTAGGCATGCAGCTGCAGCGCGCCCCGCTCTTCGGCCAGCTCGGTCGCGTACCTGTAGGCCTCGCCGTAAGTCGTTCCGTGCCAGAGCACTTCGGCACCGTAGGACCACATCGCGGCCACCTTGGTATGCGGCGCCGACTCGGGAACCACCACCGTGCACGTCTTACTGAGACGAGCCGAGGCGAGCGCGGCCGCGATCCCGGCATTCCCACCTGAGGCGATCACCACGTGGTCGACCTGAGCCGAGGACTCCAACAGTGCGTTGAAACTGCCGCGCACCTTGAATGTCCCGCCGTGCTGCAGGTACTCGAGTTTCAGCGTGACCGGAACCGGCCCGTTCGGGCCGATGATCGAGGTATGGAAGACCGGCGTCCTGCGCACCTGGCCGGCCAGCCGTCTGCGGGCCGCCCGCACATCGGACCGATATACCCGTCGGGCGTGCCTGTTCTCCACCACCGCGGTACCCCGCTCACTCACGCTTGCACCTCGATGGGAGCTCAATGACGTATTCCTCGATCACGTTTGGCCAGTTCGGCGAACATGGCATTGTGCGCGGCCAGCTCGGCGTCGTGGTCGCGGTCGGCGGCCCGGTCGGTCCGCTTCGCGAGTTTCGCGTCGCTGCGTGACCACTGGATGAGCAGCGCCAACATCACCACGACCAACGGCACCTCACCACTGGCCCACGCCAGGCTACCGCCGGTGCGCTGATCACCGAGCAGGTCGTTATTCCAGCCGAGGGCAAGACTGCGGAAGAACCATCCGCCCATCACGGTGGTCATGCTCATCAGCGCTATACCGAAGAAGGCGTGGAAGGGCAGGGAACCGAACACCATGCCCAGCTTGGTCAGCGGCTGCACCTGGCGCGGTTTGGGGTCGATGCCGATGACAACCCAGTAGAACAGATAGCCGCTGAGCAGGAAATGCAGATTCATCAGCAGATGCGCCGCATGGGAATCGACGAACGAGTCGTAGATACCGCCCATGTACAGGGCATAGAACCCGCCGACGAAGATCACCGACGCGACGATCGGATGGGTCAGAAATCGCGAGACCGGATTGTGCACCGCGGCCAGAATCCACTCACGCGGCCCGGGCACGCCGCCGCGCCCGGCCGCTGGCAACGCCCGCAGCGCGAGGGTGACGGCACCGCCGAGCGCGAACAGAATCGGCGCGAGCATAGATAACGCCATGTGTTGTCCCATGTGCACGCTGAAGACCGCGGGCGAATACCGTCCGACCCCGGACGAGGTGGCGAAAAGCAGGATTGCGCAGGCCGAGAGCCAGGCGATGGTGCGCCCTATCGGCCAGGCATCGCCCCGCGCGCGCAACCGCCGCACCCCCAGCAGGTACAGCACGGCAAGCACGATGGCCAGCGTGCCGAAGATCAAGTCGAAGCGCCAGTCGAAAAGAATGCGCGAGGCGGTCGGCGGGCCGTCGAGGTTGTAACCGAGTTCCACCTCGGCGGGTGTCGGCACGCTGGTCGGCGGCGGTGGCGGCGTGCGCCCCAACCCGACGGCCAGACCCATGGTCGCCGCGAAGATCAGCACCTCCAGCCCGCCGAATCGAATCAGTGCGGCGCGGTCACGCGGATTCGCGGCGAGTGCGGGCAGGCTGGCGCGGCGCTGCAGATACCCGAAGAGGCCGAGCACGGCGAGCGCGCAGGCCTTGGCGATCACGAGTCGGCCGTAGTTGGTGGTGAACAGATCGCTCCACGGCACCCGCACCCAGGAATTGATCACACCGCTGACGCCGATCACGACGAAGGCGATCGTGGCGGTGAGTGAGAACCGCCTGGCCGCGGTATCTGTGTGCTCGCCGTCGCGCATCGCATGCGCGAGCACCGCGAACAATCCACCGACCCATACCGCGGCCGAAACCAGATGCAGGATCAGGCTGTTCGTGGCCAGGTCGTGCGCGCCACCCGCGGAGGAATGTCCGGTCAGTGCCAGCGGCATCATGGTCACGATCGCGCCGCCGAACAACACCGGGGCCCATCCCCAACGCAGCGCGAGTCGGCAACCCACCGCGACGATCAGCGCGAACACCACCGTCGTGCGCCACGCCTGGGCCAGCTCCACTTGGTCGATCGCGTGCCACAACTGCTCCGGCCGCCAGATCTGCCGCACCGGCTGCCCGGTGGTGTCGGACACCGTCAGCGGTATGAGCAGTGCCGCACAGCACGCCCAGGCCAACGCGAAGTTCGAAGCCCGTCGCATCGCCCGATATCCGCCGACATCGAGCAGCCCATTGGCCTGCGGCGGCACCAGGAATGCGGCGAGCAGCAGTGAGCCGACGGTCAGCGCGGCGGACAGATCGGCGAGTGCGCGCACCGCGGGCAGGCCATAGGTTGTCAATGATCCCGGATCCGGAATGCCGAGCAGACTCAGCGCCTGCGCCGCCGAGAGCCCGACGATCATCGCGGCGACCACCGCCGCGATCGCACCGGCCAGCACGGTCAATATCGCGAAGGTCGCCCCGTAGCCCGGCTTACCCGCTGTGAGCTCGGGTGCGACGGACGGGTCCCGCGGTGACGACATGGCACTGAGCGTAGTCGGCCCTTAATGCGTGGCCCGGCGGGGTTTGGGCCGATATGGTGGCTAACGGATCGGAGGTGCGATGTCGATCATCCCGCGACTCGCTTGGCCCGCACACCCAAGTGCTGAAATGTTGCTGACGCTAAGAAGCTAGCCATCTGGACGGTCGCTATACTTGGCGCGCTGGACAGCACGGCCAATGTCGGCCATGGTGGAACCCACTGCCTCCGTAGCTCAGTTGGATAGAGCAAGGGCCTTCTAATCCCTAGGTCGCAGGTTCGATTCCTGCCGGGGGCGCCACGCAGCCCGTCCGTTCGCGTTTACGCGGGCAGACGGGTACCGCGCACGTCGTCTCACCCTCTGTCGACCGTACGCGGATCCAGGTTCGAGGGCTCGTCCCGAGGCCCGCCCAGGAACTCACCGATTCAGTTGTCACATCTGTGACCGATTTCCCATCCGAGTAGCCCGAAGTAAGCAGAGTTCACGGCCTGCCGTCGGATAGGTACCACCCCAGACCACCCTTTAAACGAGAAAATCAGACTTCTTCAACGACTCGCCGAGACCCGATCAGCGTTTCTACGAGACGATTCGGAGCCCGCGGCCATCTGGACGCCAGACGAAGCCGACAACCTCACCAGGCGGCAAGTGACCTCGCCGCCAGCCAGGCCGACCGACATCGCCGGTCGAGATGCCGCATGATCGACTAACGTGCGAGGTGTGGAAGAAACTCGAAATGAGATGACTCGAAATGAGATGACACAGCGTCCTTTTCGGTTCGCCGTCGGTTTCTCCGCCGCGGGCTCGCGCGCCGAGTGGCGGGACAAGGCACGGCAAGCCGAAGACCTGGGCTACGACGTGATCCAGGTTCCCGACCATCTGGGTATGACTTCACCTTTCCCCACGGTGGTCACCATGGCGGAGGCGACGAACCGTGTGCACGTCGGCACGATGGTATTGAATGCGGGCTTCTACCGGCCTGCTCTGCTGGCTCGTGACGTCGCCAGCGTGGATCAGCTCACCGATGGGCGCTTCGAGTTCGGACTCGGTGCCGGACCGGATTTCGCGAAACCCGAGTTCGAAGCGGCCGGGCTGCCGTTCCCGAGCGGGCGGCAGCGTATCGACTACCTGCGTGACACCATCGGCGAAATCCGGACACTGTTCGGGAACGGTCACCAACCACCCGTCCACCGCCGGATTCCGCTGCTGGTGGCCGGGCTCGGGGACCGTCTGGTGAGGGTTGCCGCCGAACACGCCGACACGGTGTCGCTGGCCGGGGTGCCCGTCAGCGCCGACATCGATTCCGAGAAAGCCGGAACCGTCGCGCTCGCCCAGCGCGTCGAGTTCGTCCGGGCCGCGGCCGGAGAACGCTTTCCGCACCTCGAGTTGGGCCTGATGTTGCAGGCAGTGGACGTGCAGGGCCACGCCGAGACCGATCTGTGGCTGCCCCGCAGGTTCAATCCGGACCTGTCCGATGCCCAGTTGCGTTATCTGCCCGGCGTACTGCACGGATCCGCACACCACATCGCCGACACCCTGCGGCATTACCGCGACGCATACTCGATCACCCATTACTCGGTCTCCGAGACGGATATGACCGCTCTAGCAAAAGTGATCGAACAGCTTCGGTGAGCGTGTCGCAAGGACCGCACTGGTCACGGCGATTCCGGCGGCCGCAGTGCCGATCGACACCGGAGGCGTGACCGCACTCGCGGCTGCGGATCTGTACCGCGCGACCGCCGTCTCGTTGACTCCGAAGTCATGTGCACCGCCGACGCCCAGGTAATGCAATCGGCATTCTTCACCAGCCAGGGCTACCCGACCGGCACCCGCGACGCCGCCGATCCGTCCTACCAACCCACGCTGCGTCAATAGCCGAGGTACGCTGCGGCCCAGGATATTCCGTAATGCCAATTCGAGCGCTCTCGGCTGGACCCTCCACCATGATCGAATAGCTCGATAGCCGTAGCGTGCTAATGAGACGATTCGGAGTCCGCCGCAGGCTGGACGGCCTCGGTGGTTCGTCGTCTGAGGAACCAGCCACCGACCAGCACTGGGACCATGATCAACGGGACGGCGACGATTGCGCTGCGCTGTTCGGTGCTTCCACTGCTCGCCATCAGAGCTACTACACCGGCGAGGAAGACCAGGGTGGCAATGCTGGTGTAGGGGGTGCCGATCAGGCGGAAAGTGGGGCGGGTTGCGCGGCCGTCGCGCCACCAACGCCAGAGTTGCAATTGGCACAGGACGATTGCCGCCCAGGCGGTTATGACGCCGAGGGCCGACATGTTCAGAACTATCTCGTATGCCTGCTCGGGGACTACCGCGTTGAGTCCGACGCCGGTCAGGGCGATCGCGCCGGTGGCCAGAACCCCAACGTAGGGAACGCCATTCGCTGACAGCTTGGCTGCGCGGGCGGGGGCACTGCCGTTCATAGCCATGGAGCGCAGGATTCGGCCGGTCGAGTACAGGCCCGCATTGAGGCTGGAGAATGCCGCCGTCAGCACGACCAGGTTCATGACGGAATCCGCACCATCCACACCGATTTTGGCGAAGAACGTGACGAATGGGCTCTGCCCGCCACGGAAGGCTGTGTAGGGCAGCAGCAGACTGAGCAGCACCAGCGAACCGACATAGAACACGGCGATGCGTGCGATTACCGAGTTGATGGCGCGCGGCATGATCTTCTCGGGATTTTCGGCCTCACCGGCGGCGGTGCCCACCAATTCGACTGCGGAGTAGGCGAATACGACACCGGTCGTGACGACGACCAGCGGAAGCAGCCCGGTCGGGAACAGCCCGCCGTGATCGCGCAGGACACCGGGCCCGGTACTCTCGCCCGCTATCCGGAAGCGTCCGACGAGGAAGACCGTACCGATCACCAAAAAGCTTACCAGCGCAACAACTTTGATCAGTGCGGCCCAGAATTCCAGCTCACCGAACCAGCGCACCGACACCAGATTGATGGCCACCACCACGGCCAGCGCGATCAGCGCGATGACCCACTGCGGAATCGCGCCGAACGCCGACCAGTAGTGGACGTAGGTGGCGATGGCGGTGATATCCACGATGCCGCTCATGCACCAGTGGAAGAAATACATCCAGCCGACGGCATACGCCAGTTTCTCGCCGTAGAACTCGCGAGCGTAGGAGACGAACGATCCCGACGACGGACGGTGCAATACCAACTCGCCCAGCGCGCGGAGCACGAAGAAGACGAACACCCCGCACACGGCGTACACCAGCACCAGCCCGGGACCGGCGCTGGCCAACCGACCGCCCGCACCGAGGAACAACCCGGTCCCGATGGCACCGCCGATCGCGATCATCTGTAGCTGACGTGGGCGGAGACTCTTCTGATACCCGACGTCCTCGTCGTGCAATACGTCAGTCACAGTGCCTCCCGCGCTCCCGAATCGTATCGCTGATTAATGTATCGTCAAATAACGGCACACTCAATGGTGTTAAAATAATCGGCGTGCGAGCGGTGATAGTCGGATCCGGGATCGTCGGCCTGTCAACGGCATTCGAGCTGCTGCGCGGCGGGCACCATGTCGTGTTAGTAAGCGCGGAGCCCATCGACTCGACGACATCGTTTCTCGCCGCCGCGGTATGGTTTCCCACCGCAGCCGGGCCGATCGATCGGGTGGCTGCTTGGAGCGTCGAAACGTTCACCCATCTGGAACGACTCGCGCACGCCGGTACACCTGGTGCGCGCATGTGCGAGTCGCTCGCCGTATATCGCGACGAACCAGCGACGCCGTCCTGGTCCGAGGCCGTCCAAGCGTTCCGGCTGGCGCGACCGGACGAACTACCGCCGACCTACCGATTCGGGTTCCGATTCGCCGTTCCGCTGCTCGAGATGCCGATCTTCCTGCCGTGGTTGGCTGCTCAGGTTCGCCAGGCGGGCGCGTACTGGGTTCGGCGGACGATCCGGAGTCTGGACGAGCTCGACGATCTGGCGCCCGATGTGATCGTGAACTGTGCGGGTCTGCGTGCCGGCCCGCTGGCCGACGACGCCGAGGTCTACCCGATCCGCGGCCAGATCGTGCGCATCACCAATCCGGGCATCTCGGTCTCGGTGCGTGACGAAGCGCATCCCCTCGGGCGCGCCTATGTCCATCCCCGCACCCACGACTGCATCCTCGGTGGCTCACTGGAGACCGGAGCATGGGATCGCACCCCCGATCCGCGACTGACACAGTCGATCCTGCGTCGATGCCGAGATCTCGTACCGCAGCTGATGGGTGCCGAGGTCATCGAAACACTTGTCGGACTGCGCCCGGGGCGCGCCGAAGTCCGCCTGGAGATCGCCCAGGCCGACGCGTCATCGGTGCCCGTGATCCACAACTACGGCCACGGTGGCTCCGGCATAACTATCGCCCACGGTTGCGCCCGCGAGGTGTCGGCGCTCATCGATACGCTGTGAGCAGAGCCGGATCCGGACGGCTCATCGGCGCAACTGGGCCAGCTGATCGGCACCACGCCCGAATCCACTGTGAGCTAGCGAACACCACGACTGTGGCGGATCGGGTGAACCAAATGCTTGCGGTCGCTCGTGGTACGGGGACGAGATGCGTTGTGCACCTTGTCGAAGAACGACGAAGGGTTCCAAAGATGAGTTCAGCCAAACGTTTTCAGCGTGTCACCGTGCCGGTCGCGGCTGCCGCTGTCATGCTCGCCGGCCTGCTCAGCGCCTGTGGCGGCGAGAAGGGTGCCGAGGCGGTGGCGCGGACGTCGACCGCCGCGGCAGCGGTACCCGCCGCGGCACAGGCGCCCGCGGTGGCGAAAACGCAAGGCTGGCTGAAGATCTACGACGGCACGGCTGCGACCGGGACCACTAATGCGGTGCAGCTCAAAGTGACCAGCAATCCTGCTGTCGGACAGTATGTTTCGGACGGATCGGGCCGATCGCTGTACCGGTTCGACAAAGATACGGCGGCACCGTCGGTATCCAACTGCGCCGGGCAGTGCGCCGTGACCTGGCCGCCGCTGACCGTGACCCGCGATCAAGTGCTCTATGCCGCGGGCGTCGATCCCCAACTCGTCGGATTCATCGAACGTGCCGACGGCACATGCCAAATCACCATCGGCGGTTGGCCTGTGTACTACTTCTCGAAAGACATCAAGCCGGGTGATCTGCTCGGCCAGGGTGTCGGCGGAACGTGGTTCGCGGTGGCTCCGAATGGCGGCAAGACGCTGAGCAAGTGATCACAACGGCCCCGGCGCGGAACCCGGGGCCGTTCGGGTCGCAATTCGCTGCCGGAGCTCCGAGTACATCATTGGCTGCCCTGACCGGTGGGGTGGCTGAATTGACGCCACTCCCGGTCCAAACGGATGTGTCGGCGGTGGTTCAGCGCCCATGTGGTGGCCCAGACGACCGCTGCTACACCGCAACCGATTTCGAGTAGAACGGCGACACCCACACCGATGCCGTGCACGGCGGCGGCACTGGATTGTTCGGGAGGGGCGGTCGGTTTGCCGTCCGGGCCCAGCCAGACAGAAGCGGGCTGGCCGGGTTCGGCGGCATCGGGGACGCCGACGGTCGCGGTGCCGGACTTGCCGTCGTGGATCCAGGACACCTGCGCCTCGAAGTGGTCGCGGACCGTTGCGTTGCGGTCCGCTATGGGTGCGGTGACCCGGGCGGGGGTGCCGATAATGGTCCCTGTCACAACGACTTTCGTCGCATTCTCAGTGTGGATTCGTGCGGATGCCGAGCTATAGGCCGCGGTACCGGCCGCCGCCGCGGTCGGCACGGCGATCAGCAGCATCAGGACGGCCAGAATGCGGACGAACCCCTCCACCCGATCAGAGACCCGCATCAGCGGACTGGGATTCCAGGGCTGCATCCGCCAGCTCCGCACCGGCCACATCGGCGGCTCCGACACCTTCATCACCTCCTACGACGAAGCCACGGTCCGCTCCAGACCGCGACTCCTACCCGGGGCATTCCCCCGACTCGCCGGTTGATGCATCGGCGGAACCGGAATATGGACAAACCCCGCTGGGCCGCATCCAAGCGGGATTCATCGACTCGTAGCTATTGAATCGACGGACGCGGATGCCCGGTTATGCCTCGTCGGCTGCCCGACCAACCGAGCGCCGCCCCGACTGCGACCATGCCGACGCCGAGGGCGAAGTGCAGCCAGTTGTCGG
Source organism: Nocardia sp. NPDC050408 (assembly GCF_044458905.1). Taxonomy (NCBI): domain Bacteria; kingdom Bacillati; phylum Actinomycetota; class Actinomycetes; order Mycobacteriales; family Nocardiaceae; genus Nocardia; species Nocardia sp. NPDC050408. The sequence goes on along the minus strand of NZ_JBITIL010000003.1, from coordinate 322,380 downwards.
CGGTGTTCACCGGGACGAAGTTCGCATCGCTGTGCTGGTCGATGACCAGCCCGTACAACCACAGCACCAAGTAGATAAGACCGCCGCCGAGCAGGAACGCCCGGGATGCGAGCACTGTGCGCGATGCCAGCAGGCCGGCTACGCCGAATACCAGGTGGACGATGTTGTGCAGGATCGAGACGTTGAACAGCCCGAGAAGTTGGGCGTCGGAGCTGTGTCCGGCCCATTCCATGCTGTCGTAATTCGTGGTGACGCCCGGAATGAAGCCGAGCACGCCGACCACCAGGAACACCGCACCGACCGCCGCCGCCGCGATGCGCAGCGGCGTCCAATGCGCGGAGGTTTGCGCGTGATGCGCGGCCATGGTGACTGCCTCTCCCGAACCAGGCGTCCGGACGGGCGCCCGCTTCGTGCGACTTGATTTCAGCGACTGCCGGTGGCGGCAGTCACCTGCGTCATACCCACGCGCCGCGTGGACAAACGGACAAACCCGCAGGTCCAGCGCTCAGGAGCGCCGATGCAGCCAGATGAGGCAGAAGGTGTGTCCGACTGGATCGGCATAGACACGGAACTGCTCGTCGTCATTGGCCTGCACCAACCGCGCGCCGAGCGCGAGCGCCTTCGGCTCGGCCTCCGCGATATCGTCCACCAGCACGTCGAAATGTATCTGCTGGGATGCTTCCGGATCCGGAAAGCGCGGTGGTCGATACTGCGGCGCGTATTGGAAGGCCAAGCGCCTGCCGCCGGGTTCTTCGATGACAACCCACGTGTCATCCGAGGTGTAGGTCGGTTCGGCGCCGAGCAGGCGGGCGTAGAATTCGGCGAGCTTGGGCGGATCCGGACAATCCAACACGACTGTGCGCAGACTCCCGACCTTGCCTTCCGTCATCGTTCGACCTCCTATTTGTCGCGGCAATGCTCATCGCGTACCCGCGCGGGGACACTCGAACCCGCCTGCCATGGCAAGGGCGGAATCTGCATTAGGGTCGAGGCCCGTCGGGAGGTTGCAATTGTCGAAACGCATAGTGCTGCTCGTGGTTCTGCTGGCCGGCATCGCCGCGTGCACCAGCACATCGAAGTCCGATCTACCCCTGCCGTACCACGGCGACGCCGACCAAGTCGTCACCGTGGTCACCGAGCACGCCGCTGACACCACCGCGACGTTGACTGCGTGGCAACGTATTTCAGGCGGCTGGCGCGCCGAGATCGGTCCGCTCCTGGCCTATGTCGGGCGCGACGGCATCGGCCGAGCCAGCGAGGATTCGGCGCACACTCCCGCCGGGGTGTGGACGCTGAGCGAGGCGTTCGGGATCGCGCCGAACGACGGGACCCGGCTGCCTTATCGCCAGGTCGGCACGCAGGACTGGTGGGTCTCCGATAGCAGCTCGCCGAATTACAACCGCTATGCGCAATGTGCCACTGGCACTTGTGAATTCAATGAAAACGCGAGCGAGAACCTCGGCCGGGCGGGAGCGGCGTACGAACACGCCGTCGTGATCGACTACAACCGTCAGCCCGTCGTCGCGGGCGCGGGTTCGGCGTTCTTCCTCCATGTCGAGACCGGAGGCCCGACCGCCGGATGCGTGTCGATCCCGGCTGCCGACCTCAGCGCCGTTATGCGATGGCTGGATCCGAGCGCGCACCCGGTGATCAATATCGGCAGCAGGTGACTATCCGCAGATCGCCTCCACCGCGCCGGCGAGCAACGTCAATCCGCGATCCAATTCGTCCTGGCTGATCGTCAACGGCGGCATCAGCTTTACCACCTCGTCGACCGAACCGGAGGTCTCCACGAGCAGCCCGCGCTCGAAGGCGAGTTGGCACACCTTGCCCGCGCGTGAGGCTTCCTCGAACACGATGCCGTGCACCAGCCCGCGACCGCGCGTCGAGACACCGGGAAATGCCGCTGCGATGTCGGCGAGCGCGCGTGCCGTGCGCTCCCCTTTGGCCACCGTCGAAATCTCCAGCGCACTATCTGACCAATAGTGCTCGAGCGCGACCCGCGCGGTGACGAATGCCGCATTGTTGCCGCGAAAGGTCCCGTTGTGCTCACCGGGCGCCCACTGATCGAGTTCGGGCTTGAAAAGCACCAGAGCCATGGGCAACCCGTAACCGCCGATGGATTTCGACAGCGCCACGATGTCGGGAGTGATGCCCGCGAACTCGAATGAGAAAAACCCGCCGGTCCGTCCGCAACCCATCTGCACATCGTCGACGATCAGCAGAATTCCGCGCGCCCTGCACAATTCGGCCAGCTGCCGCAGCCATTGCGAGCGGGCGACATTCACCCCGCCCTCGCCCTGCACCGTCTCCACGATCACCGCGGCGGGCTTGTCCACCCCCGAGGACGAATCGTCCAGGGCCCGCCGCATCCAGCGCAGATCGTCGGCCACATCGAGGAACCCGTCGTAGGGCATGGGCATCGTATGCGGCAGTGGTACACCGGCAGCCGCGCGTTTGGCGGCATTTCCGGTCACCGATAGGGCGCCGAGCGACATACCGTGGAAGGCGTTGGTGAAGTTGAGAACGGTCTGACGTCCGGTGACCTTGCGAGCCAACTTCAGCGCGGCCTCGACCGCATTTGCGCCGGTCGGACCGGGAAACTGCACCTTGTAGTCGAGGCCGCGCGGCTCGAAGATCGTGTCCCGCAAGGCCTCCAGCAGCCGTCGCTTGGCGACGGTCGACATGTCAAGGCTATGTGTGATGCCATCGCCGACGATGTAGTCCAGCAGTGCCCGCTTCAGCACCGGATTGTTGTGGCCGTAGTTGAGTGCGCCCGCACCCGCGAAGAAGTCCAGGTAGTCCTTGCCGTTCTCATCACGCAACCAGGACCCGCTGCCGGTGTCGAAGACGGTCGGCCAGGCCCGGCAGTACCCGCGCACATTCGACTCGAGCGTCTCGAAAACGGTCAATGCGGTGCTGTTTCGAGCGACCTGCGAGCAGTCGCTAGCGGCGACAGTCATCGACGATCCTTCCTGTCGTGCGCGAGCGCCCACGAGGCAAATCTGAAGTGACTGTGTTTCTAACATTGGTGCAGCAGGTTTGTCGCACTTTTCCAAAAATCGCGCGCTTACCTACCGCGCGTCCCCCGACGCACCGTAGAGTTAGCTTTTTGTGCGCGGCAGAGTGGAGGGCAACAGTTCGCAGCTCGCCGTAGCGCACCCACTCCGGACCGCGCGGCTGTACCTCTACCTCGTACGAGCCGGTTTCCGACGCCAATCCCAATACAAACTCGCGATGTTCGCGGGCCTGTTCACCAACTGCGTGTTCGGATTCGTGCGCGCGGCGGTGATGATGTCGGCGGTGCGCGCCTCCGGCGGCTTCGGTGGTTACGACGTCGGATCGATCGGCGCCTACGTCTGGCTGTCACAGGGACTGCTCGGTGCGACTCAATTCATGGGGCCACCACTGGAATTGGTGGATCGAGTCAAGAACGGCGATATCGCGATCGACTTCTTGCGTCCGGTCGATGTCCAGTTCAGTTATCTCGCCATGGATCTCGGCCGCGCGTCCTGCACGATCCTGCCGCGCGGGGTGCCGAGCGTACTGGTCGGCGTGCTTACTTTCGGGCTCCTCATGCCCGGCACGCCCGGACCCTACGTGCTGGGGCTGGTCAGCGTGGTACTGGCCGTCGCGTTGTCATTTCTATGCCTTTTCGCCGTCGGATTGATCGGATTCTGGGTAGTGGAAACCCGCGGCCTGCGAGTGCTATACCAGATCTGCGGCACGTTTCTGGCCGGGTTGTTCGTGCCGGTCCACATGTTCCCGGCATGGCTGCGCACCGTCGCGCAGGCCACTCCGTTCCCGTCGATCCTGCAGTCGCCGATCGACATCCTGTCGGGTCGGGTCATCGGGATGGACGCCGTGACGGTCGTTGCCGCACAAGTGTTCTGGGTACTCGCGGTCGGTGCGGTGGGCCGGGCACTATTGATGGCCGGACGCCGCAGGCTGGAGGTGCAGGGTGGTTGAGCCCCCGTATACGCCCGTACCGGCCGGTACCTGGTTCACCCCGTATGCGGCGGTGCTGCGGTCGCGGATGCGAGCCCAGCGCGCATATCGATTGTCCTTCGCCAGTGAGGTATTCAGCGCCTTCCTGATCGGCATCGTCGAATTCGCCGAGGTTTGGGTCATCTACCACAATGTCCAGGTGCTCGGCGGCCTCGATCTGGACGGCGCACTGCTGCTGTTCGGCCTGAGCAATTCCGCATTCGCACTGGCCCAAGTCCTGTTCGGCCACCTTGATTCACTGCCGACACTCATCCGGCTCGGCGTGCTCGACGCCTACCACCTGCGCCCCCAACCACTTCTGTTGCAGCTCATCACCAGCGACATCTCGCTGCGCCGATTCGCCCGCGCCTCGGTGGCGATCATCGTGCTCGGACTCGGTCTCGTTCGCAACGATCTCGACTGGGGTCCGCGAACTCTCGTACTGCTGGTGACCACCCTGCTCAGTGGCATCGCACTGTTCGGCGGAGTGTTCGTCTGCGCCGCCGGCGCGCAGTTCTATCTGATCGACGGTGCGGAATTGACCAACAGCTTCACCTACGGCGGCTCCTTCGCGGCCATGCAACCGGCTTCGGTGTTTCCGACGTCGCTGAGGCTGGTATTCGGCTTCGCCATTCCGGTCGCGTTCACGGCGTATCTACCGACCATCGCACTGCTACACCTACCCGGCCCGCCGCTGCTGCCGCCCTGGCTGGCCTGGTGCGCACCGCTGGCCGCGCTGTGGGTGTGGCTGCTTGCGTTTGGTTTGTGGCGACTAGGCACTCGGCACTATCAGGGAGGCGGCGGATAAGCGTGGCGGACAGCGAGTTATCGGACTCGATCATCGAGATCGAGAACCTGACAAGACAATTCATTCTGTACCGCAAGAACGGGCATCGCTGGCGACGCAGCCGCGAAACACTCACCGCGGTGGACCGGATGACATTTCGCATCGAACGCGGTTCGGCGGTGGGATATATCGGCGCGAACGGGGCGGGCAAGTCGACCACGATCAAAATGCTGACCGGCATCCTGGTCCCCACCTCGGGCACCGTGCGCACCTGCGGCCTGGACCCGGTGCGACGGCGTCGTGAACTCGCCGCCCGAATCGGTGTGGTGTTCGGGCAGCGCTCCCAGCTGTGGTGGGACCTACCACTGCGCGAATCGTTCTCGATTCTAGCAGCGATCCACCGCTTGGAATCCGATGTCGCGCAAAAACGTACCTACGAGTTGGTCGAACAACTGGAGATGGCCGAGACACTGGACACCCCGGTGCGCCAGCTCTCGCTCGGCCAGCGCATGCGGGCGGAGGTAGCCGCGGCACTGTTGCACTCTCCGGAATTGGTCATTCTCGACGAACCGACCATCGGCCTCGATGTGCTGTCGAAACAGCGACTACGCGAATTCCTGCGCGCCGAACGCACCGAGCGCGGCACCACCCTGTTGCTGACCACCCACGATATGGGTGATATCGAGCGGCTCTGTGATCGGGTGCTTGTCGTCGACCGCGGCACTCTGGTGTACGACGGTTCACTGACCGGTCTGGCGGTGCGGGTTGGCGCGCGGCGGGTGCTGGTCGTCGACCTGGCCGAACCGACCCGCGATCTCGACGATCTGCCGAGCGCCGAACTGTTGACCAGCGAGGGCGGGGGCATGCGACAGCGTTTGGCCTTCGATGCCGAATCCACCACCGCCGCACAGGTTCTGGCGGCGGTCGCCGATCGCGCCGAGGTGCGCGACCTGTCGATAGAGGAGCCGGACATCGAGGACGTGGTCCGGCGGATCTATGAATCCGCCTGGTGACCGACCCGCGGTCCGGCTCCGGATTCGGTTGACATTCAGTTGTTTTCGAGTGCGCGGGCGTCCTGGTCGAGTCGGAACGGCGGATATTCGTCACGCATCGGCGAGGCGTAGGCAACCCCGGATGGACCACCGGTGCAGGCCGAGCAGTAGGCGTAGAAGCCGACCCGCCAACGCCAGCGCATGACGCCGACCTTGAAGTCGAACAGTGCGCGCGGAAAGTTACCGATGATCAGAATCGCGAAGAATGCGACCACCGGGCCTCAGCCCGGCGCCTGCCCCTGGGCCGAGTACAGACTGACCTCCCCCTCCTCACCGAGGAAGGCGTTCACCAGCATGATCTGTCCGGCCTCCAACTCGTCCGGGTCCGGGGCGCTGGTGGTGATCGAGATCTGCGGAATCACCGCCCAGTTCACGACATAGCGTTCGGGCGGCCCGTCGTCGTCGGACAGGCGCGCGAGTCGGAACACCGACACCGTCTTGCGGAGGATGAGCGTGCGCACCACCTCGGCGATTCGCTCCGGATCTTCCAGCGCGAACATGAACCCGAACGTCAGCTCGGGCGAAGACACATAGGCGGGCACGAACACCGAGGCTAGTCGATCGAACGAGGTCTCGCTCGCACCTCGCCGGAAGTGGTTGCTGCTCATGCGCTCAGCGATTTCACGAAGGTAGGAAAGTCGGCGGTTATGTGACCGATCCGTAACGGATCATAACGATTTCCCGGCAGCTCATCTGTTTCTACACCATTCTATTGCGCCGATTCGACTATCGCGCTTTCCTGAAAAGGTCCCGATTATCTCGGGCCGTCTTCCTCATCGCATCGTCGCGGATTTCCCGGTTTCTTTGCCGTGTTGGTGGACTGTATGGAGGGCGATCCGAGTGCGGGGCTGCGCCGGAGCCGAGGGGTGCCCCTCCCCGAAATCCTCCTCGGCCCTGGCGCATCCAAAGACACACCCATCGCCACCGCAGGGGCGTGCATCATGCATACCGAATACGCAGCGGGTCGTATCGAAGCCGACGAGCTGCCATCGCCATCGGCGCTACTGCGCGCATTTCGCGATCCGCACGATCCGAATCGACACCGGCACCGTGTCCTGGCCGCTGGACGCGCACTGGTCGAATGTCATGAACGCAGGCGCAATGCCCTGCAGGCGGCACATGCGCCGGACACGCCGAGCGGCCGCGTAGCACAGTACCTACAGCTCGTCGATGACCTCGACGCACACCGAACCGAACTGGTCGGCCATATCGACAATTGGGTTGCCGGCAATGTGGAGCACCGTGCCGGCGCCTCGCTGCACACCGAGACCCTGGGTGCCGTTATCGATCGAATGGCGGCGAAATGGGTTGCGGCACAACATGCATTGGGCATTTCGGCACCCGTGGGGCCACCGCATCCACTGCAGCTGGACGATTACGCCCAACTGCAGTGGAGCCGATTGGCCGAACTGGCCGACGGGTACAAGGACCTGATCACCGATGTGATCGAGCACCGGCGCAGGCTGCCGGTGTGGTGATCACCGGGGCTTGTCCATCTCCGACTCGACCACTTCCGCCTCGACGAACGGCGCGCTCGGCTCGACCTCCGCGTCATAGGACACATCGGCCTCATCGACGAAATCGTTCGTATCCTGCGCCGCGGCATCCTTACGCGCGGCGTCCGCGGCCTCGTTCATCTCGATGGCGTCGGTGATCCACTCACCGATCTCCCGGGTGACCTCCGCGACGGTGCCGGTGATGATATTCGCAATATTTCCGACATGTCGCGCACCAGAGGAAGTCAATTCTTGAATTAGATCCTTGTTGCTTTCGAATTTCCCGATCATTCACACGCCCACTTCGGTTGTGTTCCGCTGTCGCATTACGATAACACCGGGCGTGGACTCCTTCCCGACCAAGAACGGCGGCAGTGCCAGCTTGAAAATCTTCAGCCACACCGATCCGACTTGCTCACCGAGCGAACCGGTGTTGTAGGGCAATCCATACTTCTCGCACAGATCCCGAACCTCCGGCGCGATCTGCGGATAGCGGTTCGCGGGCAGATCCGGGAACAGGTGGTGCTCGATCTGGTGCGACAAATTGCCGGACATGATGTGGAAGAGCCTGCTGCCGGTGATGTTGGCCGAGCCGAGCATCTGCCGGACATACCATTCACCACGGGTCTCCTCGGCGGTCTCCGCTTCGGTGAACGTCTGTACGCCCGTGGGGAAGTGGCCGCAGAAAATGATGGAGAAGGCCCAGAGATTGCGCACCAGATTCGCGGCGGTGTTTCCGGCGAGTGTGCTGACGAACAGCGGACCGGTCAGCGCTGGGAAGACGAGGTAGTCCTTGAGCACCTGCCGACCGGCCTTGCGCCACTGGCCCTTCACCAATCGCTTGATGTCCGACCAGCTCTTCTTGCCCCGGATGATGTTCTCCACCTCCAGGTCATGGCCCATCACACCCCACTCGAACAGCACCATCAGCGCGAAAGCGTAGAGCGGCTGGCCCAGTCGCAGCGGATTCCACTGCTGGGCTTCGTCCATGCGCAGGATGCCGTAGCCGATATCGCGATCCATGCCGTGGATATTGGTGAAGGTGTGGTGCATGTAGTTGTGCGAATGCTTCCACTGATCCGCCGGGCAGACCGTATCCCATTCGAACTCACGGGAATTCAGGCCGCGCTCACGCATCCAGTCGTACTGGCCGTGCATGACATTATGGCCGATCTCCATATTGTCCAGGATCTTCGACACACTCAGCGCGGCCACCGCGGCCAGCCAGAACGGCGGCAGGAAGCCGAGATACATCAGGCTGCGTCCGGCGATCTCGAAACCGCGCTGCGCCTTGATGATCGAGTAGATGTATTCGCGATCGGCGTCGCCGAGATCGGCGACGACCCGGGCACGCAGCTCGTCGAGGGCCCGGCCGAGTTCCTCGACCTGGTCCGGGCTCAGTACCAGCGGGCCGTCTTTCGTTTCGGTCAGAATTGTCATTGCTCAGTCCCCTTTGTCAGATATCGATGTCGACGTCGCCGACGGGCGCGTTGATGCAGAGCTGGATGGGCTGATCCGGGTCGCTGTCGGTTTCGCCGGTGCGCACATTGCGGGTGCAGCCGGAGCGGCGAACCGCGGTGCAGGAGAAGCAGATGCCCATCCGGCAGCCATATTCCGGTGTCAGCCCCGCGGCCTCGGCCTGCTCCAGCAGGACGGCACCGTTGTTCTCAGCGCTGCGGCCGCTGGCCGAGAAGTTGACCGTGCCGAAGGCCTCGTCGGCGTCGACGGGGGTGGCGGACAGGGTGAATTCCTCGGTATGCAGCCGCTCCTCCAACTGCTCGGCCTCGAAGATCTTGCGCACCGCGTCCATCAGGCCCGGTGGACCGCAGACGTAGGTCTCGCCGTCAGCGAACCAAGGTGCGACTCGTTCGAGTTGGTCGTAGTCGAAATGGCCTGAACCGTCACCGGGATAACGCAGTTCGATGCGGAAGTTCTTGTGCGCCTGCGCAATCGACTCCAGCTCGGCCCGATGCGGCACCGTCTCCGGTGATTTCGCATAGTGCAGGAAGGCGAGATCACCCGGATAGCCCTCATCTGCCAGCGTGCGCAGCATGGACAACACCGGGGTGATGCCGCTGCCGCCGCTGATCAACAGCACTCGTTCGGGACGCGGTTCAGGCAGTCGGAAGACACCAGCGGCCGGTTCCAGGCTGACCACCATGCCGGGTACGGCATTGCGGTAGAGATATTGCGATACCAGGCCGCCCGGATGCGCCTTGACCGTCAGTTGCAGGTGGCGGTCGCGCCGCCCCGCCGAATTTACCGGTGAATAGCATCTGGTGTGCCGGACGCCGTCGATCACGACGCCGATCTGTACATACTGCCCCGCGACGTGGCCGCGCCACTGCCGGGTGGGGCGCAGGGTCAGCGTCACCGAACCCGGAACCGAGCGGCGGACGTGGGTGATCTGCGCCCGCAACTCCCGAACCGTCAGCGTGGGGCGGACGAGTTCCAGGTAGCGGTCGAGCGGGTGCGGTGTGGTCAGGGTTTGCACCAAGTCGATGAGTCCCACCATGTGGTTGCCTCTGCTTTCGGGCTGCGACGTACTCCTGAACCCTCATCGGTGAAGAATTCAGTGCACGTCTGTACACTCAACTAGTGTGACCGATGGACCGGGTCCAGTGTCAACCAGGAACTGATGTGACCCGAACTACATCCTTGGAATGGACGAATGGTGAACGGCTGTATGCTCACTGTGATGACCGAGACCACAGCTACCCGGGGCGAGCGCAAGGAGCGCACCAGGCAGGCCCTACTCGACGGCACGCTCGCGCTGGCCGCCGAGCGTGGCTTCGGCGCGCTGAGCCTGCGTGAGATCGCCCGCTCCGCGGGCATTGTGCCGACCGCGTTCTACCGGCATTTCGCCTCACTCGACGATCTCGGCGCGGCCCTGGTCGACGAGGGCATCCGAGCGCTGCGCCTGGCCTTGCGTCAACTGCGTCGCACGCCCGATGCCCGACTATCGGAGACCGTGCGGTTTGTTTTCGATCAGGTCGCCACCAAACGCGAACTCTTCGGCTTCATCACCCGCGAACGCCGCGGCGGCTCGGCCGCCCTGCAACATGCCATCGCGCTCGAACTGCAATTGATCGTGCGCGAACTGGTCGTCGACCTGTCCCGCGTCCCCGCCCTGGACTCCTGGTCCCCCGACGACCTCGAATTGGCCGCCGACCTGATCGTCTCCACGGTCGCCGACTGCATTGCCGACTACGTCGCCGCCACCCCGCGCGACCAACCCGCCATCATCGACCGCACCATCCGCCAGGTCCGCCTCATCGCACTCGGCATGGCCGCCTGGTGGCCGAGCAAGGAGCGCTAGCCGGCTTCCGGATCGAGTGCGAGCACCGAGCGGCCACCGTCCACCGGGACCACCGCCCCGTTGATGAAGCTCGCATCCGCCGATAAGAGAAAGGCAACCGCTGCCGCGACTTCACCCGTCGTGGCCACACGCCCGATCGGATGCAGCACCGCCATTTCCCGCTGCACCTTCGCCGATGCCGAAGGAGTCAGTCCGGCCAGGAATTCGGCATACCTTTCGGTATCCACCGAGCCCGGAGCGACCGCATTGCACCGAATATCGTTGCGCCCATATTCGACCGCGATGGCCCGGGTCAGCCCTTCGATCGCCGCCTTCGCCGTGCTGTAGGGCAGTGCACCCGGCACCGCCCGCTGTGCTTGGTGCGAGCTGACATTCACGATCGCGCCCCCGGCTCCCGCCGCGAGGAACCGGCGCACCGCGGTCGTGCAGCCGATGACGGCGGGTGACAGGTTGGCATTGATCAACTCGAGCACCTGCGGCGCGGGCGCGGTATGCACCACGGCATCCCGGAAAACCGCCGCATTGTTCACCCATCCGACCAGCGGGCCTACCGCCTGCGCGAGATCCGCGGCGCGCTCGGCGGTCTCGACCGACGATGCGTCGCCGATCACGGCGAGCACACGGTCGCCCGCCCATGCCAGCGCCGCAGCGTCACGCTCGATGGCCACCACCGTGTTCTCGGTGCTGAGCAGGCTTTGCACGATGGCCCGCCCGATCCCCCGGCCACCGCCGGTCACCACATACGAAACAGCCACAATCCGATGCTAGGCGGCCGACCTCGCGGCACGACTCTATTCGGCGGGATCAATGGCGCGATCCGGCTTGTGGACCGGGAGCAACGCCACCAAACCGACGGCGAGGACTACCACAATGCCGACAATGCCCGCGCGGTCGGCGTCGAACGCCCAGACGAAGAACCCGAAAAGCGCTGGAGCGAGGAAGGATACGGCGCGGCCGGTAGTGGTGTAGAGGCCGAACATCTGGCCCTCGCGACCGGGTGGGGCCAGGCGGGTGAGGAAGGAGCGGGCGGCGGATTGGGCGGGGCCGACGAAGATGGTGAGCAGCAGGCCGAAGATCCAGAACATGACCGGGCCGGACACGATCAACAGCGCGATGCCACAGATCACCATGGCGACCAGCGAGATCACGATCACGATCTTCGGACCGAGACGATCGTCGAATCGACCAGCGGTGATCGCACCAAGTGCCGCAACAACATTCGCGGCGATGCCGAACAGCAGCACATCGGAGTCGGCGATGCCGTAGACCCGCACCGCCAGGATGGCACCGAAGGTGAATACCCCGGCAAGACCGTCGCGGAAGATAGCGCTGGCGATCAGGAAACCGACGGTGCGTCGGTCCACGGACCACAGCTCGCGCAGATCCCGCCACAGCACCCGGTACGAACCGAAGAATCCAGCCTTGTCCGCACCGGGATCGGCATTGGTATGCGGTAATTCGGGTACGGCGAACAGCACCGGCAGCGCGAAGGCGGCGAACCAGACCGCGGCCAGCATCGCGACCAATCGGATATTCGTACCGTCATCGATGGGTACGCCGAGTAGACCGCGATTGTCGCCGTGGCCGGAGATGAAGCCGAAGTAGCTGATCAGCAGGATGAATATCCCGCCGAAATAGCCCATGGCCCAACCGAATCCGGAGACCCGACCGACATCGGCCGGGGTGGAGACCTGGCGCAGCATGGCGTTGTAGGGCACGCCCGCCAATTCGAAGAATGCGGAACCGAAGCCGAGCAGGACCAGACCGAACCAGAAGTGGTGGTAGTCGTCGTGCACGAAAAACATCAACGCCATCGTCAGGATGGTCAGCGCGGTCAACATTCCAAGTGAGCGTTTACGTTTCGCGCTCGCATCGAAGCGCTGACCGCTGATCGGCGCGGTGAGCGCGACCACGAAACCCGCGGTGCCCAGAGCCCAGCCGAGCCACGCGCTCGGTGAAACTCCACCCGGTAGATCGTCGCCGACCTTATCGGTGAGGTACACCGAGAAGACGAAGGTCAGGATGACGGCATTGAATGCCGAGGAGCCCCAGTCCCACAACCCCCACGCCACCACTTGTCCGCGCCCGGCTGACTGCCCGACAGTCGCCCGCGCGTCAACTTCCGACTCACCCGTCACCCGGCCACCACCCTCATCGAATCGCTGCGCGATGCGGCGCTCATGGGCGCAGCCTAGTGCGGATTTCCTCGGCGGGCGGGCCAACACTCGATACCGCCTCGGCTATGCACCCAGTTGCATAGTACCGGGTGTAACGATAACCTGGCGTCATGGCACTCGAACATGCGCTGCTGGTATCGCTGACCGAGCGCGCCGGTTCGGGTTATGAGTTGGCGCGCCGCTTCGACAAGTCGATCGGCTTCTTCTGGCGGGCCACCCATCAGCAGATCTATCGCGTGCTCAAGCGCATGGAGGAAGCCGGCTGGCTCAGCAGCGAGGCGGTGGCCCAGGAGGGCAGGCCGGATAAGAAGGTCTACTCGGTGAACGAGGCCGGCCGGACAGAACTGGCGCGCTGGATCGCCGCGCCGACCGATACCTCGATGCCGCGCAACGAACTCGGCGTGAAGATTCGCGCCGCCGCGCACGGCGATATCGGCGCGCTCTGCGACGAGGTCGTCCGGCATCGCGAGCAGCACAGTCAGCGCCTCGAACTGTTCCGACTCATCGAGAAACGTGACTTCCCCGCTGGGGATCAGCTCTCCGGTACCCCACTGCACCAGTACCTCGTGCTGCGCGCGGGCATCCGCGTGGAGTCCGGATTCGTCGAATGGTGCGACGAAGTACTGCAAGCCCTGCAACCTCGTGCAACAGCCCCGCACGCGGACCCGAAGAAAGGTGAGACTCAGCGATGAGTTCGTTCCCCCATCTTTTCGAGCCCCTCGATCTCGGCTTCACCACACTGCGCAATCGCGTGATCATGGGGTCGATGCATACCGGCCTGGAGGATCGTGCCTGGGATACCAACCGGCTCGCCGCCTATTTCGCCGAGCGCGCCCGCGGCGGTGTAGGTCTCATCATCACCGGCGGCTACGCCCCGAACCGCACCGGCTGGCTGCTGCCGTTCGGCGCGAAACTCACCAATAAGTCCGAGGCCTACCGGCACCGGGTGATCACCAAGGCCGTACACAAAGAGGGCGGCAAGATCGCCATCCAGATCCTGCACGCGGGCCGTTATTCCTATATGCCAGGCAGTGTTTCGGCATCCTCGATCAAGGCACCGATCAATCCGTTCCGGCCGCGCAAGCTCTCCGCGCGGGGGGTCGAGCAAACCATCGACGACTACGCCCGCTGTGCGAAGCTGGCCCAGTTCGCGGGCTACGACGGTTGCGAAATCATGGGCGGTGAAGGCTATTTCATCAACCAGTTCCTCGCGCCGCGCACGAATAAGCGCACCGACAAGTGGGGCGGTACGCCGGAGAACCGACGCCGGCTGGCGGTGGAGATCGTGCGTCGCACCCGCGCCGCGGTCGGGCCCGACTTCATCATCGTATTCCGTTTATCCATGGCCGAATTGGTCGAGAACGGTCAGACTTTCGACGAAATCGTCGCGCTGGCAAAGGAACTCGAAGCCGCGGGTGCCAGCATTCTGAATACCGATATCGGCTGGCACGAGGCGCGGGTGCCAACCATCGTCACCTCGGTACCGCGGGCCGCCTTCGTCGAATTCACCGCGAAGATCACCGAGCAGGTGAACATTCCGGTCTGCGCGTCCAACCGGATCAATATGCCCGAGATCGCCGAGGAGATCCTCACCCGCGGTGACGCGCAACTGGTTTCGCTGGCGCGACCTTTCCTCACCGATCCGGAATGGGTGAACAAGGCTGCCGCCGACCGGGTCGACGAGATCAACACCTGCATCGCCTGCAACCAGGCCTGCCTGGACCACGCGTTCCAGCGCAAGACCGTGTCCTGCCTGCTGAACCCGCGCGCCGGCCACGAGACCGAGCTGAAGCTGCTCCCGACTCGGCGCACCAAGCGCGTCGCGGTGGTCGGGGCGGGCCCGGCCGGACTGTCGGCGGCGGTGAATCTCGCCGAACGTGGGCACCAAGTCGATCTTTTCGAGGCCGACGACAAGATCGGCGGACAGTTCGATATCGCGCGCCGCATTCCGGGCAAGGAAGAGTTCAACGAGTCGATCCGCTACTACACCAGGATGCTGGAGGTCACCGGTGTGACCCTGCACCTGAACAAGCGGGTCACCGCGGCACAGTTGCTCGAGGCGCGCTACGACGAGATCGTGCTGGCCACCGGCGTGCGCCCGCGCATTCCGAACATCCCTGGCATCGACCACCCGATGGTGCTGTCCTATGCCGAACTGGTGCGCGAGGAGCGGCCGGTCGGCAAGCGCGTCGCCGTCATCGGCGCGGGCGGCATCGGCTACGACATAAGCGAATTCCTCACCGTCGACGGACACCCCACACTCAAGCTCGACGAGTGGAAGGAAGAGTGGGGCGTCGACTCGGCGGATGAACAGGCCCGCGGCCAGCTCACCAAACCCAAGCCCGCACCGGCAGCCCGCGAAGTCGTTCTGCTGCAACGCAAGTCGACCTCATTCGGCAAGGATCTCGGCAAGACTTCAGGTTGGGTGCACCGCGCGGCACTCCAGGCGAAGGGCGTCGAGCACGTCGGCGGCGTCAACTACGAACGCATCGACGACAACGGCCTACACATCAGCTTCGGCGAGAAACGCCAACGCCCCCAATTGATTCCGGTCGACAACGTCATCATCTGCGCAGGCCAGGAATCCGTCCGCGAACTCGAAGAACCGCTACGCGCCGCCGGGGCCAACATCCACCTGATCGGCGGCGCCGACCTAGCCGCCGAACTCGACGCCAAGCGCGCCATCGACCAGGGCACCCGCCTAGCAGCCCGCCTGTAACGCAGACCTGGACCGTTGATCACCATGCGCTGGTAGCGGCAGACGCCCGAAGGCACCCCTCCACCAGCGCATTCTCGACGCCAGGGCTAATGCGGGCTTGGCGGGGGCGAGGTGTCGGACCAGGCAGCGGCAGGTGCCGACGTAGGCGCCGAGCGAGCGTGTCCCTCCCCACTGTGCCCTGCGGTCGGGTCCTGGGCCGTTGAACGCCATGCGTGGGGAGGCAAACGTCGAGAGCGCCCCTCCAGGGTTGCATTCTCGATCCGACTCGGTGGAGGTGCGGCGTGGCCTGGGCGGTTGAGGTTGGGTGGATCGCCTAGGCTCTTCTCGTGAGTTTGCCCTCTCCTACGTCTGAGAACCGTGCGGTTGTTACTGGTGCCTCTTCAGGTATCGGGACTGCACTTGCTGCTGAGCTTGCTGCGCGCGGGTATTCGTTGATCCTGGTTGCGCGGCGGGGGGAGGTATTGACCGAGCTTGCGCAGCGGTTGACGTTGGCGCATGGGATTACCGCGGAGGTGCGGGCGGTTGATCTGGCCGATCGGACGGCGCGGGGAGCGCTGGTCGAGGAGTTGGCGGCGCGCGATATTTCGATACTCTGCAATAACGCCGGTATCGCGACGTTCGGTGCGGTCGCCGAATTGGATCCGGCTTATGAGCGGGACCAGATGGAGCTCAATGCCGTTGCGGTGCACGATCTCACCCTGGCCGTGCTGCCCGGCATGATCGCAAGGGGTGGCGGTGGCATCCTGATCAGCGGTTCGGCGGCGGGCAACATGCCGATTCCGAACAATGCGACCTATGCGGCGAGCAAGGCCTTCGCCAACACCTTCTCCGAATCGCTGCGCGGCGAATTGAAGGGCTCCGGCGTGCACGTCACCCTGCTCGCCCCCGGCCCGGTCCGCACCGAAACTCCCGATCCGGCCGAGGCCTCCATCGTCGACCGAATGGTGCCCGACTTCATGTGGGTCACCTCCGAATACACAGCCAAAATCTCCATCGACGCCTTGGCACGCAACAAGATGCGCGTCGTTCCCGGCCTCATCAGCAAGGGCATGAGCGTGGCAGGCCAATACGGCCCTCGCGCCCTCACCGCCCCCGTCGCCGGTGCGTTCTACAAGAAGCTCGGCGGCTGAGAAGCGCGAACTCGGCCGTTGCCGCGCAATTCTCGCGGGCACACAGCACCGTGGTGGCCGAACCATCCATCGACCACAAACGCCGGCATCGGTCCGGTTCAGCGCGAGCGTGGACCGCAAAACAGTGTCGGTCAGCAACCCGTCAGGAAACGTTTCGGGTGCGTCAAGGATCCGTCAGCATCGCCCATGAGCAGTAGGAACCGGCGTAGTCCTGATATCGGCCCCGCATGCCGAGAAAGCGGGGGCGCACCCAGGAGAACCACGTGACGCTGCTCGAAATCTTCCCGTCGCTGCGATCGGGAATGCCTTCGCGCCTCGACTCCGCGGTCTGGCCGCGAGATACCCACTACGACGGCGACGGCAGAATCACCCTCGGCGGAGTCGCCCTCGCCGATATTGCCGACCAGTACGGCACCGCCACCTATGTGCTCGACGAGCACGAGGTCCGCACCCGCTGCCGCGCCTACAAGAAGGCCTTCCCGGAGGCCGAGATCATCTACGCGGGCAAGGCGCTGATGATCCGCGCGGTCGCGGAATGGGTTACCCAGGAAGGACTTTCGGTAGACGTATGCTCGGCGGGTGAACTCGCCATCGCCATCGCGGCCGGTGTCGACCCGAAGCGAATCGTATTGCACGGCAACGGCAAATCCTTCGACGAACTCGAAGCCGCCCTGAAATGCGGCGTCGGCCGGATCGTGGTCGATTCACCGACCGAGATCACTTTGCTCTCGGCCCTGGCTACCCGACCGCAGCAAGTCCTGCTCCGACTCTCGCCCGGCATCGACGTGCACGGGCATCCGGCCGTGAAAACCGGTGTGTTGGATCAGAAATTCGGTTTTCCGCTCGGCAGCGTTATGGCCGCCGAGGCGGTCGAACGCATCATGCGCCAACCGAACCTCGAATTGATCGGCTTCCACTGCCACCTGGGCTCGCAAATCCACGATCCGGATCACTACGGCGAGGCGGTGCGCCGGATGATCGGCGAAATGGCCAGGGTCCGTGCGGAACACGGTCGTATCCTCACTGATCTCGACCTCGGCGGCGGACATTCGGTTGCCTACCGCAGCGGCGATGCCGAGATGAATCTGACCGAACTCGCCGACATCATCGACGACGCCCTGGACGCGGCCTGCGCGCGAAACCACTTCCCACGCCCGAATATCGCCTTGGAGCCGGGGCGCGCCATCGTCGCACGCGCAGGCGTGACGTTGTATCGCGTGCTCTCGGTCAAGCACATCGACGGCGGACGCACCTACGTCACAGTCGACGGCGGCATGGGCGACAACGCCCGCGTCGCGCTATACGGAGCGAATTACGAAGTGGTCGTTGCCAATCGGCATCCCTGCGGCCCACAGATGACCGCCACGGTGGCGGGTCGCTACTGCGAGGCGGGCGATGTGCTGGCCACCGATATCCGACTCCCGGCAGACCTGCGCCCCGGCGAGGTGCTCGCGGTGCCGTGCACCGGCGCCTACCACCACAGCCTCGCTTCGTCCTACAACAGCGTCGGTCGGCCACCGGTCATCGCGGTCCGCGACGGACGCGCCCGCCAGCTGATCCGCCGCGAAACCACCGACGATCTACTCGCCCGCGATATCGGCAACTGATGGGCCGATCTCAGGCTTGTCCGGCGGCGTGCTCGATGAACCGGCCGAGCAGTTCGTGCAACTGGCGGCGTTCGGCCTCCGAGAACGGCGCGAGCAATTCGACCACCACCGCGTCGGCGGTGCGATTTGCGGCCGCTAGGCGCTCCCGCCCGCTAGAGGTGATGTGCACGGCATAGCTACGCCGATCCCGCTCGTCCTTGCGGCGCTCCGCCAGCCCCTGCCGCTCCAGCTCATCGATGATGTAGACCATCGACGACTTGTCCAGCTGCAGCCGATCGACCAATGCGCGCTGACTTAGCGGCCCTACGGCGGCCAGACAGCTGAGCACCCCGAGATGACGAAGCTCGAGCCGCTGTTCCCGCAGTGCTTGATTGGCCGCCGCGCGCGCATAGCGGTGCGCCAGATAGAGCTGACCACCGATCTGGGCGCCGAGCTGCTCCGAAGTGTCCGCCACAGACAAAACTATAACCGATGACAGATCGTCTGAATTCAGATAGTTTTGATTCATGAATATTGCTATTGTGGGAGCCGGGCTGGCAGGCCCCCTGCTCGCACAGGGCCTGCGCCGAGCCGGAATCACCGTCGAACTCTACGAACGCGAAGCCGCGGGCCACCACAGCCAGGGCTATCGCATCCACCTCGATCCGGAGGGAGACCTCGCATTGCGTGCGTGTCTGCCGTCGGACCGCTACGAACGAATCGTCGCCACCGCGGGCAAGCGCGGGACGGGCGTGCGGTTCCTCGACCCGCAACTGCACGTCGTCCGGGAAATACTGGTTCCGCCGTCGGCGGAGGAGGATGTGCACGGGCGACACCTGACCGTCGACCGACTCACGCTGCGCAAGCTCCTACTCACCGGCATCGATGTCCACCACGGCGCATCCTTCCAACGCTTCGAATTGCTCGACGACGGCCGGGTCCGCGCCTACTTCGACGACGGCACGGTCACCGATGCGGATCTACTCGTCGCCGCCGACGGCACGCATTCCCGTATCCGGGCCCAATGGCTGCCGGAGGCGGAGGTAGTCGAAACCGGCCAAGCGGAGATCTACGGCAAGACAGCGCTGACCGACGAGATCCGCGCGCTCACCCCGGAGGCAGCACTGGACGGATTCAGCGTCGTCTCCGGTACCGACGGACGATTCATGTCGCTGGCCGCCCACGAATTCGCCTCCGGCGACGGCGACGACTACGTCATGTGGGTGGTCGCCGCGCCGACCACACTGATTCCGGGCGACCTGTCCGCAATGGACAAGCAGCAACTGCAGAAGATCGCCACCGAGCTGATCGACGACTGGCCCGACAATCTCGCCGCACTCGTGCGCCATGCCGATCCGGAATCCGTCCACAACACCACCATCCGGACCGCAAAACCGTTGCGGCACTGGGAAACCGGGCCGGTCACACTGATGGGCGACGCCATCCACACCATGATCCCCGCCGGGAGCAGCGCGGCGACAGCCCTGCGGGATGCCGCCCTGCTCTGTCGCCGCATTACCGAGCGGACCGGTTCACTGCGCGATGCGGTGCATGCCTACGAAACCGAAATGCTCGATTACGGTTTCGCGATGGTGGAACGCTCGCTGCGCAGCGTCACCTGAACTTCACTGCGGCCCCCGCAGCTTCTTGGCCGTCTGCACCGCGGTCAGCGCATTGAGACGGCCGAAGCCGTACTTGTCACTGCGCCCGTCCGCACCGTACGCGCCGTGTTGCGGATCGATCATGTCGCACGACTGCTTCAACAAGTCCTTGACCTCGCTCGACGTGAGATCCGGATGCACCGACAACACCAACGCCACAACACCGGCCGCCCCTGGGCAGGCGCTCGAAGTGCCACCGAAGCTATTGGTGAAATTGCCCGCGGCATCGCCGTCATCGGTCGTGCCCACGTTGTATCCGGCGCGACCGTGCCGATCGACAGTCCAGATGCCGGCGGTCAGGGCATCGGGATGATGGAACGCCGGATGTCCGATGTCGTTACTAGGGAAAGCGCACCAGACGGCCTTGCCGAAATCGCTGTAGACACTGCGCTTTCCGGTGTCATTGCAGGCCGCGACCGCGATGACCTTCGAGAAACTCGCGTATCCGTCGTTGTCGACGGGCTCATTGCCATTGCCCGCCGCGAAGAGCACGACACACCCCTTGCCATTGCGTCCGTTCGTCACCGCGTGCTCGATCGCCAGGCGGGTGCTCGCCGGCAGCGGCACAACCTGACTGTGCGCCGGATCGCCCGGCTGGAACCAGAGCCCGTCGGCCGGACCCCAACTGCACGATATGACGTCGGCGCCGTGGTCGGCGGCCCACTTGAAGGCGCTCGCCTCTGCCTGCGATCCGAGATCGGAGGCGAGCCGAATCGGCATCAACCGGGCCTCGGGAGCCACTCCGGAGGCGCCGAGGGTGCCATTGGCACAGGCGACACCCGCGCATGCGGTTCCGTGATTATCTCCTCTTTCGGCGCCGGTTCCGTGCGTATCGCGCGGACGCGGATCGTTGGTCTGTCGGGTCGCATCGCGCGGTGCGACGACCTTGCCTGTCCCGCCGAACTCGGGGTGGTCGATATCGACACCGTCGTCGATCAGCGCGATCGTCGCTCCACCGCCACGCGTAATCGCGTGGGCCGCTTCGACATTCGCGTGTGCATTGATCGTGGCGCCGCCGATGGTCGTCGCCTTCAGATGCCACTGCTGCGGGAAGATCGTCTTGCGGGCACGCCGCCGGATCAACTCGGGATGGCAGTACTCGACATCGTCGCGGCTGAGTAGCCCGTTCGCGATATCGAATACCTGCTGGCCGGTCCCCTCGGGCGCGGCGGTGAAGTACGCGTTGACGGCGTAGTCCACCGTCTCCTTGATCCGCAGACCGGCCTCGCCGAGCACCGCCCGACACCGTTCGGGGTCCGCGTCATCGGTGAACTTCACGAAGACGTTCTCCGTGTACAGCACGGGCTCGCCGCTCACCGGATCCACGAGTACATGACCAGCGAAACGCACCTCCGGCGCGGCGGCGAGCACGGACTTGCGCTGGGCGACCGAGCGCGTATCGGGCGGCACCCGAAACACCTCGACGCCCGCCTCCGGATAGGACACCACCAGTGCCGTGTCATCCAGCTCACCGCTCAGCGGGATGCGAACCGATCCGATGGAGCGGGGCAGCGGACGTCTGTCCTGGGTTCGGACCGCGATCAGGTCCGGGCTTTGT
This sequence comes from Nocardia sp. NPDC050408, assembly GCF_044458905.1. NCBI lineage: Bacteria > Bacillati > Actinomycetota > Actinomycetes > Mycobacteriales > Nocardiaceae > Nocardia > Nocardia sp. NPDC050408. The sequence continues at coordinate 300,908 of NZ_JBITIL010000003.1, read as the reverse complement.
TCCAACACAAAACCAGGATCATTCTTTGTCCCGAAATTTGCGGTAGGCATGACGACTCCTTATCTGTGACCGCCCGAACACCATCGCAAAATTAGCGCCGACCTGCGACGATGTATCGAGTACCGACTACTCGAAAACAATCGGACCCACCAATTGCCCGTTCGGTGAGTCGGGGGCTATCACTCGTATTCAGCGCTTGCGGGTACCGAAAATGCTACGGCTGATCTCGCGCCCCGCGGCGGTTGCGGCCGAACGCAGAAAGCTCTTCACCGCCGGATTCTTCATAATGCGCTCGGCGGCGGATTCCTCCTCTGGGGCGGCCTTCGAGCGCCCCGGCGCCCGAGCTGCCTCCGGTTCCTGCTGTGCCGCAGCGGCTTTCGCGGCCATGATCTCATAGGCAGACTCGCGATCGATGGTCTGGCCGTACTTTGCCGCCAACGCGCTGGATAGCGCCCGTGACTTGATCTGATCCTCGCCGATGGTGTCCATCAGCGAGCGCGGCGGCTGAATCCTGGTCCACGCCACGGGAGTTGGCGCACCCTTCTCCGAGAGCACCGTCACGATCGCCTCACCCGTCCCCAGTGAGGTGAGCGCCTGCTCCAGGTCGTAGACACCAGTCTTCGGGTAGGTGCGCACCGTCTTGGACAGCGCCTTCTGATCGTCGGGAGTGAAGGCACGCAGTGCGTGTTGAATGCGCGCACCCAGTTGGGAGAGCACCGAATTCGGGATATCGGTGGGCAGCTGTGTGCAGAAGAAGACGCCCACGCCCTTGGACCGGATCAACTTGACCGTCTGCTCCACCTGCTCCAGGAATGCCTTCGAGGCATCCGCGAACAACAGATGCGCCTCGTCGAAAATGAAGACCAGCTCGGGCTTTTCGACATCGCCGACCTCGGGCAGTGTCTGGAACAGATCGGCGAGCACCCACATCAGGAAGGTCGAGAACATCACCGGCCGCGCCGCCTGCGCACCGAGTTCGAACAGCGTGATAACGCCCTGACCGCCCTCGGTCCGCAACAGATCGCCCGGATCCAGTTCGGGCTCACCGAAGAATGTGTCACCGCCGTCGGCCTCGAGATTCACCAGCGCGCGCAGGATCACACCTGCCGTCGCGCCCGAAACCCCGCCGATGCCCTCGAGATCCTCCTTGCCCGCCGGGCTGGTGAGATGGGTGATGACCGCGCGCAGATCTTTCAGATCCAGCAGACCGAGGCCCGCCTTATCCGCCCAGTGGAAAATCAGCCCGAGGGTGGACTCTTGAGTTTCATTGAGCCCCAACACTTTACTGAGCAGCACCGGACCGAATGCGGTAATGGTCGCGCGGATCGGCACCCCGACACCACCGGTACCGAGCGAGACGAATTCGGTCGGATAGCCGCTCGGCGCCCAGTCCTGCGCACCGGTCTCGGTGGCCCTGGCGCTGAGCTTTTCACCACCGCGCCCCTGCTGCGCGAGGCCCGACAGGTCACCCTTGATATCGGCGAGCACCACCGGAACCCCAGCCCGAGATAGCTGTTCGGCAATGCCCTGCAGTGTCTTCGTCTTACCCGTACCGGTCGCGCCTGCGACCAACCCGTGCCGGTTCATGGTGCGCATCGGAATCCGCACGCGCGCAGTCGGATCCACTGCGCCATCCACGACAACAGTGCCCAATTCCAGTGCTGCCCCGTCGAACGCATACCCGGCCGCGATCTGCTGCGCCACCGACTGCTGCGCGTCCTGCGCGGTCTTGTTCGCCGCCAACTGCGCGGATTCCGCCGCGGCAGCGCTGGCCGCCGCGGTCTCCACGGTCGCGGCGACCTTGGATTGCGCGGCCTCGGCCTGCGCCACGGCATTCACCGCATTCGGATCCGCGCTCGCGGCAGCGGCCTCCTGCTCGGCCAACTCGCGTTCGGCGGCCTCGGCCGCAGCGGCGGCTTCCTCGGCCACGCGCGCCGCTTCCTCGGCTGCTTTCCGAGCCGCGACCACCTTCTCCTGAGGGGTGGGCCCACCCGTCTCCCGACCGCCGCCCCCCGTCGAATCGCTTCGCGATCCTGCGTCCATCGCGTCCTCCGTCTGGTCTGACCCTGACTGCTTTCGCAGTGTTAGCTGTCGTGCCGAAACGCATACGCCGATCTTCCGCAAACTCTATCGCCGCTACTCCCACTGAGACGGTTCGACCCAGTGGGGATATGCACTGCCGAAGGCTCGCCAATAAATACAGCTGATGTTGCCGGGGTGTCCGACAAATACGTGGTGTCGAATTCGGAGCTTTTGATACACGGCCTACGCTGCGGCAACGCAGCCGGGTGAGCCCCGTCGGTCACGACCAAACGGCTACTGTGTGTCCAGTGAGCGACAAATACGTGGTGTGGATGGATTGCGAGATGACCGGTCTGCGCCTCGACAGCGACAAGCTGATCGAGGTGGCCGCGCTCGTGACCGACAGCGACCTCAATATTCTCGGTGACGGCGTGGATATCGTCATTCACGCCGACGATGCGGCCCTGGCCGCCATGCCGCAGGTGGTCGCCGACATGCACGCACGTTCGGGCCTGACCGAGGAAGTGCGCCGCTCCACGGTCACCCTCGCCGAAGCCGAGCAGCAGGTACTCGACTACATCCGGGCATACGCCCCGACCGCGGGCACGGTTCCGCTGGCCGGCAATTCCATCGCAACCGACCGCGGTTTCATCGCCCGCGATATGCCCGCACTCGATGCGCATCTGCACTACCGGATGATCGATGTGAGCTCCATCAAGGAGCTGTGCCGACGCTGGTACCCGCGCATCTACTTCGGCCAGCCGGAGAAGGGCCTGACCCACCGCGCCCTGGCCGATATCAAGGAATCCATCCGCGAACTGGAGTACTACCGGCGCACGGCCTTCGTCGCCGCACCGGGCCCGTCGACCGCGGAGATCACCGCCGTCGCGAACGAACTCAGCGGCGGCGACAAGGAGACCGCGCAAAACGCCACGTCAGAAACCGATTAGGGACTCGAGGGGTTGACACGCTAATATCGACCGCGCTGGTGATTCACCGGCGATGGTGGCTGTAGTTCAGTTGGTAGAGCACCAGGTTGTGATCCTGGCTGTCGCGGGTTCGAGTCCCGTCAGCCACCCGTTTGACTCGGTGCGGGGACCGCCGCAAATGAGGCGGGTGGCGCCCCCAGGCATGGGTATAAACCACATTTTTATAACAATGCGCGGCCACCTAATTGCGTGTATTGGCGAAGC